>NZ_DATMXX010000028.1:0-7663 GCF_035561255.1 Sporomusa sp. | reverse complement strand
GTCACACCCGAAGCCGGTGGGGTAACCAGCAATGGAACTAGCCGTCTAAGGTGGGGCCGATGATTGGGGTGAAGTCGTAACAAGGTAGCCGTATCGGAAGGTGCGGCTGGATCACCTCCTTTCTAGGGAGAACTGTTTGGGGTAACACTCAAACTACTTCCAAGGTCGGTACATTTGGCAGATGAATTTACTCTTACATTGTTTAGTTTTGAGGGAATGTTGGAAAAGACCGTCCAAAAAAGCAAGCAAGCTTTTTTGGACGGTCTTTTTATGTTCTCATTGTTCGGCACGGAGCGAGCATATTAGTTAATTTTACGGTATCATCCACGACAAGACGTAGGCCTGTAGATAGGTCATTACGCCGACAATCACTGCCAGTGCCAGGGAGTGCATTACCGTAAAGCTGAATAAATCTCCTTCTTTGCCTACAAGACCTGTCGCCGCAGTAGCTACAGCAATGCTTTGCGGTGAAATCATTTTGCCGGTTACACCACCCGATGAGTTGGCTGCTACCGTCAGAACCGGGTCAACGCCTACCTGTTGGGCAGTTACCGACTGAAGGTTAGCAAATAGGGCATTGGCTGATGTGTCTGATCCGGTAAGGAATACTCCCAACCAGCCTAACCAAGCGGAGAAGAAGGGGAAGAATGAACCTGTTCCTGCCAGAAATAAGCCGAGGGTTGAGCTCATGCCAGAGTAATTCATAATATAGGCAAGGCCAAGCACCGCCGGAATAGTAATTAAGGGTTTTGTTAGCTGTTTAAATGTTTTACCCAGGATACTGAAGAACTGCCCTGGTCCGACTCCCAGGATCATGGCCGAGATTATGCTGGCAATAAACAGGGCCGTTCCTGCTGCACTAAGCCAGTTAATCTTGTAAGCTGCTGCCATTGTAACAGGTGCTTTGACGATAGGAGCAACCTGTGTAACAACATTGTGCAGACCAGGGACATAAAGAGAGAGCGTAGGTGCTTCAATGAGTGCTTTGACTGGTTTTAGCCCCCATAGAATAACCATAACTGTAAGAATGATAAAAGGGCCCCAGGCGGTGAAAAGTTCTCCAGTTGAGTAGGTTGGCAGGGATGCTGCTACTGATTTATTCCCCTGCTCCCCGGGAAAACGCCAGATTGAGGCTGGCTTCCAGTTTTTCAGGAAAATAGTAAGAGCCAGTATTGAGGCTAATGAGGAGATGATATCCGGGAGTTCTGGTCCTAAGTAATTGGAGGAGAAGAACTGCAGGACAGCAAAGGAGACACCGGCTATTAAACAAGCGGGTAGTACTTCCATCGTAGCCTTCCAGCCTGCCATCAATACTACTAGCCAAATTGGTATAAATACTGAAATAAATGGTAGTTGACGACCAACCATCTGACTTATTTTCATTGTGTCGATGCCTGTCACCTGGCCGGCAACAATGATCGGGATACCAATACCGCCAAAGGCCACAGGTGCAGTATTGGCGATAAGGCATAAACCGGCTGCATATAAGGGATTAAAGCCAAGACCAACAAGCATGCCAGCCGATATTGCAACAGGGGTACCGAAGCCTGCTGCCCCTTCCAGAAAAGCTCCGAAGGAAAATGCAATTAGTAGTGCTTGCAGGCGCCGGTCATCTGTTATTGTTGCGATAGAGTTTTTGATTACTTCAAACCTACCGGTTTCAACAGTCATGTTATAGATGAAGATAGCCGTTATTACTATCCAGAAGATGGGGAAAATTCCATAGGCTATGCCCATCAAGGCAGCCATTAAGGTAGTGGAAAAGGGCATCTTATAGACCAGAACTGCTACCAGGAATGCAGCTACTAATGCTGAAATCCCGGCTACTTGTCCGGGTGACCGGCGGATAGCTAATAAATAGAATATCACGATTATGGGGATGGAAGCAGCCAAGGCAGATAGAGCCAGATTGCCTAGCGGTACATATTCCTGAGTCCAAGTCATAGTGTTGTCCCTCCTGCTGATTTTAAAGACTAGAAATCTATTCTATTATTTGCATTAGCGATTTAAAAAAAAGCAGGATAATGATGGATGATATGCACAGACTATAACTGACCACTTGTCAGATAATCTTGTATTTGTGGAGGTCACTTGTAAATGAAAGCATCAATATTTATTACCTGCATTTGTGATAGCATGTATCCTCAGGTTGGTGAGTCGATGGTAAGGGTTCTTGAGAAACTTGGCGTGACGCTGGACTTTCCTCCGGAGCAGACATGCTGTGGTCAGCCGGCTCTAAGCAGCGGTTATTGGGAATATGCGAAGCCTGTAGCTGAGACCATGCTTACCGCCTTTAAAGACAGTGAGTATATTGTTGCGCCGGCAGGCTCGTGCATCACTGCTATTAAGGAATATTACCCTGTCTTGTTTGAAAAGAATTCTGATCAGTACCGCCAGGCTAAAGAACTTATTGGAAAAGTATATGAGTTCAGTGAATTTGTTGTTAAGGTACTAAAAAAAGAAGATGTAGGAGCCAGCTTTCCGCACAGAGTTACCTATCACTCTAGCTGCCATGCCCGCAGGTTTCTAAATACCGACCAATACATCCATACCTTGCTCAAAAATATACGGGAGATTGATTATGTACCATTGCCACATGAAGAAGCTTGTTGTGGTTTTGGTGGTACCTTTGCTGTTAAATTGCCCGAAATATCAGAAGCCATGGTGGATGAAAAGGTAAGAAATATCCTTGAAACTAAGGCTGATGTGCTTATTGGCACTGATTTAAGCTGTTTGATGAATATTACCGGTCGACTAAGAAAGCAAAAATCCAATGTGCGTGTAATGCACATGGCTGAGTTATTAGATGAGGGGATGAGAACGTGAGTGAGAGACCGACTCTACACCTTCGGGATCGCGCAGTTAAAGCATTAAAGGATGACCAGATGCGGCAGGCAGTCCGCAAAGCGGTAGACCGGCTAAGCGGCAACAAGGATAAAGCAGCCCGCGAGCTTCCCAACTGGGAACAGTGGCGGGAGCAGACGAGGCTCATTCGCCAGCATACGATTGATAACCTTGATTACTATTTGCAAGCACTGACAGATAATGTGCGCAAAGCAGGCGGGAAAGTTCACTTTGCCGTTTCGGCTGAAGAGGCGCGCACGGTAATTACAGGGCTATGTAAGCAGTATGATGCCAAACGGGTAGTCAAATCCAAGTCCATGGTTACTGAAGAGATACATCTTAATCCTGCACTGGAAAAGGCCGGCCTGGAGGTCGTCGAAAGTGATTTGGCAGAATATATTCTGCAATTGGCAGGTGAAACACCATCTCACATCATTGTGCCTGCCATTCATAAAAACCGCTACCAGATTGCTGACTTATTTTCAAAGGTGAATGGTGAAAAGGTTGAACCTGATACCCCGGCACTCACCCGGTTTGCCCGCAAAACGCTGCGAGGTAAATTTATCGAGGCGGACATCGGGATTACCGGCTGTAATTTTGCAGTTGCTGAAACGGGATCAATTACGCTGGTTACCAATGAAGGCAATGCCCGCTTATCAACAGCCTTACCCAAGGTTGTTATCAGTGTCATGGGAATGGAGCGGCTTGTTCCTACCTTTGAAGACCTGGAAACCGTCTTATCCATGCTGCCGCGAAGTGCTACCGGCCAAAAGCTCACCAGCTATGTATCGGTAATTAATGGCCCTCGCAAACCAACTGATATTGATGGTTGTGAAAAATTCCATCTGGTTATTGTTGATAATGGACGTTCGCGCATTCTGGCTGATGAAGAGTACCGTCAGTCGCTGAATTGCATCCGCTGTGGGGCATGCTTTAATGTATGTCCGGTGTACCGTCAGATTGGTGGTCACGCCTATGGGTCGGTTTATGGTGGCCCGATAGGATCAGTGATTACCCCTTTACTTGAGAACGATTTTGAGTTCTGGGGTGAGCTGCCTTATGCATCAACTTTATGTGCAGCCTGTACCAGTACCTGTCCGGCAAAGATTCCCCTTCAGGATTTGTTGTTTAAGCTTCGCGCCCACCGGGTTAGTGCCGGTCACACAAATGCCTTCGAAAAGTTTGCCTTTGGTATGTGGAAGCGGTTCTTCAAACTGCCTAGTACCTATAAATTTGCAATGAAGGCTGCTTCTTTAGGGCAAAAGCCATTGGTTAAAGATGGGTATATTACAGCCCAGTTGCCGCTGTTATCTAACTGGACTAACTCCCGCTATCTTCCTGCTGCTGCGGACAAGACCTTCCGTGACAGATGGAATAAGCGTAAGAAGTAGGTGAGCATATGACAGAAATCCATGAAGATATTTCCCGGGAGACGGTATTCTTACAAACAGTGGCTAAAGCTTTGGGGCGGGACAAAGCTCTCGCTAATGCGCCTCAGAGGAATGAAGTGGGGCCACCAACCTTTTGGCGGGAACAAAAATTTGAGAATACGCAGCCGTTGGAACTCTTTAAAGCCAACCTTGAAGCCCTCACCGGCAAAGTAGTAATCGTTCGCGATGGTAGCGAGGCAACTAACCAGATAAAGCTTTGGCTCAAAGTGTTAAATGCAAAATCAGCCATCCTCTGGGACCACCCAACACTCCGCAAGTATATAGAACCATCACTGCTGGGTGTTAAGACGGCTTTTTGGAATAACGAGAAGCCTCGCCGGGAACTTATTGCGATTGCTGAACAGTCGGATGTGGGCATTACCTGGGTAGATTACGCAATCGGCTACACTGGAACAGTAGCCCTGTTTAACGGGTCCACTACCGGACGTTCTGTGAGCCTGCTTCCCCCTACCCATATTGCTGTTATGAGGAAATCAGACATTGTGCCCACTATGTCTACAGTGATGAGAGAGCTGCTTCAGCGTTGTGGACAGGGTAATCTCCCTTCGGCAGTTGATTTCATAACAGGCCCTAGCCGGACTTCTGACATTGAGATGGACTTATCGATCGGGGTGCACGGCCCGGTCCGTATCTGGACCATTGTCATCGAAGACTAGCCATAAGAAAAGACTTGGCTTGTGCCAAGTCCTTCAGGACGCCGGCAGAAGCCTTAGTCGTTCTTACTTATTATCAGAAAGGGGATGTACTTTCTGATAATGTTAAAAAAATCCCCAACTCTTGGGGCTGCCAAGGGTTTGGGGATTTTTGTGATTATGATCACTGCATAGGCGTGGTGAAGTAGTATAATAAAGGTATATAGTAATTTAAAGGGGGCATTAATTATGGCTTTTAAAATCACCGAAACCGTAACATGGGTAGGTAAAGTGGACTGGGAACTGAAAAAATTCCATGGGGAAGAATACTCCACTCACAAAGGCTCTACATATAACTCATACCTTATCCGTGATGAAAAAAATGTCTTGATTGATACCGTATGGCTTCCTTTTGCGCAAGAGTTTCTTGAAAATCTTAAACAGGAAATACCACTGGACAAGATCGACTACATCATTATTAACCATGCGGAAAGTGACCATAGCGGGGCGCTGCCCCAATTAATGAAACTCATTCCTGACACCCCAATCTATTGCACGGCAAATGCGGTTAAATCGTTAAAAGGTCACTATCATCAGGACTGGGACTTTCATGTAGTCAAAACAGGGGACAAGCTAAATATTGGTTCCAAAGAATTTATATTTATCGAGGCGCCGATGCTGCACTGGCCCGATACTATGATGAACTATCTTACCGGTGACAATATCTTGTTTAGTAATGATGCGTTTGGACAACATTATGCCTCAGAATACATGTTTAATGACCTTGTTGATCAAAGTGAATTGTATCAGGAGTGTATAAAATACTATGCGAATATCCTTACTCCCTTTAGCCGGCTGGTTGATCGTAAGATTCAGGAGGTTGTTGGCTTTAACCTGCCAGTGAATATGATCTGTCCAAGCCATGGCGTGATTTGGCGGGATAACCCACTGCAGATTGTAACCAAGTATGCGGAGTGGGCTAAGGATTATCAAGAAAACCAGATTACTATCTTGTATGATACGATGTGGGATGGCACCCGCAAAATGGCGGAAGCAATTGCTGAAGGTATCAAACAGGCTGATCAGGTAGTGAATATCAAATTGTATAACACAGCACGTAAAGATAAAAATGATATCATTACAGAAGTCTTTAAATCCAAAGCGATCCTGGTAGGTTCACCTACGGTTAACAAGGGGATATTGTCATCCTTAGCCGGGATTATGGAAGAGATTAAAGGTTTAGCTTTTAAAAATAAGAAAGCCGCTGCGTTTGGCACATACGGCTGGAGTGGCGAATCAGTTAAGGTGCTTACCGAGCTGTTGAAGTCAGGCGGTTTTACTGTTGTTAACGAGGGTTTTAAAGGATTATGGAATCCAGATGAGCAAACTGTTAATGGCGCAATAAATTTCGGTAAGGGATTTGCTCAGTCAAGAGATTAACATGAATGCTGGAATGACAACCTTGCTAACCGTGCTTCCTGTGCTTAAGTTTATAACGCAACCAGCGTTCGCAATCTGTCCATATACCGACAATCACAAAACCGCCAATAAACAGACGCTCCCAGTTTAGTCCGCTGTAAAATTGGTCAATAAGTAAAAACACTATGCCAATAGTGCATATCAGGGTACAAGCCCGCATTACTTTCCCCCCTTAAGGTCTTGTCAGCATTATAACGTACATAAAAGGGGCGAGGGAAATTGTGGTTGACTATTATACCAATAAAAAACTTTTATGAGTTGGCGGCAAGATATTCAAAGAGGGTGCTTTGAATAGTGGCATGTTCGGCAAAGAGTAAAAGCAGTGAGCGTATGGCTGGGGTTATTACCTTGTTTTTATGAAAGGCGACAGATATTGTGAATGTAAGCTGTGGTGTGCTGGTTAATTCAACAAGGGTACCATCTGCTAAAAATGACTCAACTAGTACATAAGGCAGTACACTTGCACCTAATCCATCCAGCACGGCTCGTTTAACAGCTTCAGCGTCACTGTATTCGATAACAGAATGAATATCTGCTGCTTTTACTACTGTCTCATATTTGGTTCGGTATACACAGCCTGGGTGGAAATTAATGAAAGGGTATTGGTTAATGTCATGGCAATTGTTCTGTGTGACAAATAAATCACGTTTAGCCACACAGACTAATTTCTCCTTAGACAGATCGAATTGTATGATTTGACTGTTGTTAATTTTGTCATGAACAATAGCTATGTCAAAAGTATTATCAAGGAGCCCTTTCATGGTCATGGGAAGATTGGTGCAAATATCAACAATAACTGAGGCTGCTATACAACTGTTTTGAAAATCTAATAATATTGGTGAAAGGATATAGCTGGCAGCAGTGGTCGAGGCTCCTAATCTTATAGGCTTGGCAGATGAGGCAAAACGCTGCATTTCAGTATTAATGTCGTGGTAAACAGTTAACAGCTTTTCTGTATGTATGGTCAATTCACGCCCGGCTGCAGTAATATAAAGCTTCTTGCCAATACGCTCGAATAGGGAAACCCCAAAATGTTCTTCCAGCGTCCGGATTTGAGCAGTGACTGTAGGTTGAGTGAAATTCAACTGCTCGGCAGCTTGCGTGATGTTGCTCAGTTTAGCTACTAGCAGAAAGGTGCGAAATAGTTGAATATCCATTCATTATTCTCCTCTAAGCGATATAGTTATTATTAGCTTAGCATATAGTAAATTCTTCTTCGATACTATAGTGAAAAGAATTTACTGCCAAGTAGTTGCA
>NZ_DATMXX010000027.1:0-3616 GCF_035561255.1 Sporomusa sp. | reverse complement strand
GCATAATCTTATTTAGTAAAAGTTTTAACTTGTTTTCGTAATATAAAGAATACAGGGGGAATGTAAATGAATCAGATGTGGTTTCAAGTTCTGGCAACTATGATTGTAGGCAGCATGATTAAGTATCTTTTCCATAATTCGTTAGCTTGGGTGGTAATTGATCTGGCAGTACTTGGTATCGCTTATTTACTATTACGCCGCGATCCCTTTATTGATATGAGACGCTCCATGATATTTCTCAGTGGCCTGACTGTTGTTAATGTTTTGGTAGACCTAGGGATCATGAATGGCATGATTGGTAATTTAGCATTGCTTGCGCTCTTGGGCTATATGATGTTCGGACGCGACTATAATAATAGGCGTCGTCGATAGTCAGGAGGATCGGAGATTTTGTCTGAACATCAGGTTATTACAAGGGCGGCTCTTTTATTAGCGCTTACGCTGATATTCCAGTCACTGCGATTTTTTATTCCTTTACCGCCTGGCCTGTCTACCTTTATTATTGGTAGTTTAGTCAATGCCACATTGCTTTTGGCTGCAGAAAAGGTTGGTTTGTGGCCAGCACTTATGATTGCCTCAATAGCGCCAATAGTAGCATATTTTCAACAGCTTTTACCGCTGCCGGTGTTTATTGTGCCTGTTGCGTTAGGCAACGCGGTGTATATTGGGCTCTTTTTAAGCAATCTGCGCTGGGGAGGCCGTGTTTTGGCCGTTGGGCTTGGAACAATTGGCAAGGCCGGGGTCCTATATGGGGCGTTTTTATGGCTGCTTACCGTTATTGAGGTTCCACCCAAACTTGCTGCCGGCATCATGTTGGCAATGAGCTGGCCGCAGCTAGTTACAGGCATTTTGGGTGGCATAATAGCTGCATTAGTTGTTAAACGTATTAGATAACATTCCTATACAGGGGTGTTATTTTTTTCACTTGAGGGATTGTTAGTGCTTGTGGCAGGAGTTTGCTATCAGGACAGCAAAATAATATACCAAGACTAAATTTTTTGAAAACAATTTATGCTCTTGAAACCAGGCCAGTGTTTTGGAGGGGTTATTATGCACAATCACGGTTTAACGTTGGCGGATATTGTTAATGTTAAAGTGCTACAAGAGATTCAGGATAAGTTCTCAGAAGCTACCGGCTTGGCTGCTGTAATTGTTGACAGTGCCGGGCAGCCAGTCACCAACCCCAGTAATTTTACCCGGTTGTGTAACCTTATTCGTTCAACACCTGAAGGATTATCCCGGTGTATAGGTTCAGATGACTGTGGTGGCAGGATGGCTGCCAGGCAATTATGCCCTTCAGTATACCGCTGTCATAGTGGACTTACTGATTTGGGAGCCCCAATTATATTAAATCAACAGCATTTGGGTGGCTTTTTAGCAGGTCAAGTAGTATTGCCTCAAGACGGAATGGACATTGCCAATGAAGTGTTAAAAGCAATAGCTGACTTGAATCTCAATGAAAGTGCTGTCCTTGAGAGGCTGGCTGAAATTCGAATAGTCCCGGAAGAGCGGGTGAAGGCTGCAGCTGATCTGCTATATATCATGACAAATTATATTGTAGAGATTGCTATGGCTAATATAGCTCAAACTCAATTAATGAGTGAGTTAAAAGCAAAGGCGGATCTGGAGAAGGTTTTAAGGGAAACAGAACTGAAGGCTTTATTGTCACAAGTTAATCCGCATTTTTTATTCAACACGTTAAATACCATTGCCCGGCTCGCTCTGTTGGAAGGGGCACCCCGTACCCAGGAAGTGGTTTATGCTTTATCAGATCTATTGCGAAATAACTTGCGCAATATTGATGAAATGGTTACTGTTGGTGAAGAAGTCCAATATATAAAAAATTATCTGTTGATACAAGAAATGCGCTTTGGTGACCGGATTCAGGCTTCAATCAACATTCCTAAAGAACTACTGGAACAAAGAATTCCCTTTATGACACTGCAGCCGCTGGTCGAGAATGCGATTATTCATGGTCTTGAGCCCAAACGCGGTGGTGGCAATATCAATATCTTCGGGCAGCGGTGTGGCAGCCGGGTAGAGATTATGGTAAATGATACTGGAGTTGGTGTTACCAAAGGTCAGATAGAACGCATTTTTATGAACGAGAAAAGAATTGCTGGCAAAGGTCAAGCAACGGGGTTAGGAATCACCAACGTCCATAAACGCATCCAGCATTATTTTGGCTCTCAATTTGGAATTGAGATTTTTAGTGAGCAAGAGGGCGGAACAACGGTAAGAATCTGTCTGCCTTTTGGGTTTATTGAAGAGGAAGCCACAGTTTAAGAAAACTCTGCCGGAACGCAGGCAGAGGGGCTAGTATAATAAAATTTTGATGGGGAGATTTTTATATGATAGACCAGCAGCAAAACAATTTAAGCGCTAAAGAACTGGCAGAACAAAATTTTAAAGCAGGCTATAACTGTGCAGAGGCAGTCGCACGGACTTTTCGTGATATGCTAAACCTAAACATTCCGGATGAGGCTCTTAAAATGGCTTCAGGCTTTGGCGGTGGTCTTGGCCATGCAGGATGTATGTGTGGTGCGTTGTCTGGGGCGACGATGGTGCTAGGCATGCTACAGGGGCGAGCCAGCAATGACCAAAACCGGGGGCCGGTCTATAGCAGTGCTCAGGAGTTTCACAATATATTTTCTGAGCAGTTTGGCGCAGCCTGTTGCCGGGTGCTTAACTGCCACGAATTCGGTAGTCCGGAACAGCGGCAAACCTGTCTGAAGATTACCAGTACTACAGCCGAGTTATTGTCAAAGTATATACAGGGTAAACAATTAAACCAGTGCAAATAATTAAAGTATCCGGGATAATAGCTTGCCATTATCTGCAAGCCATTTGCGGCATTCCGGATAATCTGGCGCAAATCGGCTAACCTGTTCCCAAAACCTGGCTGAATGATTGGGGACTAACAGGTGGCACAATTCATGAATAATCAGGTAATCTGCTACCTGCGTCGGTGCCATGATAATCCGCCAGTTGTAATTTATATTACCAAGGCTTGAACAACTGCCCCAGCGTGTTTTCTGGTCTTTAATCGTAATTCGGGCAGGGGATACGCCGATTGCTGTTGCCCATTGCTTGGTTTTGTCGAAGAATAATTTGCCAGCCTGGTCAACAAGCCAGGCTTTTATTATTTGCTCAGTCATAGCATCCGGGTTAACCCCTGGGTTGCCTGCAGGAAGTTTTACAAAAACCGCTCCGGGTTTTAGTACTAGCTCTGGTTTGCTGCCAGGCAGAACCGTAAGTGTATGTGGCTCACCCTTATATAATAACTGGGAACCTGATACCAACCGTTGATTTACAGGGTTTGCAGCAAGGTCGGATAATTTCTTCAGACGCCCTGTCAGCCACCTGCTTTTTGTTGTAAAGATATGTTCAATTTCATTAATAGTTAGTTTTGCAGGCGCGATAATCTCGACTATAGCAGTTGGCAGCAACCGTATTTGAATGTTTTTCCGGCGCTTGTCCAGGCGCAGGGTGTAATGAAAAATCTGTCCATTAAAATTGATTGTCGGCATAATTAATTCCTTTGCAATTGTATTTCCTAAGTAGCTGATTACTTTGTTGAACGAAGATATATATTTGCCAGCAATCGATATTATCC
>NZ_DATMXX010000026.1:0-24151 GCF_035561255.1 Sporomusa sp. | reverse complement strand
GTATTACCACTGTTTGCATTGTTTTGTATCAAAGTTTTTAAGTTAGAACCACTTTTAGTTAATGAGGGGATGGTTTTCATTAGTTTATCTACATCTAAGGTTAAAGTATCAGTATTTTTTACTAGATCATTACCGTTATCAATGTTGTCATTAACAGTAGATTTATTAGTTAATGTATTGCTACCGAGAGTTTGGTAATACGCCTTTCCTTCTACTTTTACACTGTTGGCATTAATATTAAGAGCAGTATTCGTTCGTATACTACCGGCTATTTTTGCATTATTGTTTAATGTCATATCATTTTGAGCAAATGCTGCATATTTAAATATGGCGTTATTAGCCTCGCCTTCGTCACCACCTCCATTACCGCCTTCGGCTTTTACTGTCAAAATGACATTAATCTCTGAATTATTTACATGACCAGTAGATATAATTGTGAATATACTTGAGTCTGATTGATCTTTTTTTACTTTTACTGTATAAGTACCAGCAGTAGGAGTTCCGGAATTTCGCTTAACAACGGGGAGACTTAGTTCTGAGCCATTACTTGGTACATCTGCCAAATGACTAGGCAAATAAGCTAATGCCCACTGCGCTCCCGCTTCAGCCAGATATTGAGCGGCAATGTCATCACGTGTACGGGCGGCAGTGGCAATATTACTGGCACTCAATGTGGCATAAGCACCCCCGATAATGCCGAGAAATAACATAGCCATTATCGCAAGCATACCTGCCGACCCTTTTGAGTTACGTATTAGTTTCAGCATAATTTCGCCCTCCTACTTTACGAATGAGTTAATTGGTATAATCATGATTGTTTGATCAATAAATTGATTGTACACGGTGTCAGTGACACGAACAGAGATATTCATGTGAGTAGAATTGCCTTCAAAAATTGGTGTTTCCGGATCTGGTATTTCAGTAATGCGAATGTCGGTAGGCTTAACAAATGAGTGCCCGGGAACCCGTATGGGCGTTCCCCCCGCAAAAGGAACTTGGTAAAAATGAAAATCGTTTTTGTCGATGTAATATAAAAATTTGCCTGGTTCGTTGGGGCTGATAAATTCATCTGGCCTGATAGATTCATAGTATAAGGCTTCATTTTTAAAGGCTGGTGTGTATGCTTTAATATCATAGTTATTGCCGTAACGTAAATTATTTGAAATATTTAACAAAACCAGATCTGCAGTTTGCTGAACATCATATCGTCGTTGCCCATACATATAATTTTTAACTAAAGAGGAGAATAGCCCGCTTAAAGCTAATCCTAGTATGGCGGTTAAGGTTATCCAAACGAGAATCTCTATTAGAGTAACTCCGGCTTGTTTAGTGTAATTGCTTTTCATCAATACTTCCTTTCCACTTTCCGATAAATAGTTTTAGGAGGGAGGGGCTACTTTAGGGAAGAAGGTTGTAAATGGTACTGCATAAGCGATGTTTTGTTTGTTATGCCAACTTACTGTTACTGTAACCTCCACCAAATTAGAGGCATTCTCTTCGGTGCACTGAACTGCCGTTGTATTTACAGAAAAAACAGGATTTGAAGATGTTGCCGTAGTCTCCAAGTCACTATCAAGCCAATCATTACGCTTATAGGGGTAAGTGGTTGTAGTAGTTAAGATTGGGTTCGTACCTTGTTGCCGGAGCTTCAGGTATTCGAACTGTTTTAGTGCTAAATTGGCAGCTGTTGTATACTCTGTAGAGGTGTTAGCTGATTTTCCTGTGTGCAGAAATAAGCCGCCAATTGCTATTAAGGCGGTTGAAATAATAACAATAGCTAGTAACACTTCAATGAGCAAAAATCCTTGCTGGGAAAGTGTTTTTTTCACTGTATTCACTCCCTAAACCGGTTAAAAAGTTTAACAATTGTTTTACTAATTATACCATATACACTCCTGTTATCATATATATTAGTAAACAGTCCTGCGGGTGACAGGGCTGTTTGTTTTGTTAATTTCGAAGTGATCTGCTTAAGCGGCAAGTAAAAAAGAGCAGCTAAAACAGGGCTGCTGCCAATTACAACCGGTGGGTAGCTTTTGTCATACTTTTGTCACACTTTTATAGTAAGATTACATGGAAAATACAGGAAAATATTTACACATGGCTGGTTAATGAACATAACGAAAATTTAACATTTCACTGCAGGAGAGCCTATTTAGCTGTCGAATAGGAATTGGGTATCTAATTTATTCTTTTGGAGGAATGAGCGGGTTGGCAAGCAAGAAGAGAAAAGCAATTATTATTGTAGCAGTTGTTGCACTTGTTTTGGCGGGTATTGTTGGCTACCGGATTTACAGTAACATGCAAACCGGCAAAGAACGGGCTGCCCGGGTGTCTCAGGGACAGGCCGTAGCTGTCGAGGTTGCAGCTGTAACCAGGCGGGATATTACCCCGGTGTTAACCTTCTCATCTAATCTTGAACCAGTATGGAATGCTGATATTTCCAGCAAAGTTGACGGACGTATCGACAAGCTCACTGTCGATGAGGGAGATTCCGTTTCTGCCGGGATGACGATAGCTGTGCTTGATATGGGAGAACTTTCGGCCCAGGTTATCCAGGCCGAGGGCAGCCTGTTACAGGCTAAGGCCAATCTGGAGCAGGCAGAACTTGATTTTAGGCGGATGGAAACACTGGCTAAACAGGGGGCTGTTTCCACACAAACGCTGGACTCGGCCAGGACTAAGCGGGATTTAGCCGGAGGTCAGGTCAGAGCGGCTGAGGGCGCAATGGCCCTCTATGATAGCAAACTAACAGGTGCCACTGTGACTGCGCCACGCGGTGGCGTAGTTGTCAAGCGCTTTTTGCAGCCGGGTTTTTACACCAAAGCAGGGTCATCCATTGTAACTGTGGCTGACATTAGCACCTTGCTGGCAAAAGCTACTGTCGGCGAAGCCGAGATTACTCAACTTAAACAAGGTGCCAGTGTTAAGGTCAAGGTAGATGCCCTGGGCAATCAGGAGTTTACCGGCAGCATTACCCGGGTGTCGCCAGTTGCTGCGATGCCTTCGCGGACGTTTATTGCCGAGGTGTCAATCCCTAATCAGCAAAATATCCTGAAGGCGGGGATGTTTGCTAAGGTTGAAGTTCCTGGGCAAATCCACGCGCAAGCGATTGCCGTGCCGGAAACGGCGTTGGTAATGAAGGAAGATATTAAGACCATTTATGTGGTTACCGCTGATAACAAGGTTGAGCAGCGTACCCTTACCCTGGGGTATGTAGGCGGTGGCTGGGCCGAGGTGGTTGATGGTGTTAAGGAAGGCGAAAAGATTGTAATCGCCGGCCAGAACAAACTGCGGGATGGTTCCACAGTCAGACTGGGAGCGCCCGGGGAGGCTGGCAAGTAAATGATTGACGTTTTTATAAGACGGCCGGTATTTACCACCATGCTGGTTATGCTGCTGGTAGTATTTGGCCTAACCTCATATCCCGGTCTGGGGGTTGATCTTTATCCTGATGTAGAGTTTCCCCTTGTTATGGCCAGTGTCACCTATACCGGTGCCTCACCGGAGGAGATGGAGAGCCTTATTACCAAACCCATTGAAGATGCTGTCAGCTCGGTTGCCGGTATTAAGACCCTGTCATCAGTATCACGGGAGGGCGTATCTCAGACTACCATTGAATTTGAGCTGGGTACCAACCCTAAGATGGCTGCCAATGATGTGCGGGAAAAGGTTGCCGGGGTCCGGCGGCGGCTGCCGGAGCAGATTGATGAACCGGTAGTGCAGCGGTTTGATATTACTGCGCAGTCGATTCTTACTTTCAGCCTGGCGTCAGACGTCAGGCAGCGCGGTGAGATCAGAAAGATTGCTGAGGATATTGTTAAGGACCAGATCCAGCAACTGGAAGGGGTAGCCGAGGTCAGTGTGTACGGGGCTGCTCAACGGGAGATCCAGATTCTGGCCGACCCGCGTAAGCTTGAGGCCTATGGTCTCTCCTTACAGCAGTTGCTTGATGTTGTTAATAACAACAATATCAATACCCCGGGGGGCCGGGTTACGGAAAAAGGTATTGAGCTGACGGTTAGAACAATTGGTAAATATGAGAGTGTCGATGATATCAGGAATATTATCGTTCTTAACCAAGAGGGGCGTCTGGTGCGCCTGCAGGATGTGGCCAGTGTCCAGGATACCTGGGCTGAAGAACGCACCTATGCCGCGACAAACGGTGTGCCCAGCGTGATTGTGTCAATTCAGAAGCAGTCCGGTACCAACACGGTGGGGGTTGCTGAAAAAGTCAAGCAGTCGATGCAGCAGTTGGAGCAGAACGTGCTGCCGCCAGATATTAAGGTGACTAAGGTACGGGATAACGCCACTTATATTAGAGACAGTGTTGATGATGTTATGGTATCCATGGTGTTTGGCGGCTTGCTGGCAGTAGCCATCACTTTCCTGTTTCTGCGCAATACACGGGCTACGGTAATTGGTGCCATTGCCATTCCGACCTCAATTATATCCACCTTCTTTTTGATGAAGGTGATGAATTTTACCCTTAACAACATGTCGCTCATGGGCCTTAGCTTAGCGGTGGGTATCCTCATTGATGATGCTATCGTTATTGTGGAAAATATCTTCCGTCATATGGAGGATGGGAAAAGCCCTATGGCTGCAGCCCGTGAAGGGACTAAAGAAATATCGCTGGCCGTTTTGGCAACAACCTTCTCTATCCTGGCTGTATTTGTGCCTGTTGGCAACATGGGCGAGATTATCGGTCAATATTTCAAGCAATTCGGGCTGACTGTCGCATTTGCAGTGGCATTCTCCCTGTTTGTGGCTTTTACCCTTACACCGATGTTGTCAGCTTACTGGCTTAAGACAGGTCATGATGCAGCAGGTCGTCGCTTGCGCTGGCTGGAGGCGCTATTGGATAAGTGGGAGCACGGTTTTGAGTCGCTCCGGGAAACCTACCGGCAGATTTTATACTGGGCGCTGCAGCGACCCAGGAAGCTTGTGGCCCTGGCCCTGTTATCCCTGTTCCTCAACGCTTTATTGCTGCCCTTTCTGGGCTCAGAGTTTCAGCCTACCTATGACTCGGGCGAATTCAATATCAATGTGATGGCGCCGGCCGGAACCTCCATCGAACGCAGTAAAGAATTGATGGCTCAGGTCGAGAAAGAGGTTATGGCTATTCCCGAGCTTGAATCAGCATATATGGTTGTCGGTACGAACCGTCAGGTGTACCGTTCCATGGTTGGTATCCGGTTAGTAGATTCAAGTAAGCGCTCACGTTCCATGATGCAGATTATGGATTCACTGCGCGTTCAGTTTCGAAATGTCAAAGGTCTAAAGGTATCTGTATCAACAGGCCAAAGCCAGGGGCGCGGTGATTCCCGTCCAATTCAGGTAGCGCTGCGTGGCCCAGAACTTGATACGCTGAATCAGTACGCCAATACACTGGCAGAGAAAATTAAGCAGATCCCCGGTACTACCGATGTTGACATATCAAGTGAGCAATCTGAACCTGAGGTGCAGGTTAAATTTGACCCGAACCGGTTAGGGGATGTCGGCCTTGATGCGACTGCCGCCGGCAAGGCGGTACAAATTGCTTTTTTAGGCTCAACAGCTAAGAATCAATATAATGTTGCTGACAGTGATTATGATATCCGGGTTCAGCTAAAACAGGAAAACAGGCTCAGCCTGGAGGATGTGGCCAATCTGCGGATTAGCGGCCAGCATGGCTTTATCCGGCTAGGCGATATTGCGGAGGTAAAGCTTTCCTCCGGCCCAACGCAGATTGACCGCGAAGACCGCCAACGGCAGGTCATTGTTTATGCTAACGCTGTGGGTACCTCCCCCGGCGAGGTAATTGCTAAAGTAAAAGAATTTATTCCGGGTCTTAATCTCCCGATGGGGTATACCCACAAGCTGGTAGGTCAGGCGCAGATGATGGAAAGCTCGTTTAACGAGATTACTAAAGCATTGGTATTAGCTGTCGTTTTGATTTACATGGTACTGGCAGCAGAGTTTGAAAGCTTTATTCATCCGTTGACCATTATGCTGTCATTGCCATTCTCCCTGGTTGGGGCTGTCCTTGGCTTGCTGATAGCAGGGAATACGATTAACATCATGTCTCTGATTGGTGTTATCATGCTCATGGGTCTGGTAACTAAAAATGCTATTTTACTGGTCGACTATGCGAACCAGCAGCGAGAGCAAGGGGTGCCGATTATTGATGCGCTGGTGGAGGCCGGTTCTGTGCGGCTGCGGCCAATCCTAATGACTACCATGGCTATGATCTTTGGGATGCTGCCAATTGCATTAGGCATTGGTGCCGGGGCGGAAATCCGTTCCTCGATGGGTGTTGCGCTTATTGGCGGGTTAATTACATCGACCTTTTTGACGCTTGTTATTATCCCGCTGGTCTATCTGCTTATTGATAAAATGCAGAATTATTTTAGAGAAGAAAAAACTGATCTGACAGAAAAGAACCCTGGCGTTTAACGCCAGGGCTTTCTTTAGGCTAGCTGCCAGCCTTCAATAACCAGTTTTTTAAACGAAAAAAAGTTGCTGAGGGTAATCGTCAGTGGGATGTTAGGCAGTTCATGGGGGACATATACCATAATACCCCGGATTTCTTCGCGGGTGTAGTTTTCAGGGTTATGAGGCTGGCCTAAGCGCACAGCCGGGCTTTCTCTCAGATCAATGCAGCAGCTAATGACCTGGAAAAGCTCAAGATATACAGGTTTACCCTGGTTATTAATATAGTCGAAGGCTTGGTCGGTCATGGAAAGCATTGCCATATAAAACCTCCTCAATAAATCTTTTTCCAATTATTCGTTACAAAAGATCGGTTATCCTGCTAGGGGAGTCTACCATAATTAAGCGAATTTTGGTAAAATATATAATGCTTAGACAAGGTCAGGCAGGTTATAAAAAAGGAGCTGTTAGCGTGAAACAAAAAGTATTTGTCTCAGGGATCATTCCTCAGATTGCAGCCGATATGCTGTCCCGGCATTATGAGGTAACAATGCATAACGACCTCCGTTTATTGACTAAACAGGAGATTGTCGATGGTCTGGCAGGCAAGGATGCTTTGTTATGCCTGCTTTCTGACAGCATTGATGCGGATATTATTCACTCAAATCCCGGTTTAAAGATTATTGCCAATTACGGTGCCGGCTTTAATAATATCGATGTGCCTGCCGCTACAGCCCGCAGAATTCCGGTGACCAATACCCCGAAGGTTTCGACAAATGCTACTGCTGATTTAACCTGGGGTCTCATTCTGGCTATTGCCCGCCGTATTGTTGAAGGCGACAAAACCACGCGGGCCGGTAAGTTTACGGGGTGGGCACCACTTTACCACCTGGGTGTCGAAGTATCAGGCAAGACACTGGGGGTAGTCGGCATGGGCAATATCGGTAAAGCGGTCGTTAAACGTGCCAAAGGCTTTGACATGCGCATAATCTATTATACCCGGACCCGGCTAAGCACCGAAATAGAACAAGAGCTGGGGCTTGAATTTATGCCGCTTACCGATGTGATTGAGACAGCCGATTTTTTAACATTTCATCAGAGCTACAACCCAACGATGAAGCATATGATTGGTGCTAAAGAGCTGGCCAGCATGAAATCAACGGCATTTCTGATCAATGCAGCGCGTGGCCCGCTAATTGACGAGGCCGCTTTGCTGGTGGCGCTGCGAAATAAAACAATTGCCGGAGCGGCGCTTGATGTTTACGAGTTTGAGCCGAAAGTGACTGCCGGACTGGAGTTGCTTGATAATGTGGTTCTGGCGCCGCATCTGGGGAATGCAACAGTCGAAACCCGCAATGCCATGGCTGAAATTGCCGCCAACAATATTATTGCCGTCCTTACCGGAAATAGGCCGCTTACCTGTGTCAATCCTGATATTTATAAATAGTATAATATAGAGTAGCTTTAGCCGCCGCCGGGCGTTCTTACCGAACCGCTCAGCGACGGCTTTTCATGTTCTTTAGTGA
The DNA here is from genome assembly GCF_035561255.1 of Sporomusa sp. Taxonomy (GTDB): domain Bacteria; phylum Bacillota; class Negativicutes; order Sporomusales; family Sporomusaceae; genus Sporomusa. The sequence continues at coordinate 16,211 of NZ_DATMXX010000026.1, read as the reverse complement.
CATAATGCTTAGAAACTGAATATCATACATCATAGTGTTCTTAGACGCGCCGCCTTGGGGGTGATGCCATTGTTTAACCAGATGGAAGAACTTAATAATTTGCTGGCATTAATGAGGGTGCAAAATAGCTATATTCATGAGCTAAACAAACTAATCTATTGTGCAGTATCTGATATGACACTTGCCACTAGTCATGAATTCACCGGGTTTGTTAATCATTTTTCAGAATTTGCCCGTTATCATTATAATAGTGAGGGTTATAGCCAGGCTGCGCAGCTAGTGCAAACCTACCACTATATACTCTTAGAGCGATTGCTGGATAGTCAGGTGTTGGCTGCTGCTGAACAAATGGAGTTAGCTATCGGGCATTTGGAAATGGCTGTCCGTGAGACGCAAATCCGGCTCAATCCGCAGGTGATATTATTAAATCACGGAATGTTGTTGATGGAAGAAACGCAGCTAAAAATTATTGAGTCACTGGAAGTGCTGTTGAAAAGTTGTCATCCGGCTCTCCAACTGCAGAATTAAAAAAAGATAACCTCTAACAGGATTTTAACTGTTAATATTGAATTCTTATAAAGACATAATGCCCATTAGGACATTATGTCTTTATGTTGCTAAAATGAGAGGGTAATATCTCTTTCAACGGGTAAATTACTGACGTTGTTGCCAATCCGCCCCAGAGGTGTTATTATGCAAAAAGGAACATTTTTCAGCAGCGTACCTGGGACAATCTGGTGCTGCCTAAACTATCTGCTTTAGTAGCCAGACCTAGCGGCAGGTATAAAGAGGCTGGGGTTTACATATGTTACGCTTGACTCAAACTGCACAGGAATAAATGAAAAGTTGGACGAGGTGGAGAAGTGGATATTGATTACGTAAGCAACCTGCTCAAAGAGTTTAAGAAAGGCGGTCTCTCGCTGGATGAAGCGATTGAAAAACTGAAAATATTGCCTTATGAAGATCTAGAATTTGCAAAACTTGATCATCACCGGCTATTGCGGCAGGGTTTTGCTGAAGTGGTTTTTTGCCAGGGGAAAACCGTGGAGCAGGTACTGGCAATTATGGACAGGCTTGCTGTGTATAATCGCAGTATTTTAGCAACAAGGGCCACCAGAGAGATGTATGATGCGGTTAAAAGCGTTTTGCCTGATGCGCAGTATCACGAGTTAGCCAGGCTAATTACTATTGAACGCCAAAAACCTCCGGTGGATCAGGAACGCGTTATTTTGGTCATGAGTGCCGGGACGAGTGATATTCCTGTAGCTGAAGAGGCTGCTATTACGGCCGAGATGATGGGTAATAAGGTAAAAAGGGTGTATGATGTCGGCGTGGCTGGCATTCACAGGCTTTTAGACCAACGGAGATTTATTGAAGAAGCGAATGTTCTGATCGTTGTGGCAGGCATGGAGGGAGCTCTGGCCAGTGTGGTTGGCGGCATGGCCTCAAAACCGGTTATTGCTGTGCCGACAAGTATTGGTTATGGTGCAAATTTCGGTGGTCTGTCGGCATTATTAAGTATGCTCAACAGCTGCGCAGCCGGAATTGGTGTTGTCAATATCGATAATGGCTTCGGCGCAGGCCGGTTAGCAAGTATTATTAATCATATGAGGTGATTTGGATTATGGCTACAAAATGTAAGACTATTTATCTGGACTGTTTTGCCGGCATCAGTGGTAATATGCTGCTTGGTGCTTTAATTGATATTGGAGCACCTGAAGAACTACTCCGGGCCGAATTGGCAAAACTGCCGGTAACCGGCTATGAGTTGTCGATAACAAGGGTTGATAAGGGGGGGATCAGTGCTTTATATCTGGATGTCAGGGTTGATGATGCCGGGCATCACCATCGCAATCTGGCAGACATAATGAACATTATTGAGCAATCAGCACTTACGCCTGTTGTTAAAGAGACAAGTAAACAGATATTTACCCGTCTGGCTGAGGCTGAGGCCAGGGTTCACGGTGTTCCGGTTGATGAAATCCATTTCCACGAGGTTGGGGCTGTTGATTCGATTGTTGATATTATTGGGGTTGCCTGGGCGTTCGATTATTTAGGTGTTGAGCAGATTTATGCCTCCCGGCTTCATGTAGGCAGTGGTTTCGTCAAGTGTTGTCATGGCCTGATACCGGTGCCGGCCCCGGCAACCGCTGAATTGTTGCGTGGCATCCCCTTTTATCAGGGGGATATTGCCAAGGAATTGGTAACCCCGACTGGGGCGGCAGTAGTGGCAACACTGGGCCGGGGTTACGGTCCCATGCCTGACGGCTTTATTAGTAGTCATGTTGGCTATGGCGCCGGTACCTGGGATCTGGATATTCCCAATGTTTTGCGGTTATATCTGGGAGAAATACCGGCAGACGCCATATCAGGACAGATTGAGGGGCAGGATGACAAGCCCTATCTGGTGGTTGAAGCCAATATTGATGATCAGAATCCTGAGCTATACAGTTATATAATGGACAAACTTTTTGCTGCCGGAGCGCTTGACGTGTGGCTTACACCGATCATCATGAAAAAAGGCCGGCCAGCAACTAAACTGTCGGCGTTATTGCTTGAGGATTGTCAGGCAAAGATCGCTGAGGTTATTTTAGAAGAGACAACATCTATCGGTATGCGTTTCTACCCGGTAACAAGGGCTATCGCCAATCGCGAGTTTATTGTTGTGGGACTGCCCTGGGGGGATGTCAAAGTAAAAATTAGCTCATATCAGGGTAAAATATGTAATGTGGCACCCGAATATGAAGATTGCCGTAAAATAGCGGAGGAGCTGGGGCTGCCGCTCAAGGTAATCCAGCATCTGGCTCTTAAAGAAGCGATGTCATTTTGTTAGAGGTATATGAATGGATATATTAAGTGCAAGGCTGGCTGTTTTGTCTGAACGCTTTGCCCAGGCCGGCTATAAAATCACTGCAGATAAGCCGATCAATTACGGCAGACAGCTAAAAGTCTCAGATGGACAGACTGCTGTGACTGTTAATATTTATAGTGGCAAAAAAGGCATCAGCATTGTTGTAGGGGGCTCACAGTCACCGCTTAAAGAGGCAGTATCGGCCATTACCCAGGGGCAAATACCAATTGCCACCGGGGCGGACGCCGCAAAGTCACACATGTTTGCCGGGCGGCCGCCGGGTTTTGAAGGTGTAAAAGATTTTGATAATAAATGGATCGGTCTTGACGAATCAGGCAAAGGTGACTTTTTTGGTCCGCTGGTTGTGGCTGCTGTACTTGTTGACGACCAGTCGGCCGGTAGACTTACCGCTGTCGGTGTTAAGGACAGTAAAGCGCTGTCAGATGAGAAAAATCGGGCATTGGCAGTGCGGATCCGCGAGGAATGTGCCGGCAAATTTGTGGAACTGGAATGGATGCCTGCTGATTATAACGCCACCTACAGCCAGTTTAGCAATGCCGGAAGAAATCTTAACCACCTTTTGGCGTTCTCACATGCCCGGGCACTTGAAAGCCTGCTGGCTAAAGAACCAGCCCAATTTGCTTTAGCCGATCAATTTGCGCATGAGCGTTTTATTCAGGCTGAGCTTATGGAAAAAGGCAGGACGATTACGCTGGTGCAGATGCACAAAGCCGAGCGTAATGTTGCGGTGGCAGCAGCCTCCATCTTGGCCCGGGACCGCTTTTTAGGAAGTATGGCTGCTCTTGCAGCCCAGTATGACATGGTATTTCCCAAGGGGGCAGTCCAGGTGGTGCCAGTGGCCCGGGATTTTGCCGTTAGGTACGGAAAAGATGCGTTAAAGCAGGTTTGTAAGCTTCATTTTAAGACTTTTGAGCAGATATAAGTAATTTGGGAACTTTTTAGCAGGAAAAAACGAAATCATGTAAAATTATATTGTTAATATTGTAACTTTTTCGCTAATGGGCAAAACAAGGTCAGTTGAGCGGGGGAGGGAAGCAAGGTGAGCACTAAGTACCGGATTAAACCGTATCCCATTAGCGCTGTTGAGTCTGGCATGGAAATTGGACGAATGGTGCTAACTAACGACGATAGAGTTATATTAAGTGAAGGCACAATTCTTTCAGAGAGTATGATTGCAGGCTTAAAATTCTGGGATATAAGTACCGTATTTATCAAAGAACTAGTATCATCAGAGCTTGAGATCGATTTTTCTATTCCGGAAACAGTTCTTCAGAAAAAGTTTTATGCTGATTATGATCACACCGTAATTTTATTAAAGGACTCATTTTTAAAGCTTCGTTTTTATAAAGAAGTGCCGCTTACAACCATGCGAGAATTAGTGAATAATGCCATTGAGCCGCTTATTAACACAACTGGTGTAATTAATCATATGCATATGGTCCGCCGGCAGGATGACTATACCTTTCATCACTCTGTTAATGTTGCTGTTATTTGCGGTGTATTAGGTAAATGGCTTGGGTATACCGGTCAGGAATTACAAGACTTGATGCTGGCCGGGTTGCTGCATGATGTGGGTAAGACCCAGATTCCGCTTGAGATACTGAATAAGCCCGGTAAGCTTACCCTGGAAGAGATGGAGATTATGCGTCTTCATACAATCAGAGGGTATCAGCTGGTCCGCGATACTCCCAATGCCCCCAAGGGAGTCATCTATGGGGTTCTCCAGCATCATGAGCGTTTTGATGGAAGTGGTTACCCTTTCACTGTTTCAGGTGATAATATTCACAAATATGCTAAGATTATTGCGATTGCAGACATATATGATGCTATGACTTCTGACCGGGTTTATCATCGCAAGATTTCGCCCTTTGCCGTTGTCGAGATAATTGTTGGTGAAATGTTCAACAAACTAGACCCGGCTATCTGCACTGTTTTCTTAAATAACGTTCGCGACTACTTTGTTGGCAATATCGTTGAGTTAAGCGATGGCCGGCATGCCGAGGTTATTTACTTAGGGCAATTTATGGCCTCCAGGCCAATCGTTGTGACTGAGGACCAGCAATATATTGATTTGGAACGTAATAAAGGTTTGAGCATTGTTAACGTTATTAGGGCTTAATGTAAATACACACAGGATAAGGGGATCGCTTATGAATAAAAAGGCAGTTGTGCTACTATCAGGCGGATTGGATTCGACTGTATGTATGGCTGTCGCCAACAGTGAAGGGTATGAGCTGTTACCAATCAGTTTCAACTATCACCAGAGGCATAGCAGGGAGCTTGCAGCTGCAGCCAGTGTAGCTCAGCATTATCATGTTGACCGCCATTTAGTTATTGAGACCAATATGGAGGCTATTGGCGGCAGCGCGCTAACAGACACTAGCTTGGCTGTTCCCCAGGGCAATATTGACGCTAGCGGGGTACCGGTTACATATGTACCGGCCAGAAACTTAATATTTTTAAGCTACGCTCTTGGCTACGCTGAGGTAACCGGGTCTGACCGGATATATATTGGCGTTAATGCACTTGACTACTCAGGATATCCTGACTGCCGGCCAGAGTTTATCGCTTTGTTCCAGCAGTTAGCTAATTATTCTACAAAAGCGGCTACTGAGGATGGCCGGAAAACAATAATTGAAACGCCATTGATAAATCTGACCAAAAGAGATATTGTGCTGTTGGGGAACAGGCTGAGTGCGCCGCTTTACCTGACAACAAGTTGTTATCAGGGTGGGGATGAGGCTTGTGGACAATGTGACAGCTGCCTCCTGCGCCTTAAGGGATTTGCGGAGGCAGGTCTGGCTGACCCTATTTTGTATCGTACTAGGAGTGAATAAAATGAATCAAACAGCTCAAGGACGCAACAGCATTAAGGATGTTCAAAACAGCTGCGATGAGCGCGGTATCGCTATTCAAAAGGTCGGGGTCAGTGACGTTCACTTACCGTTTTTAATTAAGACCAAGAGTGGTTCGTTTCAGACAGTGCTGGCAAAAATTAAGCTTACGGTTGATTTACCCCAGGAGTTTAAAGGTACGCATATGAGCCGGTTTATTGAAATCCTCAGCGATTGGAGTCAGAAGCCGGTGTCTTATAAAGAGATTGAATATATGCTGACAGATACGATTGATCGTTTACATGCCCAGCGGGCTCATATTGATATTTATTTTAAATATTTTATTGAAAAAACTGCCCCGGTAAGCGGTTTCAAAAGTATGTTGGACTATGACTGTATGTTTTCCGGCAGTCTGGCTAAGGATGAACATCTGGACTTTATGTTTGGTATTACAGTACCGTTTACCTCGTTGTGTCCCTGCAGTAAAGAAATATCCCAGTATGGAGCTCATAATCAGCGGGGCATTATGCGGGTAAAGATTAAGCATCAGCATGGCAGATTTATCTGGATTGAGGATCTGGCAGCCTTAATGGAACAGCAAGGCAGCTGTCAGGTGTATTCGCTCTTAAAACGTGCAGATGAAAAGTATGTTACTGAGAAAGCCTATGAGAATCCCAAGTTTGTGGAAGATGTACTCAGGGATTTAGTACTCACATTACGCCAGATTGAAAGTGTACAATGGTTTGAAGTGGAATGCGAGAATTATGAATCTATTCACAACCATAGCGCTTATGCCGCCCATACGGAGACTGTTACCAGGTAAATAAAGCGGCGCCGGACCATTCATGAGAATAGTCCGGCGCCGCCACTTGGTTACCCTGTTATTCGGCGCTGTAGTCGCCGTTTGCATCATACTTTGCAGTTAGAGTCTGGTTGGCCATTTGGCTTTTGGAATTGGTAGCAGCCGAGGTGGCACTGCCGGTTTGGGATTGTTTAGCCAATTTGCTCAATTGGTTCATATCAGCTGAGCTTGCAGAGTTTGAAGCAGTGGTAGAAGAGGTTGCGGAAGCTCCTGAAGCTCCTGAAGCTCCTGAAGTTCCTGAAGTTCCTGAAGTGGCATAGTTGCTGGAAGTGCTGCTCGAATAGTCATTGTTGGCATCCTGCGTAGCAGTCAGAGTACCATATTTCTGTTTGCTTTCTGCCTGTTTGCTTTGTTTGTTTTGCATAATGTGACCTCCCTGTTTTTTTATTTGGCCGTGTGACCAATTATAGTATCAGAAATCGCTGATCAAGTCATACCAGGGATTTTTTGCCCAATTGTGATTGTGCTCTATGTAATAATTACCTCGAGGTAGCTATGAAAAAATTAATTGTAAATGCTGATGATTTTGGCTTGCATGAGAATATTAATCTGGGCATTATTGCTGGACATACTACTGGGTGTATAACCAGTACCACAATTATGGCTGGCGGCCCTGCTTTTGCGCACGCGGCTGCTTTAGCAGCCGATTACCGGACGCTGGGGATTGGCGTCCATCTTACCCTTGTAGGCGGCTGTCCTGCGGCTGAACCGGGGCAAATACCCTCGCTGATTGATCAGGAAGGGCTGCTTTGTTCTAAGTATCCGGTATTTCTAAGAAAAATTTGTTCTGCCGGCATCCGGCTGGGGGATGTGCACCGGGAGCTTATGGCTCAGGTCAGAAAGGTATTGGCAGCTGGAATTCAGGTTACTCATCTTGACAGCCATCAGCATCTGCATATTGTACCGGGGATTATTGATATTGTTATTGATATTGCCAGGGAGTTTAATATCCGGGCCATACGAATTCCGGCCGAACCCTTGTTGTTTTTTGGCGGCTTTAGACCATCGGCCGGCCGGATTATTGGCCGCTCAGGTCTCAGCGTTTTGGCTGGCCTGGCCCGGCTTAAGGCCCGGCGGGCCAGGCTGGTTGTGCCAGATCATTTTTACGGCATGCTGGCCGGCGGCAGTATGGAAAAAAGATTGCTAAACAAGATTATTGACAACCTGCCTGAGGGCACTAGTGAAATTATGGTTCACCCTGGACTGGATGATGCGATATTAAATCCTGTTTTTACTTGGGATTACCACTGGCAGCAAGAGTTAGCTGCAGTTACCAGTCCACAGGTTGCAGACTGCTTAAAGAAGAATAATATTGACCTGGTGTCGTTTGCCGGTTTGAATAAAGATAAAGGATGATTGATGATGAAAGCATTAGTAACTGGCGGTGCTGGTTTTATCGGCTCACACACTGTTGATAAAATGCTGGACAAAGGCTGGGAGGTTGTCGTACTCGATAATCTGAGTACTGGTTTGCGTGATAATCTTGATAGCAGGGCTAAGTTTATTGAAATGGATATAGTGGATAGTGGGTTGTCGCAGGTATTTGCCCAGGAAAGGTTTGATTATGTGGTTCACCTGGCCGCCCAGACTGCAGTGCCTTATTCCATTGACCATCCGGATATTGATTGTAAGATAAATTTGCTTGGCCTTGTAAATGTGTTAGAAGCATGCCGCCAGACAAGTGTCAAGCGGGTAGTTCTATCTTCTAGTGCTGCTGTGTACGGGGATGTTGACAGACTGCCTATTACTGAAGATTGTGTGCTAAATCCGGCGTCTTTTTATGGATTGACGAAACTCACTAGTGAGAAATACCTGGCTCTGTATCATCAGATACATGGGATAGACTATGTTGCCTTCCGTTATGCCAATGTCTATGGCGAGCGGCAGGGAGATGGTGGCGAAGGTGGAGTAGTCAGCATTTTTACCCGGAAAATACGCCACGATCAGCCTGTTCAAGTTTTTGGCGATGGTGGGCAAACCCGGGATTTTATTTATGTCGGCGATGTGGCTGAAGCTAACTGTCAAGTGCTTACGGCTCCGCAAGCGGCAGTTAACAGGGTATATAACATTAGCACACAGTCACAAATTAGTGTTAATGATTTGGTTGAATTGCTGGCAGAGGCAGCCGGAAAACAAGTGGCTAAGGTACATGTCTCGGCCAGGGATGGGGATATTTATCATTCCATGCTATCAAATCGTGCTGCTATTGATAATATTTGTTGGAAGCCGCAGATGATGCTGGCGGAAGGTTTGCGGCGAACGTATCATTCTTTAAATAAATAAACGGGGGACGAGCATGGTAAGGCGGTTAGATAGTAATCTTTGGGTTGTAGCAGTGATTGCGTTAATTATTATGTTTTTTAATTTAGGGAGTATTCCTTTATTGGATCCGGATGAGCCTGTTTATGCAGAAACCCCTAAAGAGATGATCCAGTTTAATGAATTTTTGTCGCCACGTATCTATGGGGAATACTGGTATGACAAACCTCCGCTGTATTATTGGTTGGTAACTGGTGCTTTTAAGGTGTTTGGCATGAGTGAATTCTCAGCCCGTTTCCCTTCGGCATTTTTAGGTGTTGCCGGGGTTTTGGCCTTATACTGGTTCGGCCGGGAGCTGTTTAATAAACGGGCAGCGCTGGCCGGTGCTCTCGTTTTAGCAACAAGTATAGAATATTTTTATCTTGGCAAAGCGGCTGTTACCGATATTACTCTTAATTTTTGTCTGACACTTGCTTTATTGGGGTTTATTACAAAACGTTATTATGTAATGTATATCTTTACCGGTTTGGCTACTGTAGCTAAGGGACCAGTGGGATTTTTGTTCCCTGGTGCCGTAATATTCCTGTATTTAGCTGCTACCAGTCGCTTCCGCCTGTTAAAAGAAATGAAACTTCTAACTGGAATTGGGTTATTTGCAGTAACTGCGTTGCCCTGGTATTTGTTTATGTATAGTGTACATGGCAGTACCTTTATTGATACTTTCCTGGGGTTTCATAATGTAACCCGCTTTACTTCACCGGAGCATCCGGAATTAGTTGTTTGGTATTATTTTATTCCGGTGCTGCTATTAGGCTTTTTTCCTTGGACATCAATCCTTTTTCAGTCAGTATGGGTTTCGCTAACGCAAAGCAGCCAGGAGAGTAACCGGACATTATTGTTTTTGAACATCTGGGCTGTTTTTATTTTTATCTTTTTTTCAATATCACAGACTAAATTGGTATCTTATATATTGCCAATGTATCCGCCGCTGGCACTTATTGCCGGATGGTATATTGACCGGGTTTGGGGTTTAAGAGCAAGACGGACTGCCTGGCCGGTTATACTCTCAGTCTTGTCAGCTTTGCTGATTGCCGGTATGTTTGCCAGTTTGGAGCTGTTCCCTGCCCTCACAAATGGTGTTGGGATTACTGCTGTGTTGTTTAGCGTAATGGCACTATGCTCAATATTTTTTATCTGGAAGCGGCAGATTGGGAAGGCCTTTTGGGTTCAGGTAATTGGCATGACCCTGTTTTCCATGGTGCTTGTTGGTATGTTGTTTTCCGGAGTTGCCCCTTATTTCACTTCAAAATATATTGCTCATGAATTTACCGGCAAATATGATGGTAAATCGCCAGTCTATGTGATGAAATTTCTTCGTCCAGGGTTTGCCTATTATACTGATATCTATGGAATTGAGGTCAAGGCAATGGAGTTACCTGCTGCTGTTAATAATGCACAAGGTAAAGCCTATTTTGTCACTCAGCAGGCTGACTACAAGGAACTAACTGAACCGGAGAGAATGAAGGTTAGAATTGTGGCTGAGGCTGCTGATAGAATGATTCTAATTAAAGAATAGCATGAAAACAAGCCGGTAGGGTTTTATAGCCATACTTATCCACCTGGGTCAATGTGCCTGGGTGGTCTTTTTTTATGCACTGTCAGCAAAAAGCATAGGTATAATACAAAATCCAGAAAATATTGAATAACCTATTAATATAGCTTATAATAATACAGGATATGCTAGAAATAACTGTAATTACCTGAACGGAAAGAGGAGTGAAAAGCTGTTATGGCACTGTCTGTTAAGCCAAAGCTCTGTAAGGGCTGCGGTATCTGCGTATACTTTTGTCCTAAATCTGTCCTCGACTTAGACGACATGGGCAAAATTTATGTAAAAGATCCTGATAAATGTGTTGTCTGCGGTCAATGCGAACTGCGATGTCCGGATTATGCCGTGAAAGTAACTAAGGAAGAAGATGCTGGGAGGGATACCAAGTGACCAAAGCGCGCTTAATGCAGGGCAATCAGGCTTGTGCTGAGGGGGCGCTGGCGGCGGGAGTCCGCTTTTTCGCCGGTTATCCAATTACCCCAAGTACTGAAGTTGCCGAAATACTTGCCGAGAAGCTTCCGGAGCTGGGTGGTAAGTTTATTCAAATGGAGGATGAGATAGCCAGTATGGGCGCTGTCTGTGGTGCAGCTTTGACTGGTGTTAAGGCTCTTACTGCTACCAGTGGCCCCGGGTTTTCGTTAAAACAGGAACTAATTGGCTATGCCTCAATTGCAGAGATTCCGGTAGTTATTGTCAACGTACAGCGGTTAGGTCCAAGTACCGGCAAGCCCACCTCACCAGGTCAGGGTGATGTTATGCAGGCTCGCTGGGGCAGTCACGGTGACCGCGGTGTGATTGCTCTCTCTCCGGCCTCGGTGCGTGAGTGTTTTGACGTGACTGTTAAAGCCGTGAATTTTTCGGAGAAATTCCGCACCCCTGTTATCTTGTTGCTGGATGAGGTAATTGGTCACATGCGTGAACGGGTGGAATTGCCGGAGCCAGATGATATTGAGATTGTAAACCGTAAGCTGCCTTCAGTACCACCCAGTGAATATCAGGCGTATAAGCCTGCTGCTGACGGCGTTCCGGAGATGGCCTCGTTTGGTTCAGGCTACTATTATCATGTTACAGGCTTGGTGCATAACTACCAGGGGCAACCTACCCAGGCCAACAATCTCACCGCAGAGCTTATTGAACGCCTCCATACCAAGATTGATAACGCACAGGCTGAGCTGACCCTGTATACTGAGCACTATCTTGAGGACGCCGAAGTATTGGTAGTCGCTTATGGTGGATCGGCCCGCGCTGCAATAGCAGCTGTTAAGGCTGCCAGGGCACAGGGAATCAAAGCCGGTCTGCTAAAACTGATAACAATCTGGCCATTCCCCGGTCAGATTGTTCAACAGGCAGCCAGCCAGGTTGGCAAGGTCATTGTGCCAGAAATGAATTATGGCCAACTGGCCGGTGAAATAGAGCGGTATGTGGGGCGGGATAAGGTTGTATCTGTAACCAGGGTTGATGGCGAACTGTTTAAGCCTGAAGAAATACTGGAGCCTATTGTCACCGCAGCTGGAGGTGCTAAATAATGGCAGACATTGAAAAATATTTACGGCCTTCGGCTTTTCCCCACATCTGGTGTCCAGGTTGCGGCAATGGCATTGTTTTGGCTGCTCTTATCAGGGCTATTGATAAACTGGAGCTTGCACAGGACAAGACAATCATTGTATCAGGAATCGGTTGCTCGTCACGGGCGTCAGGCTATATGAATTTTAATACCGTACATACGGCCCATGGCCGGGCACTGACTTTCGCTACCGGCATTAAGCTGGCCAACCCCGAACTGAATGTGCTGGTTATTACCGGTGACGGCGATTCTACCGCTATTGGCGGCAATCATTTCATTCATGCTGCCAGACGCAATATTGATATTACGACAATTATTTTTAATAATAATATCTATGGCATGACCGGGGGCCAGTCGTCACCGCTTACCCCGGTGGCAAGCAAATCAAGTACGGCACCATTTGGTCATATTGAACGCTCGTTTGACATTGGCGCGTTGGCTGCCGCCGCCGGTGCCACTTATGTAGCCAGGGCTACTGCGTTTCACGCGACTTTATTAACAGACCTTATTGTGAAAGGGATCGGGAATAAAGGCTTTTCAGTCATTGATGCCATCACCCAATGTCCTGTTTCTTACGGGCGTAAAAACAAGATGGGTTCGGCGGCTAAAATGATGGAATGGCAGAAGGAAAAAGCGATTCCTGTTCAGGCAGCTTCCAAACTCACACCGGAGCAGCTTAAAGATAAGTTTTTGATTGGTGAGCTTCACCGGTCTGAAGCCCCTGAGTATACTGCCGAGTATGACAAGCTTATTGCGCGTGTTCAGGCTCAAAGGGGGAATCGGTAATGTGGCAGATTAGCTTAAGCGGTACCGGCGGGCAAGGTCTTATTCTGGCAGGCATCATCCTGGCAGAGGCTGCTATTCTAGATGGCAAACAGACGATTCAGACTCAGTCATATGGTCCGGAAGCACGGGGCGGGGCCAGTAAATCTGAGGTCATTATCAGCGATGAAGAGATTGACTATCCGAAGGCGACCACAGCCGATATTTTGCTTGCTATGAGCCAGGAAGCATGCAATAAATATATTGGGCTGTTGAAAGAAGGTGGCCGGTTGATTGTCGATACTACGCTTGTTAAAACGCTGCCGGTAGTAGCGGCTGATAAGCTGGCGTTGCCGATAACTCATATTGCCCGCAATGAGCTGGGCAATGTTATGGTTGCTAATATCGTCGCTCTAGGTGCGCTGGCCGGTTTTTCGGGTGTAGTTGGGCTGAATTGCCTGACGCAGGCGGTTTTGGCCAGAGTACCTAAAGGTACAGAAGACCTGAATAAGAAAGCACTGGAAACTGGTTTTGCTTTAGGGCAGGCTGCCAGATAAGCGGGCATAAGCAAAAGGAGTCTTCCGATTTGGAAGACTCCTTTACAATACCTACTTTAACTTTTGATATTTTCTGCTAAAATCTCTGCGATATGCTTAATTTTCACAGCAGGCAGTTGTTTGTCCAGGCCGCCTTGAATCTGCATCATGCAGGCCGGGCAGGCAACGGCAATAACCTCTGCATCACTGGCTTTGATATTGGTAATTTTCTGTTTGAGGATAGGCATTGACAGTTCACTGTATTTGACACCGAAAGCCCCGGCCATGCCGCAGCATTTGTCACAGTCCTTCATTTCTACCAGCTCATACCCTGGGGCGGCTTCCAGCAGCTGACGCGGCTCAGTGTAAATGCCGAGGCCTCGTTTCATATGGCAGGAATCATGATAGGTGACTTTTTTGTTGCCGGCTGTTTTGGCTAAGCGGCCGGTTTTCTGATATTCCTTAGCGACAAAACTAGTGAACTCACAGACCTTATGGCCGAGTTTCTCGGCACGGGTTTTCCACTCCGGCTCATCGTCAAACAATTCGACATAGGTCTGATGCCAGGTTTCGGCGCAGGTTGGGCAGGCCGATAGGATGGTGTCGGCGTTGGCTGCTTCGAAGACCTCGATATTTTTCCTGGCAATCCGTTTGGCTGTTTCCCGGTCGCCCATACCCAGTACCGGTTTACCACAGCAGCTTTGCTCTTCTGGGAAGACTACTTCCATGTTAAGGTCATGGAGAACTTTATATACTGATTCGCCGGTTTCAGGAAAAATAAAATCAATGTTACAGCCGCTGAAGAAAGCAATTCGTTTTGCAGGTTTATTTATTTTCTTGGTGATTTTGGTGACGCGATCCCGGAAGGGGACGTCGGCAACTGCCGGCAGGCTGCGGTCTTTGGCCATGCCTGCCAAAAATAGTGGTAGGTGGCGGATTAGGCGACCGGACTGGAAGGGTTTCTGACCAATAGCTGCTAAACGCAGCAGGGTATGGAAAACCTTGCGGTTTGCCAGAACATTTTCAAATACTGCCTTAACGCCGAACGGCAGGCCGTGTTCTTTGACCGCCTTGGCCCGGAGTTCTTCAATGAGATGGGGAATATCGATTTTGCCAGGGCAAATCTCAACACATTTGCGACAGCCAATACACAGCTCATTAATCTTTTCGAAATCACCCATACTGTTTAAAAAGGCAGTCAGGATGGCGCCGATGCCGCCGGCATAGATGTGGCCGTATACATGGCCGCCCACAAGGGTATACACAGGGCAAACATTGAGACAGGAGGCACACCGGACGCATTGATAGATTTCTTTGAATTTATCATCATGGGCCGCTGTCAAGCGGCCATTATCAAAGAGAATAATATGTAGTTCCTTATCTTGCTCAATCCACTTACCGTCGTGTTTAACCATTACCGGGGTAGTGCCTGAGGTCATAGTCATATAACTGGTCATTAGCTGGCCGGTGGCATTACGCGGCAGGGTGCGCAGGATAGGAGCAGCGTCTTTGATGGTCGGAATCAGTTTTTCATAACCGATGATAACAACATGAATTCGTGGCAGGGTAGTAACCAGACGGGCGTTGCCTTCATTGGTTACCAGGCCGATAGCACCATTCTCGGCAATCCCAAAGTTTGCGCCGGAGATACCCATATCTGCCTGCAGGAATTCAGTTCTGAGGGCTGTACGGGCAGCCTGTACCATAAAGGGGATATCTGTTGGGATTTCCTGTTTCAGTTCTTTAGAGAAGTAGTTGGCAATTTGTTCGCGGTTTAAGTGAATGGCCGGCATAACCATATGGGAGGGTTTGTGTCCGGCTAAGGAGATAATCCACTCCCCCAGATCGGTTTCTTTTACATGAAGGCCAGCTGCTTCCAGGTCATGGTTAAGGTGAATTTCTTCCGAGGCCATGGATTTGGATTTGACAATCCGCTTTACATCTTTTTCTTTACAGAGATTAATTAGATATTCTTTCAGCGCGTCCCCGTCTTTGGCGCGGAACACCTTAGCACCGCGTTTAGTTGCTTCAGCTTCAAATTTATTGGCAAGGCTGTCGATGTTGGCAACAGCACCCATCTTCATTTGTCGGACTTGCTCACGAAGGGCTTCGATATCAGCCACATTTTCATAGGCTTTAGCCCGGGAGATAGGATAGGCTTCGGCAAATCGCCCTAAGGCACCGCGTAAGACCTCATCATTGAGTTTCTCGTCAATTTCATTCTTTATATTACGGTTATTTGTTTCCATTAGTTGCCACCCCCGCTAACTTCTTCATCAACGGCAATAATGACAAAACGGCTGGGACCATGCACGCCGATTGTCAGGACGCGTTCGATGTCGGCAGTACGGCTGGGGCCGGTAATAAAACTAATATAACCATGATCGTAAACCTTAGAGATAACCTCCATAGCTTCAGTTACGCCAGGCACAACATTGCCACTGTTCATAAAAGCAACATGAACGGGAGGAAGCATCGAGACTAAACGGCTTTCAAATGCCATAGCATCCTGGCAAACGCTGCCTGATTCGGCGATTGCGAATTCAACGGCTGAGATGCCAATGTCGGCACTTTCAGCATGCTCGGCAATATCTGCTTGCTCAGTATAAAGGGTAACGCCAAGTTCGGTCAATGCGGCATTGATACCGGCCGCTTGTTGCAGCGGGCTGTTAACAGCTACAATTTTACGGGCGTTTGTGTATTTTACGAGGTTGGCAATGACTTCTTTTGCTTCGGCTGCTGTTTTGACCCGGAAAACCTCAGCCGCTGCATTTTTTGCCCTGGTTTCAAACTCTGAGAATAGGCTGGTGCCGTCAGCATAGGCTGTAAGCGCTTGTTTCCAGTGCTCACTTACTTTTTTCAAACTCTCCACTCCCCCAATTTTAAATAAATTTATGGTATGATGGTCTGACC
>NZ_DATMXX010000025.1:0-11272 GCF_035561255.1 Sporomusa sp. | reverse complement strand
CAATTTCAGTTGCGTATTTAACTGAATTGATACATAGACGTATCAACTAACTTGGTTGCAGTTTGATTATGTTAGTTGATCTTTTGTTGTTTTGAGGGGGATATTGTTTGCTGAGCAAGGGGTTGTGTGCCTATCTGCCGGCTATGATCTGACAGGTAGAGTGATATAAAGGGGGATAAAAAGATGAGAATGATGAACAAAAAGGTATTTCTTATTTTGGCTTTGTTAGTAGCCACTATCTTTAGTTTGGTTGGTTGCGGCGGGGAAAAGCAAACTCCGCCAGCAGCGCAAGTGATGCCGGTTGAGATCACTGTCTCGGCGGCTGTGAGTCTAAAGGACGCACTTACTGAGATCCAAAAGAATTATCAGGCCAAGAACCCCAATGTTAAACTTGTTTATAACCTTGGCGCCTCAGGCGCTCTCCAGCAGCAAATCGAGCAAGGCGCGCCTGCCGATATTTTCATTTCAGCCGCTCCCAAGCAGATGAATGAACTGGAGGCTAAAAACCTGGTCAATAAAGCTACCCGTAAAAATCTGGTTGAGAATAAGCTGGTCGTCGTTGTCCCTAAAGAAACAAAACTAAACATAACAAAATATGAAGATTTAGCCCAGGAAGGTGTGCAAAAGATTGCGCTTGGCGAGACTGCCACAGTACCTGCCGGACAATATGCCCAACAGGTATTACAGAAACTGGGGCTATGGGATAAACTCAAAGAACGGGTTGTATTTGCCAAAGATGTGCGTACTGTATTGGCGTATACTGAAACAGGCAATGTTGAAGCCGGGATTGTTTATAAGACTGATGCTATTTCCAGCGACAAAGTAAAAGTTGCCGCAGTTGCCCCGGAAGGTAGTCACCAGCCTATCATTTATCCGGTTGCTGTGACCACCGGTACCAAGCAACAAAAGGCAGCTGAAGATTTTATTGAATATCTGTTTAGTGCAGAAAGCAAAGCGGTATTTGAGAAAAATGGATTTGTCATGGGAAAATAACAGGTAGCCCGAAAAACGGTTGTTTTTGAAAAAGACGGCTTTAGTTTTGTCAGTTTAAGCCAATAAAGCAGGTGACTGTATGATTGAATGGCAGCCAGTCCTACTATCGGTCAAGGTTGCGCTTGTTTCTTTAATTTTTGTATTTATCTTTGGGGTAACTGCCGCTTATATTATGCGAAGCTTTGAATTTCCCGGGAAAAGTGCACTGGAGGCGCTTTTTGCCTTGCCATTAGTATTGCCGCCTGTTGTAACCGGTTTTATTTTACTGGTTCTGGTTGGAAAACAAGGACCTATTGGCCGCTTCTTATCGGAAAGCTTACATACCCAGATTATTTTTACTCCTTATGCGGCTATGCTGGCAGCTACGGTGGTTGCATTTCCGTTAATGTATCAGAGTACCAAGGCCGCCTTTCAGGGAGTGGACCGCAAGCTTGAAGATGCCGCCCGGACGCTGGGTGCTGGTAATTGGCGGGTTTTCTGGACAATAACCATGCCCTTATCCTGGCCAGGATTAGTGGCCGGGCTGGTATTGTCTTTTGCCCGGGCGCTGGGAGAGTTTGGCGCTACGATTATGATTGCCGGTAATATTCCCGGTAAGACCCAGACCATCCCGCTGGCGATCTATTTTGCTGCAGAATCCAATGATTTGTCGTTGGCTGGCGCTTATGTCCTGCTGATCAGTGGGATAACATTTTTCCTGATTTTTGGACTAAATGTCTGGTCTAAGAAGCGATGTGGGGAATCGTCTGTAAAGGGGTTGTTTTAAATGCTGCAGGTAACTGTGAAGAAAAAACTTTCTGATTTTACGCTGGATATTCAGTTTACTGTTGCAAACAACATTTTAGTTTTGTTAGGTCCTTCAGGGGCAGGCAAGACAACGATCCTCCGCGCGATTGCCGGCCTTTTACGGCCAGATGAGGGGAAAATCGCTCATGATGACCGCATTTTGTTCTGTTCATCGGCGAAAACGTTTGTGCCACCGCAGCTCCGGCGGGTGGGTTATATGTTTCAGGAGTTTGCTTTGTTTCCACATATGGATGTAAAAAGAAATATTTGGTATGGTGTAAGGAAATATGACCAGGAAGCCAATGAACTCTATGAACGTTTGGTGGGACTGCTGCGTATCAGGCATCTGACAACAAGGTTCATTGATACCTTATCAGGCGGTGAGAAGCAGCGGGTGGCTCTTGCCCGTGCGCTGATGGCTGAACCGGAGATTCTCTTGCTGGACGAACCTTTATCGGCCCTTGACGCTGATACGCGTTTGGAACTGCAGGAAGAACTGAAAAAGATTCAAGCACTCTGGAATATTCCTTTTGTCCTCGTAACCCATGACCGGGCAGAGGCTAAGGCTTTAGGGGATGAATTTTTGTTTTTGGAGAGGGGCAGGCAAGCAACTGCTTCTGCTCTGTGGCAAGATGAAATTCTCCAGTGTCCAGGCGTGGGTTAAAGGATGTAATGCTAACGGTATGCTTTTATCTTGTTTATGGACAAGATAAAAGCTTTTTTTTGTTTTTTGATAGACGTAATTTTGTAAATAAGAATCATAAAAGTTGTGAAGGTGAATTATGTAAAAAAACGAATAGTGCAACATAGGACATTTTATGTATTGGAGGAGGACATATGCACAGGTTATCTGATTTTAAAACCGCGACCAAGATCTACGGCTTAATTATTTTTATGGCGATTTGCTTATTTGGAGTAGGTTTTGTTGGATTATTCTCGGTCAGAATGTTGAGCCATGAGATGACTATGATGTACCAAGACCGGTTAGTGCCTGTCCAATTACTTGGCGAGGTACGCCTGCTCAGTAAAGATTCGGAATCTAAATTGCTGGAGATTATGCTGACAGCAGATACGAATAGGCAGCAAATAATTATTCAGAATATTCAAGATAATACAAATAAGATTAATAAATTACAAGAGGAATATAAGAAAATTAATCTTGACACCTTTCAAGAGAACAAGCTGAGCGAATTGGAGAAAGAGTTGGCTGATTACCGGAAAGCTCGCCAGGAGATTATTAAGCTTGCTACAAGCGGGCACCAAAATGATGCTTTTGTCTTATACACTCAGAGTGTTTCTTTATTTCAAAAGGCAACAGAATTAAGACGTGAACTAATCGACTACAATAAGAAATTAGCCGAAACAACTAACCTGGAAGGAATTGCTGATGCAGCTCAGGTAGTAAAGGTTGTGTTGGGAGTCACTGCTGGTATTATCCTACTAGCCTGTACTTGGGGTTGGCTAATCGTGCGGGTGATTGCCAACCCTTTGAACCTGCTAATGACAAAGGCGGAGGATGTTGCCGAAGGAAATCTTGCCCAGCGGGTCAAGCTTAACTCCAAAGATGAGATCGGGAAACTAGGGATTGCCTTTAACAGTATGACCGAAAAGTTAGGCCGGTTAATTGGTCAGGTTATTGTTACAACAGAGCAGGTAGCCGCTTCTTCCCAACAGTTGACAGCCAGTGCCGAGCAATCTGCTTTAGCTGCCAACCAGGTAGCCTCTTCCATTACTGATGTTGCCCAGGCTTCTCAGGACCAATTCCAATCAATAAATCAAACCCTTAATTCTGTTGAGAATATATCAGCGATGATTCGGCATATTGCGTCAAATGCCAATGATGTAGCCTTGGATACAGACAAAGCTGCTCAAGCTGCCCGGGGCGGTACTAATGCAGTTGAAACTGCGATTAAGCAGATGGAACGCATCCAGAAAACAGTTATGGAATCGGCACAGGTGGTAACCAGTTTGGGGGCCCGCTCAGAAGAGATTGGGCAAATAGTGAGCGTAATTGCAAATATTGCGAGCCAAACTAATCTGCTGGCTCTTAACGCAGCCATAGAGGCCGCTCGTGCCGGCGAACAGGGGCGGGGGTTTGCCGTAGTTGCTGATGAAGTTCGCAAGCTGGCAGAGCAATCACAAGCGGCTGCCAAACAGATTGCAGCATTGATTGGGGAAATAAGTACAGATACTCATAAAGCCGTTGTGGCGATGCGCGAGGGAACCAAGGAGGTTAACGTCGGTACACAAGTTGTTCACACCTCAGGTAAATCGTTTCAGGATATTGTAGGCTTGATAGAGAATGTGTCCAGTCAGGTCAAAGTCATATCGACAGACATCCAGGAAATGGCAGAGAGTAGCAGACAGATTGTTGCAGCAGTTCAGGCAGTTGAGGAAGCCGGTAAAGGAATTCTTGGACAGACTCAGACCGTGTCAGCTGCTACGGAGGAGCAATCAGCTGCTATGGAGGAGATTGCTGCAGCAAGTCAGGCTTTATCGAAGATGGCTGAGGAACTTAGTATAGCTACCAGTAAATTTCAGATTTAGATAAAAAAATAAACGCACTTGTTTTATAGTGCGTTTATTTTTTATGGTTTAGATATACCAAATTTTGTAATACTAAGTATTACTATGCAAAGGGAGTGATACTTAGTGGACAAATGTGGGCATAACGGCGAATGGGATGAATCTAAATTGCTGTGTGTTAAATGTAATACAACTCAGTTTGAGGTTGTAGATAAAATGGAGGCCGGTGAGGTGATCGCCCGTTGTGGCTCGTGCGGACAGGAAACCGATCTTGGGGTTATTGTGGGTGCCCGCTATGGTGGGGCGGTAGAGGTAATTGCTGCGCTTAGGACCTTATATGCTGTCAGTCACTATAAGGCACAGAAAAATAATGATGAGCTTGGAAAGGTCAGATACTGCAAAAAACATGATCAACTCCAAGAGATCATAGGGGGAACTATGTACCACAATCCGTTGGATATGGCGGCTGATTTATTCAACATTATCGAAAATAGAAACATCAATGTAGTTGAAGTAAAAAAACTAATAGAGAGCATGAAGAAAAGAACAGAATAATCAGTAATTTCTAGACGTAGTCAAAGTTTACGTTACCATCATGTATATTGTGAATGGCACCAATAATTTGGAGGCCTTTAGCAGAAATCGCTTTCCCAAGAACAGGGCTAGCTGACTTTAACTTATCGATGTTAAAGTCAATGTTAGCCCTAATTGCATTTGGGAGTAGCTCACCAGTACAGTTTCTGGCACTTTCAATGGCGGGTACGATAGCCTGCAGGATGGAACAAAGGTGTAACGAAGCCTGGGTACCTGTTAGAGCAGCTTTAACCGCACCACAGTCCTGATGACCTAGTATCAGGATTAGTCGTACCGCGAGATGTTCAACTGCATATTCGAGGCTGCCCAGTACAACCGAGTCCACAACCTGGCCTGCTGTTCGGACAACGAATAAATCCCCCAGACCCTGATCGAAAATAATCTCAGGGGGGATCCGTGAATCTGAGCACCCCAGAATGACGGCAAATGGTTGTTGTCCCTGCACCAGTTCAAGACGTTTTTTATAACCGATGTCAGGCTTTGCATACCTCTCAGTTACATACCGCTTATTACCTGCGATTAGTTTTTCCAGGGCTTGATAGGCATCCATATACATCTCCTCCTTATTCATACAGAAAGGGTAGGACAAAAATGGTACTGTCACAAGTATTAAGCGCCTAATACCTTGCGAACAGTACCACTAAAAGATCTTACAGCGCAAATGACTTGCGTTCAGACCCTGCAAAATAAAATGCATGTTGAGTATTCCCAGGTTCTACGATCAGGTCAGAGAATAAGTTACCTACATCTGTTAATATTGTAAAGAGTAGTGTTGGATTGATTAGCTCAGCAGTATATCCATATGTGGTGATAAACTGCTGACCGCGATAACTTGTCACAGCGACATGCCCGCTTTCCGCAAAGTTGGCCTTTTGACAGAGTAGTCTTGTATGCATAGCATCTAACAGGTCAAAAGAGCGGGCATGGTCAGCCTGTACATTATGTTCAAATAAATATCGATAGACCTGGCCAAGAGGCTGCTTCTCAGTTTTTCTGGGTAGGTCTGTTTGCTGTTGGATTAATCTGCCCAGTAGTTTCTCAATACAGTCAAAGGCTGTCTGGAAAAACATAAAGGTGATAAACCAACGGAGGCTATGTTCATAAAGAGTATAATTCTGACGGCAGCAAATAAGTGCCTGAAGCATCGTTTTGAAAAATTGGCTCCGTTCATCTTCTAAATAATATCTGTCACATGTGAAAAGCAGTTTCGCGCGGTAGAAATCCACTAATTCCTGCAATTGCGCTGCTTCTGAAACAGATGTCATATATGTATCCATATTATACGATGCTCAGGTCTTCCCCGTTAAGGATTTTTTTCATGTTTTTCATCGGACACATCTTACCGCACATAGTACAGGTATCCTCACACTCCGGCTGTGATTCCCCACGGTATCTTTGAGCCTTTTCCGGATCAATAGCCAATTCAATCATGCGGGGGAAGTCTACATCGGCCCGGGCAGCACTCATTTGATTATCCCAATCGCGGGCACCGGGGATTCCTTTAGCAATGTCGGCTGCGTGGGCGGCTATCCGGGCGGCGATGATCCCTTCTTTCATGTCATCCAAATTAGGCAAGCGAAGATGCTCCGCTGGTGTTACATAACAAAGAAAGTCGGCCCCATTGGCAGCGGCGATTGCGCCACCAATTGCGCTGGTAATATGATCATAGCCGGGTGCAACATCGGTGACCAGTGGGCCCAAAACGTAAAATGGTGCGCCGTGGCACAATCTTTTTTCTAAGAGCATATTGGCAGCAATTTCATTGATGGACATATGGCCGGGGCCTTCGATAATCACTTGCACATTTCTGGCCCAGGCACGTTTTGTTAATTCACCGAGGGTAATGAGTTCCTCAATTTGCGCAGCATCGGTGGCATCATGGATAGAGCCCGGACGACAGGCATCACCTAAGCTCAATGTTACATCATACTGTTCGCAAATATCCAGAAGCCTGTCATAATACTCATAAAAAGGATTTTCCCGCTTATTAAGCTCCATCCAGGCAAATAACAAGGAACCACCACGGGAAACAATGTTGGTCAACCGTTTGTTTTGCTTCACCCGCTCAGCTGTTTTTAGGTTCATGCCACAGTGGATAGTCATAAAATCCACACCGTCTTCGGCATGCCTTTCGACAACTGAAAAGAATTCATCAACGGTAATATCTTTTAGATCCTTATCAAGCATTCCGACGGCATCATACATCGGGACAGTGCCAATCATGATCGGTGATGTTTCAATGAGCCTGCAGCGAAACTCGCGGGTTTTGCCATAGCAGCTTAAGTCCATGATGGCTTCTGCTTTTAACTCAATGGCTTTTTTTGCTTTTTCTAATTCAAGCTCAATATCATAGCAGTCTTTGGAAACACCTAAATTGACATTTACTTTCGTCCGAAGTTTTTCCCCAACCCCCTTAGGACTAAGGTTGGTGTGATGACGGTTTGCAGGGATGACAACCCTGCCGCTTGCCACTAATTCGCGCAGTAACTCAGGTTCAATCTTCTCCTCCCGAGCTACGATACGCATCTGTTCAGTAAGGATACCCCGTTTAGCGGCATCCATTTGAGTAGTGTACATAATCTTTTCCCCTTCCCCTTAATTATATTTTAGCTATAGGCGGAGGTGAGGGTAGGCAAGCTTCTTTGTTTTAAAAGGAAAAAGCTTTCCTACGGTGGTATTAACCACATCAGGTTCGAGGGTTGGAGTTTAATCCTCTCAGCCGTTGGGCACCCCTAGCTATAACTAACTAACAATGGTAATGCTGCCGACTACTGGCAGCTACGCTTTTACTGTTTTTAACAGTTCAATCAACAAGTCGCCTGTTTCCACAGGGTCTTGTGGTTTTACATATAATTCTTTTATTATGCCGTCAAAGGGGGCTTGGATCGTTGTTTCCATCTTCATGGCTTCAGTAACTACTAAATGATCGCCCTTTTTGACATGATCGCCTTTTTCAACCATTACTTTCACGGCTTTTCCGGTCATGGAAGCGCCGAGATGATTAGGATTATCTTTTTCAGCTTTAATGCGGGAGATGATTACTGTTTTAATGCTCTTGTCCTTGACAATAACCTCCCGGGGTAACCCATTCAGCTCAAAATTGACAATCCGGGTGCCGTCTGGCAGTGGTTCTTCGACAGAAATAAATTTAACGACAAGTGTTTTTCCTTCCTCGATGTCAACCCTGATTTCCTCCCTGGGTTTTAGGCCGTGGAAGAATGTTGGTGTATTTAGCATTGATACTTCACCGTAGGAATTAATAAAGTTGGCCCAGTCGGAAAAGACTTTCGGATACAGGGCATAGGCCAAGACATCTGAGGTAGTTACAGGACGTTGCAGGGTTCCTGCCAGCGTATCGCGGATTTCAGTAAAGTTAGCTGCTTCCAACAGTTCACCAGGACGTCTGGTTAGAGGTTTTTTCCCTTTTAGAATGATGCGCTGGAGCTCTTTAGGGAAGCCCTGGTAAGGCTGACCAATCTGTCCGGAAAAGAATTCCACGACAGAGTTAGGAAAATCTAAGGTGTCACCTGTTTCATAGATCGCATCCTCGGTCAGGTTATTTTCAACCATGAATAAGGCCATATCGCCAACGATCTTAGAGGAGGGGGTTACCTTTACAATATCCCCAAACATATCATTTACCTGACGATAAACCTCTTTGACCTTATCCCACTGGCTTTCGAGGCCCAAAGACTTGGCTTGCTGTCTTAGATTGCTATATTGTCCGCCAGGCATTTCGTGCTGATACACCTCGGCATTGGGGAAAAAGAGGCTGCTTTCGAAGTCTTTATAATAAGCGCGGACATCTTCCCAGTAATGCGATAATTCATTCATTTTACGGATATCAACAATAGGCTGCCGTGGATGCCCTTGTAAAGCGTAATACAGGCTGTTGCCGCTTGGCTGGGACGACATACCGGACATGGACGAGATAGCGGTGTCGACAATGTCTACGCCGGCGTCGATGGCCCGGGCGTAGGCATAGATACCATTGCCGCTGGTGTCATGCATATGAAGGTGAATTGGGATTTCCACAGTATCTTTTAGTGCAGAAACTAACCGGTAAGCAGCCTCCGGTTTCAGTAATCCGGCCATATCTTTGATACACAACATGTGGGCGCCGGCTTTTTCGATATCTTTAGCCATATTTACATAGTATTTTAAATCATATTTAGTGCGGGCAGGGTCAAGTATGTCACCCGCATAACAGATCGCCACTTCAGCCACCTTACCGGAGAGCCGTACTGCGTCAATCGAAGCAGTCATACCGTCAAGCCAGTTTAAGCTGTCGAAAATCCGAAATACATCGATGCCGGATTCAGCGGCTTGCGCTACGAAAGCACGAATGACATTGTCAGGGTAACTGGTATAGCCAACTGCATTGGAGCCGCGGAGCAGCATTTGGAATAAAATATTGGGGCTTTGTTTTCTTAGGGCTTCGAGACGCTGCCAGGGATCTTCTTTTAAGAATCTGTAGGCAACATCAAAAGTAGCGCCGCCCCACATTTCTAAAGAAAACAAATTTGGCAGCATATGGGCGGTAGGGGAGATAATGTTTAGCATATCATGCGTCCGCATCCGGGTAGCCAGAAGGGACTGGTGAGCATCCCGCAGTGTAGTATCGGTTAATAGTACCTCTTTTTGTTCTTTAACCCAGGCCATTAAGCCTTCCGGGCCGCGCTGATCAAGAATCTGTTTGGTGCCATTAGGCAGTGGACTTGTGGGTGTTTGCGGAAGTCTAACCGGTGGAAAACTTGGTTTAGGTCCTTTAGCAAGCCCCTCAAAGCCATTAATAGTTGTTTCAGCCAGGTATTTAAGAAGTTTTGTTCCTCTGTCTTGAGGTATGGGGAAGACAAAGAGCTCGGGGGTTGTATCAATAAACGTGGTGTAATAGTGCCCGCTTAAAAAGTCTGCATGGTTAACTACGTTATAGAGAAAGGGGATGTTGGACTTGATACCGCGGATGCGGAATTCATGGAGGCAGCGTTTCATTTTAGCGATAGAGCTTTTATGGGTGAGACCCCAGGTCGAGACTTTAACAAGCAGCGAATCATAATAAGGTGTGATGACTGAACCGGCATAGGCATTGCCGGCATCAAGCCGCACGCCAAAGCCGCCGCCGCTGCGGTAGGCTGTTATTTTGCCGGTGTCAGGCATAAACTGGTTTGCCGGATCTTCTGTGGTTACCCGGCACTGAATGGCATGGCCGTTACAGGTAATGTAATCCTGACTGGGAATACCAATACTCTCATCACTTAAGCGGTCACCATCGGCGATATACAACTGGGCCTGAACGATATCAATGCCTGTGATCATTTCGGTAATGGTATGTTCTACCTGGATACGGGGATTAACCTCAATGAAATAAAATTGCTGGTCAGGTGTAACCAAAAACTCAACAGTACCGGCACTAACATAACCCACAGCCTTCATCAATTTAACGGCAGCATTACAGATAGCATGACGCAGTTCCTCAGATAGTGATATGCTGGGGGCAATCTCGATAACTTTCTGATGGCGGCGCTGAACAGAACAATCTCTTTCATACAGGTGAATGATATTGCCATGCCGGTCTCCCATGATTTGAACCTCAATATGCTTGGGGAATTCAAGGAGACGTTCAAGGTAGATTTGGTCATCGCCAAAAGAAGCTTTTGCTTCCGATTTGGCGCGCATATAGGACTCTTCAAGTGCAGCTGCTGTCCGGACAATTCTCATCCCCCGGCCGCCGCCGCCCAAAATTGCTTTAATGATGAATGGATAGCCATGCTGCTGTGCAAAGGCCCTGACATCCTCGACGCTGTTTACCGGCCCGTTGCTTCCCGGGATAACCGGCAGGCCGGCAGCCACAGCCTGGGCACGTGCATTGATTTTGTCGCCAAACATGGCTAAATGTTCAATGTCTGGCCCGATAAATATGATTCCTTCTTCTTTACAGCGTTTGGCAAGATTAATGTTTTCGGATAGAAAACCGTATCCGGGGTGAATGGCATCCACACCACGGTTTTTAGCGATACGAAGTATGGCTTCAATGTCCAGATAAGCGTCAACCGGGCTTTTATCCTCGCCTAGCAAATAGGCTTCATCGGCTTTATAGCGGTGTAATGAGAAGATATCCTCTTTGGAATAGATTGCAATTGTGCGTATTCCTAACTCATTACAGGCGCGAATGACCCGGATAGCAATTTCGCCGCGATTGGCAACAAGCACCGTCTGAATTTTTTTCATCTAATTCCCTCCCAAAGCAAGCAATAGTGCATTATAAAAATACAACTGTCATTGGTAATTTACCACCGATTTACAAAAAAGACAAGATATATTATGAAAAAAACATCAGAGTTATAATAATAAAATCAACGGTGCTCTACATATC
>NZ_DATMXX010000024.1:0-14548 GCF_035561255.1 Sporomusa sp. | reverse complement strand
TATTATTAAAATGATATTAACACTAAGATAATATTAGGAGACAAAAGGTGATTGGTGGATGAGTGAGGTCAATAAGCAGGGGCTTACTGAAGCTGAATTTTTATCAAGCTATGATGCCAGTAAATATGATCGCCTGTCTGTTACCGTAGATATGCTAATTTTTACTGTAACCGAAGAAGAAAAAAAGAACTACCGGAAGTTACCGGAGAAATCACTGCGCTTATTGTTGATCCGGCGGGGCAGTCATCCGTATAAGAACCAGTGGGCTCTGCCTGGGGGGTTTGTGCACTTGCGGGAGAGCCTTGACGAAGCGGCAAGAAGGAAGTTGCAAGAAGAAACAAACATCGGTGAAATATATATGGAACAGCTATATACCTGGGGGGCTGTAGACCGCGATCCCCGTACAAGGGTTATCTGTGCCTCGTATATGGCCCTTGTTGATAATTCCAGCCTCAGAATTGAGGCTAGCCAGAATGTTGCCGATGCTGCCTGGTTTACTGTTTCCTGCAAGTTAGACGAGGAACAAAAAACAGTCACTGCTACAGGCTATATTTTGCAACAGGTATTTAAATTGAGGCTTTCTCATGAAGATCAGGAGCTTTCAGCCGCCATAAAAACAGTGAAAACCGTAGAGAATAAGGGAACAAGGGTCGAGCGGGACATTGTCGAATGCAGCGGGATTGCCTTTGACCATGCGAAAATCATTGAGTATGGCATCCAAAGACTGCGTAACAAAATTGAGTACACCGATATCGCTTTTAACCTAATGCCAGAACGGTTTACCTTAACTAAACTGCAGCAGGTTTATGAAATCATACTTGACACCGGGCTTTTAAAGGCAAACTTTAGACGGAAGATTGCGGATATGGTGGTTGAAACAGACGAGTATACCAGGGATGCCGGGCACCGGCCTTCCAAGTTGTTTAGGTTTAACCCCAAATGGATGAAGATTATCGAATGAGAGGAGAATGGGCATGGGGGACGTAGCCGGGGAAAGGATTAACTTAACACTGCTGACAGACTTTTACGAAATAACAATGGGGAACGGGTACTTTCAAAACAATTTACAAAATAAAATAGCCTATTTTGACATGTTCTTTCGCAAAGTTCCTGATGGCGGCGGTTTTGCCATAATGGCCGGGGTAGAACAACTGATCCAATACCTGAAGGGTCTGAGTTTTACTGATGCGGATATCGATTTTCTGAGAAGCAAGCAACTATTTAACGAGGAATTTTTACACTATCTTAGGAATTTCAGGTTTAGCTGCGACGTGTGGGCGGTGCCTGAGGGCACTCCTATCTTTCCCAATGAGCCGATAGTTACGGTCCGGGGGCCGATTATTGAAGCCCAATTGGTGGAAACCATGGTGCTGCTGACAATTAATCATCAAAGCCTGATTGCAACCAAGGCAAACCGTATTGTCCGCGCTGCCCGGGGCCGGGCGGTTGTTGAGTTTGGCTCAAGAAGGGCACAAGGGTATGACGGCGCCATTTTTGGCGCGCGGGCGGCTTTTATCGGGGGGTGCGTCGGCTCGGCCTGCACAATCGCTGAACGCGATTTTGGCATACCTGCTGTTGGTACTATGGCTCACAGCTGGGTTCAGACATTTAATAATGAAATAGATGCTTTTCGGGCTTATGCCCGGATATATCCTGATAACTGCCTGTTGCTGGTAGATACCTATAATGTGCTGAAATCTGGAATACCAAACGCAATCAAGGTATTTAATGAAGAGGTAGTAGCAAGAGGCTTCCGTCCCAAAGGTATACGTATTGATAGCGGCGACATCGCCTATCTGTCTAAAAAGTGCCGGAGAATGCTGGATAACGCTGGTTTTTCTGATTGCAAGATATTAGTCTCCAATTCACTGGATGAATACATAATCAGAGACATTCTGGTACAGGGAGCTAAAGTGGACTCGTTTGGTGTTGGGGAGCGGCTGATTACCTCGAAATCTGAACCTGTTTTCGGTGGTGTTTACAAGCTGGTTGCTGTTGAAGAGGCGGGCCAGATTGTTCCCAAAATCAAACTCAGTGAAAATGTTGAAAAAATAACGATCCCTGGTCACAAACAATTATGGCGGCTGTTTGAAAGTAACAGTGGGAAGGCAATCGCCGATGTGATAACCCTGGCTGATGAAAGCATCGATGAAACTTATGTAATATTTGATCCTGTACATACCTGGAAGAGAAAGACGGTAAGCGGTTTCTTTGCTAAAAAACTTTTGACGAAGATATTTGATAAAGGTAAGTGTGTGTATGAGAACCCTGATTTAAAAACCATTCAGGGCTATTGCCAGGAACAGGTTGGAACATTATGGGACGAGGTTTTGCGATTTGAGAATCCCCATAATTATTACGTGGATTTATCACAGGCGTTATGGGATGTCAGGGAGAAACTGCTGATGGAGTTTTCGGTTAAGTAACTTCAAGCTTGCTTGCAAGCAGTGATTCGCCGGCGATACAGCCTGCTGTATGACAAGGAGGTCGAGAGAAAATCTCTCGACCTCCTTGTATTCTCAGGCTTTACCATTCAGTACGGATGCTCAGATCTGCTTTTTGTTGGGCTTCGCCTATTTTGAATAACCGGTACAGAATATACAAAATGGCATACCAGACCGGGGCAACATATAAGGCCACCAGATTATCGTGGTCATACCCCATACCCAGAGTTACCGCCAGCATAAAGGCACCAACTACATAATTCGCATAGGGATAACAGGGCATCGGATATTTCAGATTGGCAATCTGTTCAGTTGTCAGGTTTTTCCGCCACTTGTACTGAATATACATGATTAGCGACCAGGTCCACATACAGCCTGTTGTTGTGATTGCGGACATATAATAAAACACATTGTCAGGCGAGATATAGTTTAAATAAACACCAATCAGACACACTGCACCGGAGAATAGAATACCATTTGCCGGTACCTGGGTTGACGACAGTTTGCCTAAAAAGGCGGGAGCCTCATTCCGGAGTGCCAGGCCATAGAGCATCCGTCCACAAACATAGATACAGCTGTTGAGGCAGGAGGCTGCCGAAGACAGAATGACCAGATTGATCAGTGAGGCTGAATAAGGAATCCCTGCTTTCTCAAAGATCATGACAAACGGGCTGACACCTTTGGGCAGGGTTTCATAAGGGAATATCGATAAGATCGCAACCATCGAGCCCACATAGAAAATCAGCACCCGCCAGAACACCTTATCAATGGCTGATTTGAGGGAACGCTCAGGATCAACAGCCTCGCCGGCCGTAATCCCGATAAGCTCAACGCCGGAATAAGCAAACACGACCATAACCAGGGCCATGGCAACACCGGTCCAGCCAAAAGGCATAAAGCCGCCATGGGTCCACAGGTTAGAAAAACCAATCGCCACACCACCGTTACCAATACCAAAGAGAATCATTGCAAAACCAACTACCAGCATGGCAATAATCGTAACAACCTTAATCAAAGCAAACCAGAACTCAAATTCACCATAGTATTTAACCGCAATCAGGTTAACGGCCATGATCACACCCAGACAGATGAGGGCCGGAATCCATTGCTCAAGGTCTGGTGCCCAATACTTCATGTACATACTCACGGCTGAGATCTCGCACATCGCCAAAACAACCCATTGGTACCAATAATTCCAGCCGGTAATAAATGAGACCAATGGCCCGCAGAAAACCCGGGCATAACCGGCAAAGGATGATGCTACCGGGTTTTCTACAGCAACCTCGCCCAGGGCCCGTAACACAAAATACATGACAATACCGCCAATCGCGTACGCCAGGGTGAGCGCCGGGCCTGCCAGCTTGCTTGCCTGGGCTGAACCCATAAACAGCGCAACACCGATAACACCGCCAATGGCAATCAACTGTATATGCCTGTCTTTGAGATCCTTTTTAAGGTTTTCCTTTTCCAGGTGGAGCGTGTTTTCCTTCATTATACTCGCCTCCTCTTATTTTTATATAAAGAAACGCCTGCCAACAACCTCGCGGTTGTCGACAAGCGTCTTTGCTTGCAACTATCTTGTTGTACTAGGCTTCGGTCGCCGCTCGCAGAATACTCTGCTCCAGCACTGTCAGCCCCCGGTCCAGTTGTTCATCAGTCACTACCAGCGGAATCAGCAGGCGGATTACATTACTGAAAATACCGGCACTGATTAACATGACCCCTTGCTCTAAACAGTATTTCACGACCTTAGCTGTAAGTTCTTTGGCTGGTTCTTTGGTTTTCCTGTCCTTAACCAACTCAATACCGATCATGGCCCCAAGACCCCGGACATCGCCAATGACCGAACATCGTTCCTGCAGGGTTTTCAGCCTGGCCATAATGGTGTGGCCAATGGCTTCAGCCCTGTTGCACAGCTTGTGATCCTCAATATATTTGATTGTCTCCAAACCTGCCACACAAGCCAGCGGGCTGCCGCCATAGGTGCCGCCAATGTTTCCTGCATCCGGTGCATCCATATACCCGGCTTTGCCTGTGACTGCACTTAAGGGAACACCGGCTGCGATGGATTTCGCTGTAGTCATGATGTCCGGCTCGACTCCCCAGTTTTCGACAGCAAACATTTTACCTGTACGGCCAAAACCGGTTTGCACCTCATCGGCCACAAACAAAATGCCCTTATTCTCGCAAATGGCCTTAAGCCCTGGTAAGAATTCCGGTGGCGGTACAATGAAGCCGCCTTCTCCCTGGACAGGCTCAATAATCATGGCGGCAATATGCTCGGCGTCAATCTCTGCTGTGAAAAAACGTTCGAAGTTTTCCAGGCAGTGCATGCCGCATTCCGGATAGGTAGAACAATAATGACAGCGGTAGCAATAAGCGGAAGGGACCTTATAAATCTCCGGGGCCAACGGGCCAAACCCGTATTTATAAGGCTTTACCTTACTGGTAAGGCTCATGGTCATAAAGGTGCGTCCGTGAAAAGCCGCTTCAAAAGCGATAATGCCTGTTCGCTTAGTTGCATGCCGGGCAATCTTTACGGCATTCTCGACAGCTTCAGCGCCGCTGTTGGCAAACATCGTTTTCCTGGTACCGGAACCAGGCATCAGCGAATTTAATTTTTCCGCTAACTCGACATAGGGTTCATACATGGCAATGGCAAAAAAGGAATGCAGTAACTTATCTGCCTGTTGTTTGATCGCATTGACCACCGGCTCAGGGCAGTGACCAACATTTAGAACCCCTACTCCAGCATAGAAGTCAAGAAATTCCCGGCCTTCTACATCGGTAATGACAACACCGCTGGCCTTTTCCACAAAAACACCGGTGGAATTAGCAATTCCCCGGGGAACTGCATTGTTTTTTCTTTGTATCAGTGCTGCTGACTTACCTTGCGTATTACCCATCGTAATGTGCCTCCCTGACTAATAATCAAAAAACGCTGAGTATATATCCTGTGTGATATACATTCAGCGCCTTTGCCAAATGAATGATTCAGCTTTTGTTTATAGTCAAATAGTATCAGATGCACGAAAGTGCGTCTATGTGAGCACATCACAAACTATAATAGCCGGCTTTGTGATATATTTACAGCTCACTGCCCAGTTGTTTGCCGACAATAACGCCTAACTGCAACGTTAGGCGATCATAGGGATCAGAAAGATTTCTCCCCGATATTTCCTCGATTTTTTTGAGCCTGTAATCCAAAGTATTACGATGGACAAACAGACGTTTCGCTGTTTTAACGGCATTGCAGTTTTCCTCAAAATACACAAACAAGCTATCTACCAGTTCCATGTGATGCTTAGCATCATAGTCCTGAAGCGGTTCAATGACCTCCTGGTGATAGGCTGTCAGTTTGTCAGACTCCATCTCAAATAGGAGCTTGTAGATGCCTAACTCTTCATAGACATGTATCTGTTTAGAGCGTGTTTGCTGCGCAGAAAAATGCAGGACCTTGTTAGCCTGAGTATAACTGCGTTTGGCATCAGGCAACCTTTCAAATCTGCCGCCTAAACCGGCAGTAACGGCTAACCCTGGTATTTTAGCAGCAAGCCTTGCCAATATCTCTGTCAAAAGCTCAATATTCCGGCATGAACCGGTAGCCTTATCCTCATAAGGCATAAGCAAGATAACATCATCAACCCGCAGCATGGACAGGATTTTCTGATTGCGTATTGTTAGCACATCACGGACAATTTGCTCAAAACGGATTTTGAGGGCCACCAGGTCCTTTTCTGCTTTGGCCTTTTGACCCTGGACAAATTCAAGTAAGCGGGCAGGGCTTATAATGGCTATCTGATGCGGTCTGGTTAAATCATAGCCGTAATAAGCCGCCCGCTGAATGATGACTTCCGGATCGGACGAGGGACGAAACAATAATTGCTCTAAAAAATCGTTGATTGACCGCTCCTCGGTTTGTTTCATAATAATATGCCTGCAGATGTCGCCGGTGACCTCGACCAGTTTTACCTCCCAGGGTAGCACAAAAACCGGGAAATTAGCCTGATCGGCCAGGCTAATAACCTCAGCTGGTACTTCTTTGATGTAGGGCCCCACATTAACAATAATCCCGGCCAGCTTTTTCTTGATAATGCCGTGCACAATCTCTTTTAGCCTATGCACCTCACCGTTTAAACCGATACCTGTGATAATCAGCAGCTCGCCTCCCTGCACCCAGGGAACTACGTCAGGCAAATCAATAAAATGCACCCAGCGTACCCGGCGTTCCAATCCGGCTTTCCCGGCAACAAGTGTGAGCTTCTTTAAAGACGGTAACGTACATATCTCCTGGCAGCTGATCACAACTGGCAGCCCCCTCCCGGTTTAAACCTGGCCTAACAGCTAAAATTTAAAAACAATCAGCTTCTCTTCAGTCATCTCTTTCACTGCATACTGCGGGCCCTCGCGGCCGATACCACTTTCCTTGATGCCGCCATAAGGCATGTTGTCGGTTCTGAAGGTGGCGCCATCATTGATGATAACCCCGCCTGTTTCAATCTTCATGGCACATAACCTGGCGATTTCCAAAGAATCGGTAAGCACACCGGCCTGTAGCCCATAGACAGAATCATTGACCATCGTAATGGCCTCCTCGATCGTATCATAGGGGATAATCGAAAAAACAGGGGCAAAAGCTTCCTGGCAGACAATACTCATATCAGCGCCAACATCGGTTAAGATAGTTGGTTCAAACCAGGCCCCGCGCCGTTTTCCGCCTGTCAGTACCCTGGCTCCCAGGGCAACTGCCCCATTAACCCACTCTTCCGTTCTCGCCGCTTCTTGCTCGCTGATCATGGGGCCGATGTCGGTGGCCGGATCAAGGGGATCACCCATAACGAGCTTTTGGGCATAGGCCACTGCCTTGTCACAAAATTCACTGTACACACGCCGCTGCACATAGACACGCTGACAGGAAATGCATACCTGGCCTGCATTGGCAAATGCATATTTGGCACATAACCCGGCAGCTGCTGTGATGTCGGTATCATGATGCACAATGTTGGCTGAGTTAGAGCCTAATTCGAGCGCTACCCGCCGGAATCCTGCATCTTTGAGTAAAATTTTTCCAACAGATGGACTGCCGGTAAAGCTGTAGAAGGCAATCCTTTCTTCTTCAGTCAATAGCTTTCCCAGCTTGGAGCCTGATCCTGTTACAAGATTCAGATACCCTGCAGGTAAGCCGGCTTCGGCAAAGATCTCGCATAATAATACTGCCGATAAGGGGGTCACTGTAGCCGGTTTGTACACGACTGTATTTCCTGCAGCTATCGCCGGGCCAATCTTATGACAGGCCAGGTTGAGCGGGAAGTTGAACGGGGTAATAGCACAAACAATCCCCACAGGCATCCGCAGCGTAAACGCCCAGCGATTTTCGCAGCCTGGCGCACCGGCCAGCGGCACCATCTCCCCGGTCATCCGTTTGGCCTCTTCGGCAGACAGGATGAGCGTCTGTTCGGCCCGGGCTACCTCGGCAGTAGCTTCCTTGATCGGTTTCCCTACCTCAAGAGATAGGAATTCTGCCATTTTCTTTTGGTTTTGTTTGAGCAGTTGACTGGCTTTCAGCAATATTTCATACCGGGCATACGGTTCAAGCTTTACTGTCTTAAAGGCTTTTTCAGCAGCATCAACCGCTTTTTTTACCTCGGCCTCCCCGGCGGCGGAAATACGGGCGATTTCTCGGCCAGTGGCTTTGTTGGTTACACTGATTTTTTCCTCGGTTACACTCCAGGCGCCATCAATAAATAAACCATAGTCTTGCATGTTTACCTCCCTATCCTGATTTGAAATTGGATTGACAATATACAATGAAGACTGGGATGTAATGCATATACACATTACGTTCCAGTCTTCATTGACTAAGAATTCCTGACAGGAATTGCTATGACAGTTTCAGAATAACAAACTTTCTATAGGCAGTCAATAAAAGCGTATTGTGATATATTCACAATTTATTTATTAAAATTTGTGCAGTAATCATAATAAGTGGCGGTAAAAAAGTACATTGCCAAGGGGTACAGGGTAAGCGCAAGGAGCGGTGGTTTGCATAAGAAAAGACACAACCATCGTCCCTTTGGCTTTACTGTGCAGTAATCATAATAAGTGACAGTAAAAAGTACATTGCCAAGGGGTATAGGATAAGAGCAGGAGCAGTGCTTTGTCATAAGAAAAGACACGACCACCGTCCCTGCGTCTTTATAATGTAACCTTGTCCTGGGGCGGGAAATGCTTTATAATAACTTCAGGTACTACATTGACTGCCGAATTGAATACTGTTTCCGGATGAAGTTTGCGGGAGAGCGGCTAATTATAGCCCGCCGAAGGAGTAATACTTTCAGGCACTCGATTTATCGGGTAGAACCGCACATGGACGGGACTCTGGAGAGACCCTGCAAAAGGGCGCCGAAGGGGAAACCCAGCAAAAAAAAAATTTGCTGATAAATCTCTCAGGCAAAAGGACAGAGATAAACAATGCACAGATAGTCTTTATTTGTGCTGCCTAGTGCGCTAATCAGGTAACGCTAGTGTTTATTTGCTTTCCAGAGTCAGATCTAATAGATTTGACTCTTTATTTTTTGTGCGAAAAGGACTCTGCGGTATTGGTTTGGATCAAGAGAATTAGATTTAATTGGGAGGGGAAGTTTATGATGCTTACAGCACCACATACATGGGGGAAATATTCTCCGGATAAAATATTTGCTGTTGTGGCTGAAGCGAATGAGGCTAGAAAGATATATGGCAATGATCAGGTGGTTAATGGTGCGCCGGGAACCTTTCTGGATGAAACCGAAACTATTTTTTGTTTACCCACAGTAGAAGAAATCTACCGGAACCTGCCAATGAATGAGGTCGTAGCTTACTCACCCTTGGAGGGGACACCTGACTACCTGGAGGCAGCCATCAGCCACGTATTCCGGGAATATCGTCCTGAAGGCCATATTAAAGCAGTCGCAACGCCAGGCGGTACCGGTGCTCTGCACAATATAGTAGCCAATTATTCCTCCAGTGGGGAAACTGTACTATCAAGCGAGTGGTGCTGGGGGCCTTATAAATCAATAACCGAAGACGCCCAAAGAAAGTTTGAGACGTTTTCGCTGTTTGATGGCGACAGGTTCAATGTTGGCGAACTGGAACAGAAGATCACAAAGCTGTTGCAAGGACAAGACCGGCTTGTTGTAATCCTAAATACCCCCTCACATAATCCCACCGGCTATAGTATGACTAGTAGCGAGTGGCAGGCCGTTCTGGATATCTCAGGCAGGCTGGCAACTGCCGGAAAGTCGATTATCCTGGCCATTGATGTGGCCTATCTTGATTATACGGAAGACCAGAAGATCAGCAGGGCATTTTTCCCTTTGCTGGCTAACCTGCCGGCAAATGTCCTGCCAATCATCTGCTTCAGCATGTCAAAAAGCTTCACCATGTACGGACAACGGGTAGGGGCGATGATTTGTGTATCCAGGAGCGCTGCGGTGGCTGAGGAGTTTTTCGAAACCAATCAGATTACAAGCAGGGCAAGTTGGTCAAGTGTTAACCGGGGAGCCTCCAAGATATTATCAGTGATCTACTCTAACCCTGAACTGGTAAAAAGAAGCGATAAAGAGCGACTTGAATCACTGCAGATTATCAAGGAACGGGCTGCTATATTCAGCTGCGAGGCCAAGGCCGTTCAGCTCAATATGCTGCCATACCGGTCCGGCTTCTTCCTTACAATTCCTTGCAGTAAGCCCCAGGCCGTATGTGAAGTGCTGAAAGAAAAAAATATATACCTTGTCCCTTTGGCCAAGGGTATTCGTGTATCGGTATGTGCTATCCCGACAATGAAGATGAGAGGAATTGCCGCCAGGATAAAAGCGGCGATAGATTTTGTGAGAGAATAGTATAACGGCAAAATAGCGAAAACTCCTGTTAAATTCTGCATGAATGAGATAGGAGTTTTATTATTTGGGGGGCAGAAAAACTGAGGGGTTGACTGAAATATATAAAAAATTCTACAATTATACATAATAGAGAAGGCCCGGTTATCGCCGTGCAAATATTAATAACCGGTTTATCCCAGCTGGCGCGTAAATAACTTTGCCAGAATGACTATAGGATAAGTCTATCTATGGTTATAGCGACTTGGTAAAATATTGATTAAAGTTTGGGGAGAAAATACACTAGGTAAAATGAATAGCGATTAAAAGCAAATAGTTCTTAAACAAAGGAGAAACCAATATGGCATTAACAGGGCTTGATATCTTCAAACAGCTCCCGAGAACCAACTGTAAAGACTGTGGTCTGTCAACTTGTCTTGCGTTTGCGATGGCACTGTCTAATGGCAGTACATCGTTAGACCTGTGTCCCCACGTTTCTGCAACAGCAAAAGAATTTTTAGACA
Organism: Sporomusa sp.; assembly: GCF_035561255.1. Taxonomy (GTDB): domain Bacteria; phylum Bacillota; class Negativicutes; order Sporomusales; family Sporomusaceae; genus Sporomusa. The sequence goes on along the minus strand of NZ_DATMXX010000024.1, from coordinate 3,724 downwards.
GCGCGTTCGCTCCCGCTATGCGCTCGGTAACCGTTGGTGCCGGTCCCAACCAGATTACCCTGGGGGGCGAAACTGTACTCTTTCGTCATGATAAAACCTTTATCAATCAAACCGCTATTGTCATTAAGGTTTCTGATACCATGTCCAGTGCTGAGCTTAATGATAAAATCAGGACAATTAATGACTTAACTATGAAACGGATGGGCCAGCAAATCGGTGTCAATGCCATTGCTGTTACCAACGACTCTCAAACACCCGAGACCTTCAAAGCTGCTGTGGATACGGTTGCTGCCCAAGCCAAAAACCTTCACTTAGTACTCCTAACCGAGCAGGCTGACTCCCTTGAAGCCGCTTTGCCTGGTATTGCCGGCCAAAAACCACTGGTTGGCTCCGCAACTGCCGACAACTGGCAGGAGATAATCGCTTTGGCTAAGCGCTATGCTGTTCCGGTAATTGTTAAAGGCACAGGTTTGGAGGATACTGCCGTTTTAATCGAAAAAGTGTCCAGTGAATACAAAGAATTGGTCATTGATACCGGTATTCGGAATACCGCAACAGCATTGGTAGCATTGACCAGAATGCGCCGCCTGGCCCTCAGGAAAAAATTCCGTCCATTTGGTTTTCCCACAATTGCATTCACAACTGCGGAAGACCCTAATGAAGAAATCCTGCAAGCCGGGGTTTTTGTGGCTAAATACGCCAGCGTTGTTGTTTTGAAAGCTGATGAGAAGCCTTATGTGCTGCCCTTGTTGACCTGCCGGATGAACATCTATACCGATCCGCAGAAACCTATTGCCGTAGAGGCTAATCTATACGAAATCGGGGCTGTTACCCCTGAATCTCCAGTATATGTCTGCACTAATTTTTCTCTTACCTATTATGCGGTTGAGGGTGAGGTTATCGCCAGTAAAATTCCCGGATATATTATCGCTGTTGACACTGAAGGTACTTCGGTACTTACTGCCTGGGCATCAGGGCGATTTGACGCTCAAATCATTAGCGAGTTCGTCCGAAAATGCGGCATTGCGGAAAAGGTTACTCACAGATCGCTGGTCATTCCCGGTTATGTTGCTGTGATCAGCGGTAAACTACAAGAGAAATCCGGGTGGAATGTCATTGTCGGACCGCAGGAGGCTGTGGGTATACCGGCCTTTGCCAAAGCGTATTATCCGAGAAAAGCGTAGCACTGGCACAGCTTATGAGCTATTGTTCTCTAAAATGGAAGGGAGCCTTATCATGGATATAGATTTTATAAATGAAAAATATATTGGAAGCATTCACACCGTTACCCTTGGTGCGACCAAAAGACAGGGTGGCACTCGCACCAATACCGTTACCGTCGGGGGGGATGCTACACTGCCATTCCTCTTTTTCGAGGGCGAACAGCCTAATAAAGCGGTCGTGGCCATCGAAATATGGGATATCCCCCCAACAGAATGGAACCCCGTTTTACGGGATGTATATGCCGGTGTTTCCGGCAACCCTGCCGCCTGGGCCCAAAAAGCCGTGGATTTTGGTGCAGATCTGATTCTGTTACGACTTAAAGGTGCTGACCCTGAGCTGGGTAATAAAACGCCGGAACAGCTCGCTAATGTGGTAAAAGATGTGCTGGCAGCCGTAGGTGTACCGCTAATTGTAACCGGTTGTGGTATTGACGAGAAAGACAACGCGATTATGCCTGTGATTGCTGAAGCTGCCGCTGGTGAGAATCTATTATTGGGGCTTGCGAAACACGATAATTATAAATCCATTGCCGCTGCAGCCCTGGTTCACAACCATAAAGTTCTGACTCTTGGCACTGTTGATATCAATATGTGTAAACAGCTCCAGATTCTGATTACCGAATTAGGCCTACCTGCCGATAACATCTTAATGGACCCCGGGACATGCGCCCTGGGATATGGAATGGATTATACCTATTCGATTATGGAACGGGGCCGTCTGGACGCGCTGAACGGCGATGAACGACTAGCCATGCCGGTTGTTTGCAATGTTGGCCATGAAGCCTGGCGGGCTAAAGAAGCGATTGCGGCTGAAGAAGACTTCCCTGACTGGGGAAATCAGGCCAAACGGGCCATTTTATGGGAAGCGCTGACCGCAACCACCCTGCTTCAGGCTGGTGCTAATATTATGGTAATGCGCCATCCGGAGGCGATTCGCCTCTTCAAAAGAAACGTGGACGAGCTGTCAGCCTAACTCATGTACAAAAATCTACAGCACAAGCAGGCTGGTAGTATAGTGATTTTAGGGTTAGAAGAGTTAGATACCATCTCCATCTAAGCCTGAAAGCAGATAAGAGTTGCTATGACCTCTGAGGCCGGAAGCCTTCTTTTTCGGGGCTATGGTAATTAAGAGCACAGCTGCCAATATGACAAGCGCGGCAAAGGCATCATTCATAGTCAGGTGTTCATTGGCAAATGCCCAGCCTAGCAACACAGCAACAACAGGATTGACATAAGCATAAGTTGAAACAATTGCAGGCTCGGCTTTTTTCAATACCCAGATATAGGCGCTAAATCCAATAAGTGAGCCGATGAAGATTAAGTATGCCAAAGACCACAAAGAACGGGTTGATACATTAGCAATATGCAGTTGGCTTAATTCACCCAGTGAAATCCCAACAAGTAAGCAAAGAATACCGCCTGCTAAGTTTTGAATGGCGATCGACATGAGTGCAGAGCTGGGCAATTGAGCCTGGCGCGAATACACAGAACCTGCTGCCCAGAATAACGCAGCAAAGGTTAAGATGAGGTAACCTGAAAACTGCTCCGGGTGATAACTGGAGTTCTGTAACGAATTGTTGACCAGTAATATTTGGCCTAAAAAGCCTAGCAATAATCCAGCTATTACATAACCATTGGGTTTCGCACTTCCCTGCCATAGCCAGGCAAATAAGGTCATCCATAAGGGTACGGTAGCAACGATTAATGCTGCAATCCCGGAAGAAATGGTTTGTTCTGCCCAAACTACCAGGGAATTACCACCTAAAAGCATAAGTCCGCCAATGACTGTGGCATTGCGCCAATGGATTTTGTCGGGTTTCTTAGTGCCTTTTGCAGCTTCCCACAGATATAGCAGCAAGCCAGCTATGACAAACCGGATACCAGCCAACAAAAATGGCGGTAAGGTTTCAACTGCAAATTTCATTGCCAGATAGGTTCCGCCCCAGGCGAAATAGACTGCTAACAAAGCCAGGGCGATTGGATATGAAATACGATTTGGCGAATTCATGCTTTTCCCTCCATAGTTAAAAGGTGAGTTGCGTTGTTTCTTTCAATGTATTGAGAACAATAATGGTCTTGGTGGATATTGACTCTCCCCGAACTTTTTCTTTTAATAATAGGCTGAGAGATTCTGTATTGCGAGTCCGGATTTTGATCAGGTAACAATCATCACCAGCAACATTATGCACTTCCTGGACACCCGGGATATCCACTAAGCTGCCTTCAATATCCTTATCTCCTGATACTTTAATTAAGACAAAGGCAAGCATATCCAATCCTAATTCGTGGGGATTTAGCTTAGCCTCATAGCCTGTGATGATCCCCTTTTCCTCTAATTTGCGGATGCGGGATAAAGTAACCGAAGGAGCAAGTTTTACTTCACGAGCGATATCTGCATTAGATACTCGTGCATTTCTTTGTAGCAAACAAAGAATTTTTTTATCTATATTATCCAAAACTCTTCACCTCGAAATAATTATAATTCTATCAATGGTCTGTTG
>NZ_DATMXX010000023.1:0-6236 GCF_035561255.1 Sporomusa sp. | reverse complement strand
ATATGGAATTTCTGCCACAGCCAAGGAGACTTTGGAAGAAACATGCTTGCCAGAATATATTTTTTGAATCATATATTATAATTATGAATTAATGTCTTGTGGATATACCACATTGCCCCTAAAGAGGAACATAGTAAATTGCCTTCTGAGTCAGATGAATTAATCGTCTGGCTCTTTTTGTCGCACCTAAATGAAGGGAGGAGAAGATTAAATGAAACAAGGAAGAAGCATTGTCCAATTAGCCCAGGCGTTAGAACGGCAGCGCTTTACCCGAAGAGACTATCTATCGAAAGCCCAAACAGCGGCCATTAAGTATGCCTACATGCTTAGTTTTGCAATTAGTACCAGTTAGATGATCCGGAAGCAGATGGCAAGACGGATGAAGGCGTATATGAAAATGAACAGGTAAAAAGCCTTGACGTTAAAGCTAACCTGATCTGCAGTGATTGCGGGGCGAAGATAACAGTCGGTGTAATGAATGTATCGATCAAAAAAATTGGCAAGCAACTTTGCATGAAGTGCAGAAGAAAATACAAGTGGTTGCGTAAAATGTCGAAGATAGTCCTGGTTCTGGCAAAACATGCATTATCTATGCGGATAACAGCATTACTTATGAGCCTTACATTTGGCAATTTTATGTAATAATTGTAGGTGAATGCATTCCTTGGAGTTGATTACCATTTACACGTTTAAATATAAACAAATCGGGAGAAAGGTAGCGTATTACCGCCGCCTGAGAAATCTAACCCAAGAAGAATTGGCAAGAAGAGTGAACATCAGTACAAGCTCGTTAAGCAAAATAGAGTGTGGCAGCTATAATAACAATCTTTCCATAGCCATGCTTCTAGCCATTGCGGAAGGGTTAAATATTGAGCTGGCCATGCTGGTAAACTTTGATGCAAGGGAAAAGGCACTGGAGTGGGATGAAGCTAATTCTGCCCCAAATAAAATTGATTCTCGGTGGAATAAGCAGGATTAATAGCGTTTTACCAATTTTGCCGACTAGACAACCACCGCCCGCTCTATGGGATATGTAAGATTTGGAGAGGAATAAGTGGGATGCTTTATTTTAAATGCGAAAAATGTGGTGCTTGTTGCCAAATAATTACCGGTATTACAGATTTAGAGGAATATGACTTAGGTAATGGCAGGTGCCGTATGCTTGGGACGGATAATTTATGTACAATTTATGGCAGCAGACCGGGAGTATGTAAGCAGGATTATGTGTATAAACATTTCTTTCCTTATATCGACAGTGAACTTTTTGTTAAACAGATGAAAAGGATATGCTTGCGGCTACGGGAAGAGCGAATCAAAGGGGCTTGTGATGAAAGACTATAATAAAATAATTCGAGCACAGGAACAGAAATATATTGCTGATTTAACAAAAAACATTACAACTATGCAGCAACAAGGCAATTATCCCTATTCCTTTGCCATGCCGCTGACAATTCAATATGAGCTGACAGCAATGTGTAATCTAGTGTGCAAACACTGTTATAATCGCTCTGGGGACAGCGATAAGGTAGATGCAATGAGAGCAAGCGACTGGCTGGCTCTATCAAAGGATATTGTTGACAATGGAGGCGTTTTTCAATGTATCCTGTCGGGCGGTGAGCCGCTATTAATGGGTGAGAAGCTGCTCGATATCATGGATGTACTCCATCACGATGGGACATCCTTTGTGCTGATAACTAACGGCTTTCTGCTCACTAAGGACTGGGTAAACAAATTAAAAAAATACCGGTTCTATTGGTTGCAAGTGTCAATTGATGGTGCAAACGTCGCAATTCATGACGAGTTTCGTGGTGTAGCAACTAGTTGGGAGCGGGCGGTTCAAGGTGCTTTTGCCGTTTCCCAGGCTGGGTTACCGTTAGTAATTGCGCACACCGTTATTCCGGAAAGTTTGGACAGTTTACCGGAGATGGTGAATATGGCTTATGAACTGGGTGCAGCGTCCATCATGGTAGGCGAAGTATTGCCTAGCGGTCGGGCTAGCCAGCATGAAGAGATTATACTGAACCCGGAACAAAGGATCGTTATGCACCAGCAAATAGAGCAACTGGTAAATCAGTATCGTGGCAGAATTGACATTCAACGCTCATCATCCGTGAAAAGCCAGTTAAACCGCTATCGAACAGGGCCGAATGCGGGAGCCATTATTCGGCCTAACGGCGATGTGCGTATGGATTGCATGGCTCCTTTTACAATCGGCAATGTTTTGCAACAATCCTTGATGGATATCTGGCGGCAAAAAGGTGCTGACTGCTGGAATAGCGATGCCTTAAGACAATATATTGACAGTATTGATGAAGAAAAAAACTGTGCCCCGGAATTTATTAACCATGTTGACCGGGATATAGCCTTATAACATAGTTCTGGAGGAATAAGAGATGAAAAAAACATATCGAACGCCAGCTGTCCATTCCGGCGATGAAGAACGAAATGCATTTCCTGTAATTGCTCTTGTTGCTGGCTACGCAGCTGGAAGAGCAGTAACCAATGCAATGAAAGTCATGGCGTTGCGAGGCTATCGGGGAATTCCGACAGATCGAGGCAACTGGTCATGATAGCTAGTGCCATTTTACTCAAGAGATTAGTGCCTGTTAGAATGCACCTGAAGGCAAGAGTCGACAATGACTTTCTAATTGTTAGCACTAAGAATTTAAATATTTATTACTTGAATGAGACAGCCCGAGATTTTTATGATTTGGTTGATGGAGCAATTACAATTAACGAAATTGTGAATAAGTTGATGCAGGTTTATGAAATTGATTATGCAACGCTGGAAAAAGACATAGTTCATCTGGTTCGCGATTTGCAATGGAAAGAATTAATTGTACTTACTGAGGGGGAAGTAATGTGAAAGTATACAAGAAACCTAGCGTAGCCCGGTACTTTGAGGACAAGGCCGCTTTTCCAGCAGCTATAGCTGGCTTAGCGGCAGCGTTTGCTTCTGGGGTGACACTTGGATTGGCAGCCAGTAGGCGAGACATTCACAGTGGCCAATATCGGTTTTTGTTGATGCAGGCTACTGGAGCATCGGCTGAGGGGTAGCGACAAGCCTAATTGTTAAAAAGTATTTAAAGAGCCAGCTAAGGAGACGAATTCCTTAGCTGGCTCTTATCTATTCAAATCTAGAAAGGAGTATACGGTTATGTGCGATACAGATTTGCTGAAAATCTTACTGGCCGATTGTTTGAGAGAAACAGCCACTGGCTATACCATACATGCATTATTGCAGGAGTTTCCATCAATGCAAGAGCTAATGAATGCAACGGAGGAAAACATGTGCTGGTGAAAGGAATGGTTACCTAGAGAAGAATTGTAAATAAACTCCAAAATTAGTCAGGTTTTATAAAGTGATAAGATTATAGGTGGTATGTGGTATGGAAACTGCACACAACGATGTGCAGTTTTTTTAGTTAGCAAGTTTTGTTTGGAAGTTGAAAAAAGTTTACAGAAATTTAACAGAGTACTGCATTGACGATAGGCGGGGAGTACCCTATGATGAAAATGAGTTTCTGATACGCAAGACGCAACAAGTAAATAATAGAGGTAAAAATAAGGATAGGGGTGAGTTTCACAATGAGCATAGCCAAATTGCTGATTCTTTGTACTCAAAACAGTGCCCGCAGTCAAATGGCGGAAGCGTTTTTTAACAAGTATGGACAGGATGTACTGGAGGTATATAGTGCCGGCTTGGAACCAACTGCCATAAATCCTTATGCCATTCAGGTGATGCAGGAGAGCGGCTTGGACATCAGCGGCCAGCGGTCGAAAAGTGTCAAGGAATTTTTGGGAAAGCAATCGTTCGGCTATGTAATTGCGGTCTGCAAACAGGCGGAAAGCCGCTGCCCGGTGATTTTTCCAGGAGTGCCGGTAGTGCTATCCTGGCCCTTTGATGATCCTGCCGACGCTGGCGGGACGGAAGCGGACAAGCTGCTGGTTTTCCGGCGTGTGCGGGATGAGATTGAGGCAAAGGTTAAGGTTTGGGTGACGGACTACCGGCAGAATCAGCAAGCGTGACTGGCAGGAGATCAAATCGCAGCAATTATTTTTACAGGGAGTGCAATTGATGAAAATTGTGATTATTGGTGGAGTAGCCGCAGGTACTTCGGCGGCCGCTAAGGCCAGACGTAACAACGAGGATGCGCAAATTATTATATTTGACGCCGACCAGGATGTGTCGTATTCCGGGTGCGGCCTGCCTTATTATATTGGGACGGACATTGAGGACCGGGAGCAACTGGTTCCTCGGAATTCGCTGTTTTTTAAGCAAAAGTATAATGTGGATGTGTTTACAGGCCACCGGGTGCTGGCGATTGAGTCCCAGGCCAAAACACTGACGGTGGAGAATCTGGCCACCGGGCAGCAGTTTAGCGAAGTCTATGACAAGCTAGTGATTGCCACCGGGGCGCAGGCCGTGCACCTGCCAATAGCAGGCAGCGACAAAGCCAATGTGTTTCATCTGCGCAATGTAGTAAGTGCCGACCGCATTCGCCGGCAGGTGCTGGAAGCTAAGCCGCAGACGGCAGTGGTGGTCGGTTCCGGATTTATTGGCCTGGAAATGGCGGAGAACCTAACGGCACGAGGTATCCGGGTAAGTATTGTCGAGCTGGCGGAGCATGTTATGCCGGCGCTGGATGGCGACATGGCTGTGTATGTGGCAGACTACCTAGAGCAGCAAGGCGTTGAGGTTATTGTCCGGGACGCGGTGACGCGACTGGAAGGAGTGCCGCTGATCAATAAGGTGGTGCTGAAAAGTGGCCGGGAACTGACTGCCGATTTGGTCATCCTGGCGGCAGGCGTCCGGCCAGATGTAGAGCTGGCTCAACAGGCAGGCATCGAACTGGGCCCCACCGGAGCCATCAAAGTCAATGACAGGATGCAAACGAATATCGAGGATATCTATGCCTGTGGGGACTGTGCGGAAAGTTACTCGCTGCTTACCGGTAAGCCATACTATCGTCCGTTGGGGTCGACGGCCAATAAAATGGGCCGCATTGCCGGCGACCAGATCACGGGTGGGAATTTGACCTTTCGGGGTGGGCTGGGGACTGGTATCTTTAAAGTGTTTGATCTGGCAGTGGGCCAGACCGGTCTGACTGAGAGGGAAGCCGAACGTGAAGGCTATCAGGCCGTGATTTGCCATATTATTAAACCGGATAAGCCGGAGTATTATCACGGACAGGAACTGGTCATTAAGGCGGTGGCCGACAAGGCGAGCGGCCGGGTGCTGGGGGCGCAGATCATCGGTAAGGCCGGTGTGGATAAGCGGTTGGATGTGTTGGTGACGGCCATTACGTTCGGGGCGAAGGTCGAGGATTTGTTTCATCTGGACCTGGCTTATGCGCCGCCCTTTGCCACTACTAAAGATCCGGTCATGTATGCCGGCATGGTGCTAACGAATGCGCTGCAGTGGGATCGGCGGCTGATTACGGCAGCCGAGCTCAAAGCCAAACTGGACCAGGGGGAAGCGGTGCAGGTAATCGACGCCCGTGTGGCCAAGCAGTATGAGGCCGGACATGTGGAAGGAGCGCACAATTTACCCCAGGAGCATATCCGGGATGAATTGGCCGCGCTCGACCGGAAGGCGCTGATGGTGACCTATTGTAACAAAGGGGTTACCGGTAACGCCACGCAGAATATTTTAATCAACCACGGCTTTCGGCAGGTGCTCAACTTGTCGGGCGGTTATCAGCAGTATGCCAAGCAGTTTAAACAAAAGGACAGCGAGGCTGGCCGCGCCTAAGTATGAGAACAGCCAAAGCCGGGAGGGTATCCCGGCTTTGGCTGTGTTTGTGGCGGGGCGTTGGCTGGCCGCTGGCTATATGGATGATAAGGCTGCTTGCCGGCAGGTGCGGTGCCGGTGCCTAGGGCCAGATGTGCCCAGATCGGGTTTAGTCGTAACCGATAAGATGGCTCACTGCAGGAGCGGTTTGTTGGTTTATAGGGTTAGTAGTTGATCATCCTTGATGTCGGCGGCGCTCCAGGCGATGACGGCAAAATGGCCCTGGGAATGCTGATCAACCTTGTTGATCCATTCAATCTCATTGCTGGCCTTGGCTGTAAGCAGGCGGTTGGTTGTTTTAGTGTGATACAGGGAAGCGTTGATGACCCACCATTTGGTGGCAATGCCCGCCCGTTTCAAGTCTTCTTCCAGGCGCAGCGCTTCATAGACCGGTGTGGCTTCAGCCAGGGTAATGATGATGACCTCGGTTTCAGCGGCATTG
>NZ_DATMXX010000022.1:0-7375 GCF_035561255.1 Sporomusa sp. | reverse complement strand
TAATAAATCTGCGGGTTTGGTCGTTTAACCTAATGTTAGGTGACGTTAAAAAAGAAACTTGGCATGTTTCTTGCTTTTATTAGGGACAAGCATCAAGGGTCTTGTCCCTAATAAAAGGAGGAAAATTCATAAATGGACATTAGCAAATGGATAAAAGTAAAAGCGCATAGTAAACAAGCCATTAAACAATGAACACATGGAAAAATACAGGATATAAAAGATTTGTTAAGTTGCGGCATCTATAATGCGATAGATAGGAATTTTATTAAAAGGGGAAGCTCATGGGGGAAGAAAAAAACACGATATTAGAACATTTCTTATATGTAATGCCTTATTTAAATGAGCTGTCGGCAAGTGATTTGATTGTGGGGGTTAGTGACAGAGAAAAATATCTGTTGTATAAGCCCGGGAAGCGATTTGATCTGAAAATTGAAGTGGGGACGCCTCTCAAAGCAGGAACAGCTATTGTCCGCGCCATGGAGGAAAAACACCAAATAGTTATTCGAAGAGTAACCACAACAGGCTTTCCGTATATTGGTATTGCCTACCCGATTTTTGACACAGCGGGCGGCGTAGTGGGCGGGGCGGTTGTTTGCTCATCAGTTGAACAACAGGAGAAATTGAGGAAAATGGCAGCCACTTTGACTGATAATGTCAGTGTGCTGGCCAGCACTACTGAGGAGATTTCCGCTCAGTCCGAGGAGATTGCCGCAGCTAGCAGCAAGTTGACTGATATTGCCAAGGCTTCGCAAATGCGCACGAAGGAATCTGACCAAGTATTGGGCTTTATTAAAGGTATCGCCAGTCAAACTAATCTGCTGGGGCTGAATGCTGCCATCGAAGCGGCCCGAGTCGGCGATGCGGGCCGTGGTTTTGGCGTGGTAGCGGAGGAAATTCGTAAATTGGCTGCCAGCAGTACCGATTCTATTAAGAAAATTGAAGATATAATCAGGGCTATTCAAGCAGACAGCGAAGCCAACTATGATCAATTGCTCCAGGTAAATGAAACAATATCGCAAATAACCATGGCCATCACTAATGTGGCAGGTGCCGCGCAGCAGGTTGCCGGGTTGACGCAACAGCTTGATGCAATGGCGGACGAACTTGACAAAGACGTTGAATGATTTAACGGTGCCATAAAAGGTTCCTTTTTGCCGAAGAAAGCCGACTGGGAAGAAAGGAGGTACGCATTAAGCTCCCGGAAGTGGCTTTGGATGTAGGCGTGGGATACGAGTTCTGTGATTAGAAAATATTGAGGCAACAATAATGCTCAAGTTTCTTTTCCTTGAGGCTCATCAATATACAAAAACCTAAGGAGGAAAACACATGAAAAAAACTCTTGCTACTCTTCTTGCACTTATGTTTGTACTCGGTCTCGCCGGCACCGCACTGGCCGCTCCGGCCAATACCTTTGCCGACGTGCCCGCCTCGCACTGGGCTTATGGCGCGGTGACCAAACTGGCAAAAGCCGGCATTGTTGATGGATATGGCGACGACACCTTCCGCGGCGACAAAACCATGACCCGTTACGAAATGGCCCTGATTGTCGCTAATGCGATGACCAAGTCCGACAAGGTCGACGCTGAACACAAGGCTCTTATTGACAAACTGGCTGGCGAGTTTGCGGCCGAACTGGACAACCTCGGTGTCCGCGTCGCAAAACTTGAAAAATATGCCTCACCTGTTAAGTTTAGCGGCGACGTCCGCCTGCGCTGGATTCACCAGGACGCCAGCACAACCAATCCGGCCTTTTCCCAGCGCTTTCGTTTGGCCACTCAGATTGATGTTAACGACAAGGTCAACTTTTATGCACGCTGGCAGGTGCTCAACCACAACACCATGGGCACTTATAATGCCGCTACCGCCAATTACATCACTGACGCCACCGTGAACGTAAAACAGCTATTCCCGAACATTGATCTCAAAGCCGGTCGCTATGGCCTGAGCCTTGGTGAAACTACCTACTACAGCGGCACGGTTGGCGGTTTTGACGGTGCCGAACTTACCTGGAAACAAGGCAAGACAGCGTTCTTTGCCGGTTACGCCGACCCCGGGAGTCAGTTTGATTATGCCGCGGCTGACCTTACCACTGGCAACAACCCCTACGGTAACCTCTACTATGGCCAAATGTCCTATAAATTTACCGGTAATGCCAAGATGAGTGCCTTTTACATGAAGAACCAGACCAAAGGTTCAGCTGCCGCCGAACTCATTAATACGTATGGCGTTGGTTTTACCTATGGTTTTGGTGATAATTGGAAGATTGTAGCCGATTATTGGAAGAATACCGCTGATGCTGCTCAGCTTGCCGGCGGAAGCGAACCGACCGGTAGCGTTTACCGCCTGCAGTATGGCACGATGAAGCCGACCGTTCCCGGCAGTTGGCAGGCTTTTGTCGAATATAATAAATTAGAAAAGAATGCTAACGTTGCTACCTTCACAAGCGCGTATACGGCTGCCTCCAACATCAAATCCTGGGATGTTCAATACGCTCGCACACTGGGCAAGAATGTCACTTTGGAGGCTGTCCATCAGTTCGACATGAAGAAAGCCGATACCGGCACTGACTATTACACTGGCGATGGCACCGGGGACACCAGAACCCGTATGCAAGTTAACTTTTTGTTCTAGTTTTACGAAAAAACCGTGCTGCCATGCACGGTTTTTCCGGTGAAATACTGCCGGAATAGTATACAAAATTTGCAATACAAAAATCGAATCGATTAACGGTTTTGGATATGGCTTGTCATTGATAAGGTCATATGCAATTTAAGAAATTAGATTTTTTATTGTGCTTTATTTCTCTATTTACTGGCGTTTGCACGGCTCTGTCACTATTAAAAGCAAGATGCCAGCCGTACATGGCACACTTCTTGCTTTTAATTAATGCCGGAAGTACGGTGCTGTGTACATTAAAGAGTGCTGGGTAGATTCCGTAGGGCTAAGGATACGTCAGCGAGATGTTTTCTAACAAATAATTGCGCTGCGGCGCTGAAGAACGGAGAGGATAAACTTGAAAACTAAAATTACCGAGCTCTTACACATTAAGTATCCGATTATGCAGGGAGGATTACAACATCTGGGAACGCCGGAACTGGCTTCTGCCGTATCCAATGCCGGCGGCCTGGGGACTATCAATGCCACGATTTACCCGTCTATGCCTGAATTCCGGGATGCAATCCGGAAAATGAAATCGCTAACCAGTAAACCCTTCTGTGCCAACGTGTCTATGCTGCCTACCATGATGCCGGGAGAATTGACTCAGGAATATTTCAAAGTAATTGTTGAGGAAGGCGTTGCAGTCGTAGAAACAGCAGGACGGGATCCCAAGGAATTCGTTCCCATGCTGAAGGCTGCCGGTATAAAGCTGATCCACAAAGTCGCAGCTGTGAAATATGCCAGGAAAGCTGAAGAAGCTGGTGCTGACATGGTTACCATTGTTGGTGTTGAATGTGCCGGCCATCCGGGCATGGATGATATTACTACCATGATTTTGGGCAACAAGGTAGCCAAGACCGTGAAGATACCTGTTTTAATCGGCGGCGGTATAGCTGACGGCAAAGGTTTGGTGGCGGCATTGGCACTTGGCGGCGAAGGCATTGTGATGGGTACGCGGTTTGTTGCTACGCAGGAATGCATTATTCACCCCAATTTTAAACAGTGGATGGTTGAGGCCAGCGAAAATGACACTATTCTGATCCAACGCTCAATCAAGAACATGATACGCGCCATGAAAAATGAAGCGGCGTTAAGATGCCTGGAAATGGAGCAACAGGGTGCCACTCTGCAAGAACTCCTGACGGTAATCTCCGGCAAAAAAAGCAAAGCCTGCGTGATGGCTGGCGACCTGCAGGGAAGTATCTTTGCAACAGGACAGGCTATGGGCTTAATTGACGAAATCAAACCGGTAAAACAGGTTATTGAAGATGTCATGAAGGAAGCAGAACAGGTGTTGGTGCGGTTGGATGCTATGAAGGATTAAGATAACTTTCGTTTTACAGTTTGGGAATGGCCGCCGGCACTGAGACTCGTTAGCTGAGCACGGTAGCTTAAAACGGTCATTCCTATTTAATTAATGTGAATATGTTAACATGCATAAACAAGCAATTAAAAAGGTGAAAAAGGGTAGGTGAAGTAGATGGACGACATGAAGGTTATTCTCAAAAAAGAGAATGGCATAGGGGTAGTAATCCTGAACGACCCGGAACATCGAAATATTCTTTCCGTACCGATGGTCGAGGCATTGGAGAAATATCTGGATGAATGCAATACTGACCCTGAAATCCGGGTAGTCGTATTACGGGGTGCCGGCAAAGCTTTTAGTGCCGGCGGGAATCTCAATGCAATGAAAGAAAGAGTTGATACGGGAAATGCCAAAGCCTATGGAGAGGGTGTTGGTAAGCTGGGAAAAGCAGCTGTAAAGATCAGATACCTCCGGAAACCTGTTATTGCTTCTATCCATGGAGCGGCGGCAGGCGGTGGGTTGAATCTTGCTTTGGCTTGCGACTTCCGCGTTGTAGCGCAAGAGACGAAATTAGTTTTTTCTTTTGCCAATATTGGGTTAATTCCTGACCTGGGCGGACCGCTGCCGCTGCTGCGGTCCATTGGCGTAGCCAGAACGACCGAGCTGCTTATGACCGGGCGGATGTTTTCTGCCGCCGAGGCTCTGGATTGGGGACTGATTAACGAGGTGGTGCCGTTGGACCAGCTGGAAGCGGCAACCATGCGTCTGGCTGCTAAATTAGCCGGCGGTGCAACTGTTTCCTACGGCTATATCAAGGCGATGATAAATCAGTTAGCCTTTCACGACCTGGAAGCGGAAATTCGCAATGAGGCTGAATACCAGGCCATATGTGCGGCAACGGCAGATCACAAAGAAGGCGTATATGCCTTCTTGGAAAAAAGGACGCCTGTATTCCGGGGCAAATAGAGAAGCTGGGCCGTCAATGTCAGCGGGTGCATAATGAAAGCTAGCATAATAAGAAAGCTAATTTATTAAAGGCTGTGGGAGGCTGTTATTTATGGAGAGAATCTTACCGTTCACTGATGAACATGAGGTATTTCGTACGGCATTTTGTGAATTCTTAGACCAGGAAGTGGTTTCCCATTACGGGCAATGGGAAAAGGATGGTGGCGTGCCGCGGGAAGTATTTAAAAAATTTGGCGACCTGGGTTATCTGTGCATCTGGCTTGATGAAAAGTACGGCGGCGTTGGCGGCGACTTGCTGTATTCGGTAATCCAGGCCGAAGAAATGCAGGCCCGCGGCTTAAACAGTCTGTATACAAGGCTGCATGGCGATGTTATTGCCCCCTATATCTATACCCACGGCAGTGAGGAATTAAAACAACGATGGCTGCCGGCATGCGCTGCCGGAGAAAAAATTCTCGCTGTAGCCATGTCGGAACCCCAGGCGGGGTCGGATCTTGCCAGTCTGGCGACCAGCGCGGTTAAAGAAGGCGATAACTATATAGTAAATGGCAATAAGGCATGGATTTCCAATGGCATGCTGGCAGACCTTGTTGTAGTTGCAGTTCGGACAGATCCGAAGGCAAAACCTTACAAGGGCATCAGCCTGCTGTTAGTAGAAACCAATACGCCAGGCTTTAGCCGGAATCGCGTCCAAAAAATAGGCATGCATGCGCAGGATACGGCTGAATTATTTTTTTCCGATTGTAAAGTACCGCAAACGAACTTACTGGGTGAAGAGAACAAAGGGTTTTATTATTTGATGGAAAAGCTGCAGTGGGAAAGAATTATGGCCGCCGTATGCGCTGTTAACCAGGCGCAGTATAGTCTGGCTCTTACAATCCCCTACGTAAAAGAGCGAAAAATGTTCAATCAGACCTTAAGTTCGTTTCAAAATACGCAGTTTGAACTGGCAAAAGCGGCTACGGAAATTGAGGTTGCTAAAAGCTTTGTGGATCAATTAGTTGTTCAGCATCTGGCAGGCCAAAAAATCAGTAAAGAAGTTGCTATGGCCAAGTATTATTGCTGCGATCTGGCCTTCCGCACTGCCGATCGCTGCGTGCAATTGTTTGGGGGCTATGGGTTGTGCGAAGAATACCCTATTGCCAGACAGTTTGTTGACAGCCGGTTTTTAAAAATGCTGGGCGGGACTTCTGAGGTACAGTTGGTGATAATTGCCAAAGAACTGGGCTTATAGCATTAATATCAAGGAGGTTATGATGAATATTTTTGAAGGATTAAAAGTTGTGGACTTTACGAACAACGCTGCCGGTCCTTTTGCTACCGCTATGCTTGCTGATTTCGGTGCTGAAGTGGTCAAGATAGAAAAGCCACAGGTGGGCGATGATATGCGCTCTTTTCCGCCGGCCTTGGAGGGTACGGGGGTTCCGTTTTTTTGGTTTAATCGTGGCAAAAAATCAATTGTGCTGGATATGGAGGATCCTAAGGGGCGGGAAGTTGCCAAGAAGCTGGTAGCGGCGGCTGACCTTATAGTAGAAAGCTTTAAACCCGGCACTATGGAGAAATTCGGCTTAGGCTATAACGAGGTCAAAGAACTAAATCCGTCGGCTGTCATGTGCTCTGTTTCGGCCTTCGGACAGACGGGGCCCTACAGGCACAAACCGGGATATGATATTGTTGCGCAAGCACTGAGCGGAGCCATGGATTTAACGGGAGAGCCGGATGGGCCGCCAACCCGGTCCGGCCTGGTTCTGGCAGATTATGTTGCCGGGATAAATGCCTATGGAGCTATAGTCACCGCCCTTTATCACCGGCAGCGTACCGGTATTGGCCAGCATGTTGACATAGCCCTGCTTGATTGTATGGTCTCTTTCAATGGGCTTATTGAGCACGCCGGGTTAGGCCGAAAACCGGCCAGAACAGGGAATCATCATAGTTTATTGGCTCCCTTTGGCTTATTTCAGGGAACAGGCGGCAGTGTTATTATCGGTGCACCTAATCAGAAATTCTGGAAGTTGCTCTGTCGGGTAATAGGAAATGAGGCTCTTGCTGATGATCCGCTATATTGTACCGGTGCGGACAGGATCAAGAATATTAAAAAGCTTATTATTGAGCTGGAGAATTGGCTTAAGACGTTCCCGAATGTCGATGAGCCGCTTGCTTTAATAGACCAGGCGGGAATACCGTGCGCAAAAGTAAATACAACCAATGACCTGCTGACTGATTGCCAATTGCAGGCCCGGGGTATGATTTGGGAGCTGGAATTGCCTGACGGAATGTCAACTCCCACAATCAAGGCCAGAGGAAACCCCTTTAAGTTTTCAGAAACAGCTGCGGTTATGAAAAAGCCCCCGGCGTTAGGTCAGCACTTGGAGGAAGTCCTGGCGGATCTTGGTTATGGTAAAGAGGAAATTGCTGAACTGAAAAAACGCTGGAGTACTGCCAGCA
>NZ_DATMXX010000021.1:0-3866 GCF_035561255.1 Sporomusa sp. | reverse complement strand
TAGGAGGTTCTGCATGAGTATAAGTACCAACAATACGCAAACAGTAAAGATTGTAACTGCAGATCCGGGGGGCCTGGGTCTTTTTGGTCTGGCTATGGTTACCCTGGTAGCTGCATCTCAGAAACTTGGCTGGACTACGGGATTTTCATTTGTTATACCTTGGGCGATTTTTCTCGGTGCTGTCGCTCAGATGATTGCGTGCTTTAATGATTTTAAGCATAACAATACTTTCGGTGCAACAGCATTTGGTGCTTACGGTCTGTTTTGGCTATCGGTAGCAGCCTGTTGGCTAATCAAAATGGGGGCTTTTGGCCCAATATTAGCCACTAATGCTGATGGTACACAACTAGGGATTGCTTTTATCGGTTATCTCATTTTCTCTGTGTATATGACTATTGGCGCAATGGAAACTAACAAAGTTCTCTTTATTATTTTCTTCCTTATTGATATACTTTTTCTCGGCCTTGCTGCAGATGCATTAGGATTAGGCCACGGCTGGCACACTATGGCTGCCTGGGCTGAGCTTATGATTGCATTAGTTGGTTTTTACGGCAGCGCCGCAGTTACCCTGAATACGCACTTTGGCAAACAATTCTTACCAACAGGCAAACCTTTTGGTATCTTCAAGTAAACGCTGCTCATAAGCAAGAGCCCCTGCAAAAGCGTGGGGCTCTTGCTTATTCTTTTTTTGTATTGTTTGTTTGCTTTAAATGCTCTAATCTTTTAGCAAAACCGGCCTCTAAACCATTAGCGGTAGGCTGATAATAGCTGCGATGTTTAAGCTTGTCAGGCAGATACTCTTGCTTAACAAAGCCTTCATCATAGTCATGGGGATAAAGATATCCCTTGCCATTACCAAGGTCACGTGCGCCGCGGTAGTGAGCATCACAAAGCTGGGGAGGAACAGTCCCGTAATCAAGGCTGCGAACATCTTCTATAGCGGCATCAATACCCTTGTAAGACGCATTACTCTTAGGCGCACAGGCCAGATATACCACAGCTTGCGCTAACGGAATCCGACCTTCAGGCATGCCGATGAATTGTACAGCCTGGGCTGCAGCCATTGCAATAACGAGAGCCTGAGGATCTGCGTTACCGATATCTTCAGAAGCACAAATAACAAGCCTTCTGGCAATAAACTTAACATCTTCCCCCGCCTCCAGCATCCGCGCAAGATAATGTAGCGCCGCATCCGGATCTGAACCTCGCATGCTTTTGATAAATGCTGATACCACATCATAGTGATTATCGCCTTTTTTATCATAGGCCTGCAGCTTTTCACCGGCCACTGTTTCAATAATTTCAGAAGTAATTACATTAGATTGCACAGGGTCAAGCATTGCAGCCGCTTGTTCAATGATATTGAGCGCTGTTCGGGCATCACCACCAGATATCGCTACAATTTTAAGAAGTGTATCCTGGTTACAGACAATTTCCTCTTGGCCCAGCCCACGCTCCCGGTCAGTTAACGCCTGCTCTAATATCCGGATGATTCCCTGCTCATCAAGACGCTTTAAACGTACTACCCGCATGCGTGAAAGCAGCGGCGAATTAACTTCAAAATAGGGATTTTCGGTGGTTGCTCCAATTAGGATAATAGTACCATTCTCAACATAGGGCAGCAGGACATCCTGTTGTCCTTTATTGAATCTATGAATTTCATCCACAAATAAAATTGTTCGCCGCTGCTGGAGCCTCAGCCGTTCTTTAGCGCTTTCAATCACTTTCCGGATATCGGCGGTACCGGCAGCTACCGCATTTAATTTTTCAAAATGACTGCCTGTTGTTTGCGCAATAATATGAGCAAGTGTTGTCTTACCGGTTCCCGGCGGTCCATATAGAACAACTGACGGTATGTTATCATTTTCAATCATTCGCCGTAAGAACTTACCACGGCCAATTATCTCTTCCTGCCCAATGTATTCTTCTAGCGTTCTCGGCCGCATTCTGACGGCCAATGGTCTACTATCCTTCACTTGCGGTTCAAATAAATTCGTAGTAAACAAGTCCACATTATCACCCTTTTACTGTACTTGCCAATACTTTAGCTGTATAGTTGATATCACTGCCGGTAATTCCATGATGGGTTACCATACGGATTTTATAGTCACCAAATTGGCTGATCTTAATACCTTGCTCAGCTAAACGGGCTGTTATTTGAGCAGCCGGTATCCCAATTGAAGTAGTATCTATTACAAGAATATTGGTTTCGACAGTATTAGCATCAAAACCAATATTCATGTTGGCAATTGCATTGGCGAGCATACCGGCATTATCGTGATCCTCAGTAAGACGCTCAACCATTGAAGACAGGGCAACAATGCCAGCTGCCGCAATGATTCCCGCTTGTCTCATTCCCCCACCGAGCATTTTGCGATAGCGGCGACATTTATCAATAAACTCCTGTGTACCAGCCAGCAGTGAGCCTACCGGAGCACATAGACCTTTCGACAAACAGAACATAACTGAATCGGTATAACATGTTAGTTTATCTATGCTTACTTTATTCCGGATCGCCGCATTAAAAATTCTGGCGCCATCAGTGTGAATCTGGATATTATTATTTCTGCTAAGCGTATAGATGCTGTCAAGAACATCTATGGGATAGCTCACACCACCGGCCCGGTTATGGGTGTTTTCCAGGCAAATAAGTGAGGTGGCCGGTTGATGAATGTCCTGTGGACGAATAGCTGCTGAAATTAATGCTGAAGTCAAAATGCCGTTTGTTCCCGAAATGGTTTTGGCCTGAACACCTGATAAGGCAGCAATTCCCCCCACCTCATAGAAAAATATGTGAGAATCCGACTCACATATAAGCTCGTCACCCCGTTGCGTATGGGCTAAAATGGCCAGTTGATTTCCCATGGTGCCGCTAGTTACAAATAAACTGGCCTCCTTTCCTGCCATATGTGCACCTAATTCTTCAAGCTCTTTTACTGTCGGATCTTCACCATATACATCATCGCCCACCTCTGCCCGGTACATTGCCTCACGCATTTGAGGTGTCGGCATCGTTACTGTATCGCTTCGCAAATCAATATATCTCAACACGGCCACTCCTATCAAAGCTACTTATTATCTACTATGGAGTATTCTGAGTAAACAACCGAAAATCCTGGGTTAAAAAACAAAAATACGATAAAAAACACGACCATCATATCCCGAAAAGGCAGGATACAACAGTCGTGTTTAGTTTGTTATATAAGAAGCTTAGACGCGCCGTAAGAACCCAAGCGGTTTGCCGATAGGCAGAACAACCCGGCCTGCAAACTTGTTCAGAAAAATAGCGCCACTCGCATAGAAACCAAGGATGCTGATACCAAGCTCAGACCAGGCCGCAATTGAATGTGCCCAGTGGAACCCCCAGGAATCAAGAGCAAGACAAATTAACAGAACATCAATTAACACCATAATACCAATAAAAACTTTGTTAGTATCCAGGGATGCTACCGTAGCAAATAGGGAAAAAATGAAATAGCCAAAGAATGCGAAGCCCAGTTGACTAACATCAGCCTGCGCAGCAAGAGCGGCCCCGAATACCCCGCCTTTGATCATCCAAGCCATTGCAACACTATACCAGAAAAGGCCAAATGCCCCTAAGACGGTTGCGCCGAAGAGATTGTTGTGCTTAAAATCCCAATATGAGGCAACAAATTGAGCAGTAGCTCCCAGGAAAAAAGCCCAAGGGATTAGGAATGCAGTACCTGACGTCCAACCCAATTTTTGGGATGCTGCGACCAATGTTACCATGGCCAGGCCAAAGACGCCTAATGGAGTGGGATCAGCGATAACTTCAGAAATTTTTTGTACTTCACCAGTTGTGTTGCTCATGATATCCCCCTATCAAAAAATATACTCAATAAAGA
>NZ_DATMXX010000020.1:0-14335 GCF_035561255.1 Sporomusa sp. | reverse complement strand
TTGTAACATATTATTGCACAGAAATAAAGATTAAGCTCATCAAACGACAAGCTCAACCCTCGATATCCATATATATTCCATTATTTACCTCGCTTTGTTTAATATGTCCGGCCAGCCGGTACAAAAGGCCTCTAGCCGAGGCATTAGGTGTAGCAATTGTGCCTGCGACACAAATCTCAGCGGCAAGATCAGGGAATATCTTCATAATCACGGTTTGTTCAAGCTGCAGTTTAATTTTATTGGCAAACGGCAGAATAAACCCTTTCCGGGTATTTTGGATGGTTACTAAGAAAGCAGCACTCTGCCAGCGGCTTACAATATTCGGTGGCAAAATTTCGTTAGACAAGACCTCGGCCATTAATCTAAGCGTTTGATCGCCAACAATTGTCCCATGCTTATCATTAATTGCTTTTAGGTTCGTAATCTGAAAAATCAACACACCAAAGGGTAAACTGCTGCGGCGAAGCTCTTCTAATAAGCTTGTCAGCTTTAACTCAGCATACTGGGCACTGTGCAAATCAGTAACACTGTCTCTAAAGGCTAAATTGGACAAGGCCTGAATTTTTTCCAGACTACTGTCAGCCACAGTATTAAATATTTCAACAATAGCCACGACCTGCCCTGCATCATTTTTAACAGGAATACCTTTGATCCTGATCGTCAACTGCTTGCCGGATTTACACTGCAAATTTATTTGAGTCTCGGAATATTCTCCAGTGGAGGCAGGTGACTTGTGGCTAAAAAGAAAATAGCAGGGCTTATCCAGCATATCAGCGGCTGAATAACCAGTAATAGTCTGGGCGGCGTTATTCCAGTACACAGTATTTTGATTGGTGTCTACAATACGAATACAGTCTGCTACATTAGCCATTACAGCTTCAAGCAGCGCAGAGCATGTCAGCCCCTTTATTTCAGGCATATGCAGCCTCCTCAAAGGAAAGTCCTCTTTTTTCCTGTCTATGCAAAAAGCACTATTTGCTGAAAGCAACAAATAGTGCTTTTATCGTTGTGACTAGCGATGCTTGCTGAAAAAGCCTAAGGCAACTTCCGGAAACAGAGCATACGACAATACATCTTCCGTGGAGGCGTTAGGGTACCCCTTCTCAGCCAGTTCCTGACGCAGTGCATCCATCTGCGGGGCAATATCATCAGCCGGGCGATGAGTGATGACAGGCTCGTCGCCAACGATCATCTTTCTGAATTCAGGGTCTATCGGCGCCGGGGTACGGCCATACTTGCCACGCACAAGATCTTTAATCTCTCTGGGGATTATCTTATAACGCCCCAGCATAACATTGAAGGCTGCCATAGAACCGGTAATCTGACTGGTTGGTGTAACCAGCGGCGGGTAGCCAAGTTCAGCCCGCACCCGGGGCATTTCTTCCAAAAGCTCAGGATATTTGTCAGCCATCCCCTGTTCTTTCATCTGATTCAGGAGATTAGACAACATACCACCGGGAATCTGGAAGGACAACACCTTAGTATCAATATCTATTGCTGTATTTAGATTAAATTCTCCGGCCAATTCCTTTTTCACAGCCCGGAAATGGTCAGCAATTGGATACAGGGTTTCTTTCTTAATGCCGGTATCACGCGGAGTCCCTTCCAGAGTGGCAACAATTGCCTCGGTGGCCGGTTGCGAAGTACCTAAGGCAAATGGAGACAACGCACAGTCAACAATATCAACACCGGCCTCAATGGCCTTAAGATAAGTCATGGAAGCCATGCCGCTGGTATAGTGCGTATGTAGTTGAATCGGAATAGTAATATCTGCTTTAAGTGCTTTAACCAGATCATAAGCCGCATATGGCGCTAAAAGACCGGACATGTCTTTAATACAGATGGAATCTGCACCAAGTTCAACCAACTCCTTAGCCACTTTGAGGAAGCTTTCCTGATTGTGGTAGGGGCTGATGGTGTAAACAAACGCTCCCTGCACATGCGCGCCGGCTGCTTTCGATGCTTTCATAGCTACTTCCAGATTACGCACATCATTTAATGCGTCAAAAATCCGGATAATGCCTACACCGTTATCAACAGCCCGGTTAACAAACTCACGTACAACATCGTCGGCATAATGATTATAGCCGAGAACATTTTGCCCGCGTAAAAGCATTTGAATAGGGGTCTTTTTTAGATATTGTTTCAGGGTGCGCAGACGTTCCCAGGGATCCTCCCCCAAAAAGCGCAGACAGCTGTCAAAAGTTGCGCCGCCCCAGCCCTCAAGCGCGTGAAAACCAGCCTCGTCAAGTTGTTCCAGCATAGGGATCATGTCGGTAATACGCATACGTGTGGCGGCAAGCGACTGGTGACCGTCCCGCAGGACTGTCTCCACAATTTTTACAGGTTGATTATTATTCATTGTTTAGCTCCTTCCCATAACACTTTATTTTTTATTGTTAGTCTCAACCAAATATAGGAAATATGTGGCAGCTAATAAGTCGGCAACACCGCCGGGACTAATATTACGTTCAATAAAGGCTGTATCAAGCGCACCAATCTGTGCCCTGCCGGCAGTTGTCAGCATACCGCCTTGATCGATGATCACCCGGGCATGGTCTTGAACCTCATCTAAAATCTCCATGCCATGACGATTTAAAATCGTGGTATCCTGGACAACTGTCATCAAACTCAAAAGCGTATGTACCAGGGCATCATTGAGTGACAGTCCCTGTCCTAACGCGGCCTTCAATACCGGCAGTCCCTGCACTCTTATGCTGGGTACACCTGCTTCTATTTCACCACGGATACCGGTGACACCATATTTAACATATAATTTTTCACCGGCTGTCAGCCTGACGTTTGCTTGTCCTATTTTAAGTATGGCCAGTTCACGCGCCACAAGACCGCTGGTCATGGCAGCTGCGGTGTCCAGTATTTGATCGGCAGTGGTACCAGACGACTGCTGTAAGGTGTAAGTGGTCGCAGCGGTAAGAATACCAAGCAAAAACAGCAGTCCTTTCTGCGTATTAACCCCGCCGGTGGCCTGCAGCATTTGCTGCTCACCATCCTGGCCGATCCAGCGCAGTACAGACAGTAACGCCGCAGGCGTTCCCTGGTGCCCCCACCCGGCAGCTGCGCAGCGGAACATACTGCCTGCCAGCGCGCTGCTGCTCATCAGAAAACTAAAAAAATCCATGTCCTGATGGGCACCGGCATTATCACGGTCTACCAACCCCGGAGCCGGTGTACACGCGGCTTCCATCAGCATGGCTTCAATCGCCCATGACCCTATATTCCAGACAATTGCCGGCCAGGGATTCGTAACAGCAGCAGAAAAAGCACTTAACCGCCAGGCAACGTTATCACCGATCTCCGTACTGCTGTGCCGGCCTAGCCGCCGACACAATACGGCCGGCTGATTGCACAAAAAGCAGGAACGTTCCGGGTGTCCCAGACTGCTGCGGGCGATCTGCCGGCCGGTAGCATCAAATACATCAATGTCAAACAGCCTTGTATAAAAACCGGACTCCTCAATAGCCATACACGCCTGTTTAAGCTTATCTGCATCGCCGTCAACAGCCAGAATAGCCGTCGGCCCGGTCAGCGGATAAATAAAGCGCTCTTCCACAATGCTAAAGCTACAGTCCCGGGCAGCAATCCGGAAACGGTCAACCGCTGCCTGCAGCAGCTTTTGGATAATGGCGCTGTTTTTGACAATGCCGGGGATGTTGGTGGTAAAGCTGACTACAGGCAATTGATACTCGCTTCTAATTTCAGCCTGAAGGAAAGCCAGCCGTTCTTTAGCAGCCAGAATCGCCTCTAAGGTTACTTGATCCAAGGCTCTGTTCCATCTCCCTCTGTCATTCTCTATCCAATTTTACCATACTTTTCCCAAAATAGAAATTACCTATGCCATTTCTATAACGGTTTCCGCACAACATCAATAATCGTACCATCACGATACTCAACAACAGCCACAACCTCATCGCTAACGGCAATTGTTTCAGGCTTACCAGCCATATCATAGGCTAACCTTTGCAGGTCATGAATACTCATAACAGGTAAACCGGTACCTTTGAAATTGTCAATAAGGTCTGTCCGTCGCGGATTAACCGCAATCCCGCGTTCGGTGACGATAACGTCAACCGTTTCCCCGGGAGTAACAATTGTATTAACCTTGTCCAGCACCATCGGCAACCGGCCCCGCAACAGCGGCGCAACAACAATGGCCAGATTAGCGCCTGCAGCAGTATCAGAGTGACCGCCAGATGCCCCCATGATCACGCCATTGGAGTCAGTAATAACATTAACATTAAAATCAACATCCACCTCAGTCGCGCTCAAAATAACCACATCCAGGTTATTGACAATAGGCCCGCCATTATGAGGATTAGCATAATATGAGGCTGACATTTCGAGATGGTTGGGATTATTCTTCAAAGATTCGATCGAAGGGAGATCAAAATCCTGAACATCAAATATTGTTTTAATAAGTCCCTGCTCCAGCATATCAACAAATGGTGCAGTAATGCCGCCAACACCAAAGCTGGCAGCAATCCCCTGAGCCAGCATTTTCTCCTTAATAAACTTAGCAGCCGCCAATGAGGCCCCGCCACTGCCAAGTTGCAGCGACCAGCCCTCTTTAAAGTACCCCGAATGCTCAATAACACCGGTAGCATACTCGGCGATCAGCAGTTCACGCGGATCACGGCTGATTCGGAGTGCGCCCGAAGCGATACCCTGGGGATCGCCGATGCTGTCAAGCACTACGATGAAATCGACCTGTGTTTGCGGGATACTGATAGGGTATACCGGATGTGGCACAAGATTATCGGTAATAGCCACAACTTTTTCAGCATAGGCGGCATCCACCATGGCATACCCCATAGAACCGCAGGCCGAGCGGCCATTAATCCCATTCATATTGCCATAGCTGTCACAACAGGGAGCACCGATAAAAGCCACATCAATCTTAAGATCGCCGGCTTCGATAGCGCGGGCCCGGCCGCCATGAGACCGGATTACAACCGGTTTAGCCAGCTGGCCTGAAGTCATAAGCCTACCTAGTTTACCACGCCCGCCACTTGTCTCAATCGCTGTAATAATTCCCTGTTCAATAAAGGGAATTATGGCTTCGTTAATATCATTAAGTGAGCTTGGGGCAAGCGTCAGGCCTTTAATACCTTTTTGGGCAATGGCTGCAACAACCAGATTAAGCACATAATCACCATTGCGGAAATGGTGATGAAAGGAAATTGTCATGCCATCCTTCAAGCCGGCCGCTTCGATGGCTTGTTCAATTGATTTTACGATCTTCTCTGATTTAGGTTTGTTAACACGAATTTTAGGCCCAACCATCCGCCCTGTGGGAATTGTAGCAAATGGTCCGGCATAAGGGCGGACATCAGCCACCCCTGTTATTTGATCCGGAATAATTCTTCCAGCCGCATTAATCATGACTTAAGCCTCCCTGTTACTTTTTAACCGACTTGGCGTAGGCCAGCACCCGCTCAGCCCGCAGCACCATTGGTGTGTCAATCATCTTCCCATCCAGGTTGATAACCCCTGAATTGCGTTCAATGGCCGCATTGTAGGCTGCAATAACCCGCTCGGCATGAGCAATTTCTTTTTCCGTCGGGGTAAAGATCTGATGCACAATCCGGACTTGCCGTGGATTTATCACTGATTTGCCATCAAACCCAAGCTGTTTGATCATGTTAACTTCAGCAACAAAAGTCTCTTCATCATTAATATCGGAAAACACAGTGTCAATGGCATCAATACCGGCTGCACGGGCTGCCAGCAAGAGCTGCGATCTGGGCACAAACAGTTCCTTGCCATCTTTGCTGCGGGTAGTTTTTAGGTCAGCGATAAAGTCTTCGCCACCAATGGCCAGTGCCACCATCCGCGGACTGGCGGTAGCAATCTCATAGGCATTGCGCAGCCCCTTGGCGGTTTCAACAGCAGCCATCATATTAATTGAACCAGGCGCAAAGTTATAACGGATTTCTGCTTCACTGATGATTGCGTCAACCTCTTCAATATCACGGGGTGACTCCGCTTTGGGCAACCGGATTAGATCCGGTTTAGCCGCAAGTACTACCTTTAAGTCATCCACGCCATAAGGTGTCTGAATATGATTAATACGTATTGCCACTTCACAGGGATAGTTAAAATACTTAATCGCGTTATGCACAAGGTGCCGGGCTGCATCTTTTTCGCTGATCGCTACCGCATCTTCCAGGTCAAAGATTACAGTATCAGCGCCGTAAATACCTGCATTCTGCAGCATGGATGGATTATTTCCCGGCATAAACATCATCGCGCGGCGTAATGTTTTCTCCATAACTTTCTCCTCCTTAGCTCAGCGCCCGGCTGATTGCTGTTGTTACCCGTGCTTCAATTGTAAAATTCAAGGCGCCTTTATCGTTGGCATGCACAGTAGCATCTTCAATACCGTGGGCAATAAGTGTGCTAACAATTACGTTTTTAATCTGCTCGCCGTATTGCTGGACAGTGGGACTGACCAGTTCAATCTTTATTCCAGCCCCAGTCTCAGCAGGAGCCACCATGATCAGGATATCTGTCGATTCTACGCTGCCGGCTTGCGCCGCTTTCAGCAGTTTAGGCATACTAAATCTCCTCCCCGTGATTGACAATCTAACTATGGCATATTATAACTAATATTCTGAAATAACAACAATACATATACACGATTGAAAGCCATAACATATTTGGATATCAGCCACAACAAGTTTCCCTGCTAAACAGGAGACTGGTATACTGACGGCGTACATAGCAAATACAGCACATTGAGGAGGATGACCATGGAAGACCGGGACTGGCTCATTTTACAGGCTCTTTATGAGCAAAAGAATATTACTAAAACTGCCCAGGCATTATTTATATCTCAGCCGGCGCTGACAGCAAGACTCAGAAATATCGAAGAAGAGTTCGGTATTAAAATTGTTTACCGTACCAGCAAAGGGGTACATTTTACTCCTCAGGGCGAATACTTAGCAAAGTCATCTACCGACATGCTTTTTAATCTGCGGAGAATTAAAGAGCATGTCACAGATATGAATAGCAGCGTAGCCGGAACACTACGCCTGGGAGCCTCCAGCTACTTTACCATGTACATGCTGCCGCGCCTGTTAAAGTGCTTTAAACAGGAACACCCGCATGTTGAGTTTAAAGTAACGACAAGCTGGAGCCGCGATGTCTTTAATCTGGTGCATAACCAGGATATTCATGTCGGTTTTGTCAGTTCAGATTATGGCTGGCAAAACCAGCGGCATCTATTATTTGAGGAACCTGTTTGTATTGCATCAGCCAGCCCGTTAGAGCTAAGAGATTTACCTAAACTGCCACGAATTAACTACCAGACTGATTCATTAATTAAAGCAATGATTGACAAATGGTGGCGGGAAAACTTCGCTGAGCCTCCCTCTATCAGCATGGAAGTAGACAAGCTCTCTACCTGCAAAGAGATGGTGGTAAGCGGCCTGGGCTATGCCATTATGCCCTCACTCATTGTTAGTAACATTGAACACCTGCATAAGATCATCCTCACCGATAAGGAGGGTAATCCGATACTGCGCCGAACCTGGATGCTCTACCACGAAGAATTGCTGGAAATGAACATCGTCAGCGCATTTGTTCAATTTGTTAAAAATATGGACTTCCTTAACCTCATTCTCCCCCGTCAATAAAAGGCAATATGCTCATGTGAACTTCCTTCGCATAAGCATATTGCCTTTTCTCTGAGAAAAACTATATCCAATGCGCTAAAGTATTTTTCAGGTGTGTGGTGTGTTGGTCAAAGCGAAGGTCAGGCACTGGCGGTGGAGTGTTGTTATAATACATGGAATATATCAATAATTTTGATAACCAGCCATCACGAGTTTGAATTTTACTTATAGACGGTAGTAATCTATACTCAGATTCGTACATGTTAGAAATTGTCGTAATTTTTAGTCAGGAAGGGAGATCAATCCATGCTCGCATTAATGGGATTCTTAATGGTAATCGTCTTTATGTACCTCATTATGACCAAACGTCTTTCGGCCATGACCGCTCTAATGCTAGTGCCACTGGCCTTTGGCATCATCCTTGGCTTTGGACCTAACCTTGGTGCAATGTCGCTTGATGGAATCAAAAAAGTTGCCCCTACAGGAATCATGATTTGTTTTGCCATACTTTATTTCGGTGTTATGATTGATGCCGGCTTATTTGATCCATTGATCAACAAGATTTTAAGAGCCGTAAAAGGTGACCCTATGAAAGTTATTGTTGGTACAGCCGTTTTAGCAGGTATCGTTTCACTTGATGGTGATGGCTCGACCACCTACATGATTACTTGTTCCGCGATGCTGGCCGTTCACCGCCGTCTGGGTATTCACCCCATGGTTTTGCCAGCCATGGCAATCATGCAGAATGGTGTTATGAATATCCTGCCGTGGGGCGGCCCTACCGGCAGGGTCATGAGTGCGTTAAACCTGGAGGCTGCTGATGTATTTGTGCCTTTGATTCCGGCGATGATTGCCGGCACCATCTGGGTACTGTTTGTGGCCTACCGTATTGGATTAAAAGAACGGGCCCGGCTGGGAACACTGCAGATGCATGATGTAATTGCCGAAACGGCAACTGCCGCTGTTGACATCGAAGCCGAAAAGCTCAAACGCCCACACCTATTTTGGGTTAACCTGAGTATAACTGTTATCCTGATGGCCGCTTTAGTTAAAGAGGTGCTACCCCTCAATGTCCTGTTTATGATCGGAACTTCCCTTGTTTTGATTATTAACTATCCCAAGCTCAAAGACCAGCAGGCTCGTATTGCAACCCATGCTGCCAATGCATTGCCGGTTATAGCCATGGTTTTCGCAGCCGGTATTTTCATGGGCATCATGTCTGGCACCAAGATGGTTGATGCTATGGCCAACTCACTGGTATCAGTCATTCCAGCCTCTATGGGACCACATTTGGCCCTGATTACGGCTTTAGCCAGCCTGCCCTTTACCTTCTTCCTGACAAATGATGCCTTCTACTTCGGTGTAATACCTGTCCTGGTTAAGACTGCGGCAACCTACGGCATCACCCCGGCTGAGATTGCCCGCGCTTCCTTAATTGGCCAGGGCGCACATCTGCTAAGCCCGCTGGTTGCATCAACCTACCTCCTGGTAGGTTTGAACGGGGTCGAGTTTGGTGATTTCCAGAAGTACACCCTGTTATGGGCAATCGGCACCTCTTTAGTGATGCTGGCTCTCTCACTGGCTATTGGAATAATTCCTTTCTAAACGGCTGCTTCTCTAAGTAATACGCTGTTAAATACGACAGAACCTGCTTTCTTCAGGTCCTGTCGTATTTCTACTTTTAGATTAAAAGTGGTAATATATATTCATTACATTCAAAAAAGGTGAATTATGTATAAGCAATCGCTGCGACTATTCTTGCTTGCCGTTCTGGGCGGCTACTTATTTAGTATAAGTCATGTCCCGTTACCCTGGACATTAGGACCGCTGGTTGTGGCCATGCTTTGGAAAACCTTTGCCAGAAAAGAGGTTTATTGGCCGAAAAAGTTTCGCAATATCGGCATGGTATTTCTGGGCTATGTGATGGGCAGCCCTTTCACACCAACAGTTGCCCATCAGGTTCTTTATCAATTACCATTAATGCTGGCAATTACCTTAATCCTGATTACGCTTTGCCTGGTTACAGGTTATATCTCCAACCGTTATGTAGGTATTGGTATTGCTAACAGTGTCATTGGCAGCATACCTGGCGGGTTATCTCAGATGTCAATTATTTGTGAAGAAACCGACGGCACTGATGTCTCGGTAGTCACCCTGATGCAAACAGTTCGTGTAATTACTGTTGTATTTATGGTTCCACTGCTGGCATTACACGGGATTGCTGACAAAGTTACCACCGCCAGCCGGCTGACATCACCCATCAGCCCTGGTGACATTCCGGTACTGGTTGTTTTTGCAGTGACTATCCTGGTATTACTAAAACTTGCCACTCGGATTCATCTTTCTAATACATATGTAATTGCGCCGATCCTCGGCACAGCACTCCTAGTATTAGCCGGTGTTCATGCTCCCACGTTACCCTCTGAGGTCATTTCTCTGGCGCAAATCGTAATAGGCATTCGCATGGGCATTGATGTTGATTTCAGCAGCCTGCCCAACTGGCGACGGATTGCCGTATCAAGTTTTTTCAGTGTATTGGCAGTAATTCTATCGCTCCTGGGAGTTGCTTTTATCATTTCACATTTCTACTCAATGTCATTGATTACAACCTTTATAAGTATGGCCCCTGGCGGGATGTCCGAAATGGGGCTGATCGCCCTGACAGCTAATGCTGATCTTCCCACAGTTGTGGCATTTCAACTCTTCCGCCTACTGTTTATCCTCATTGTCTGCGTACCGGCAGCCAGGTGGTGGTTACACAGGCATGGCCATATGTGCAGTTAATTCACCGAACATCCCTCTTTCGTTCAATGTCCCGCAGCCTATTAAGAAACCGCTCAACTTTACCTACTTCTCCAATTACCTCATATTCATAAAGCCAGTTGCCTGTTTCGCTATGGCTCTCGACAAATCGAACATCAAGCAGACATTCATTGCCCAGTATATCGACCCGGCGCGGCTCAAGCGGGGTGATGACAGTTTCATTAACCTTGACAAATTTACGCAAATTATTTACCTCACTTACCTAATCAAAATAGTCTTTTTTCTATTATACAAGGATTATTGTCACCCGTCATCTGTAACTAAATATCCGAAAAAAGTTTGATTTATCTTGACTTTTTTTCATTTTCATATTACATTGGTTGTGTCGAGCCCCTCTTCGAAAGACAAAATATGACAAGGTGAGTGATTAATTAATGTCAGAAAGAATGAGCTTGCAAGATGTTTTACGGGAGTATGGTATCCCACTCGCAACCCTCAATGTAACAGCCTCACACCAGGACTGCTCAGCACTCCGTGAACGTCTGATTGCCATCAGAGACCTCAGCCAAGCCAAAGAACAAGGCTATCTGGAAGTAGCCTGTACATTTTATATTGATGTCCATGATATTGACCGGTATTTATCCGGTGAACTGCCTAATTTAGCTGAAATCTTTACTTTCCCTGAAGATGTTAAAACCCACAAGGAGGAATAATATGAAAAAACTATTAATCTTAACGGTTCTGTTTATGTTTGCATTTACTACTGTAAGTTTTGCTGCGGTGAGCGGCTCTAAATCTAGATCCTCTTCGCCGGCGCCTCGACCATCTACAAATCAGGCAGCACCTGCTAAAGATACTACCAGTGACTATAAACCCTCGGCTCCGGCTCAGAGTTATGGCGACAAAACTCCGGCGGCGGCGGCAAAACCTAATTCCCAGCCTGCGCAACAACAAAGCGGCGGTGGCTTTCTGCGTACCGCAGGTCTCCTGGGCGGCGGCATGCTCTTAGGCAGTATGCTTGGCGGTATGTTCGGTTTTGGCAACTCAGGCATGTTTGCCTCCATTATGGGAATGTTGTTTAATGTGATTTTGTTAGGCGCAGTATTTATGGCCGGACGCTTTTTGTGGGAAAAATTTAAGAATCGTGATAAAAGACAACAGCGATAACAAGGTACCGGGATGCAACTGCATCCCGGTCTTTTTTTCCCTAAATCTTGCTTTCAATAGCCTCTATCACAGTCTGAATAACCTTTTTCCTGGCATACTCTTTAGAATTAGCTTCTACCAGGGTCCAGGGGGCATAGGTTGTGCTTGTGCGAAAAAACATTTCGTCAACAGCATGCTCATACAACTCCCACTGTTCCCGGTTGCGCCAGTCTTCACCGGTAATTTTCCACTGTTTTCCCGGGTTAGCCAATCGTTCTTCAAAACGGCGTTGCTGTTCGTCTTTATCAATATGCAGCCAGAATTTTATCAGTACTGCGCCAAAACTGACCCACTGCGCTTCCATTTCATTGATCTCTTTGTACGCTCGCCGCCATTCTTTTTCCTGACAATAGCCTTCTACCCGTTCAACCAGAACCCGCCCATACCAGCTGCGATCAAAAATTGCAATATGACCTGTCTTAGGGACATTACGCCAGAAACGCCACAAATAGTGATGCGCTTTTTCTTCAAACGTTGGCGCGCCGGTTGGAATAACAGTATAGCCGCGGGGGTCCATATCCTGGGTAAGACGGCGGATGGCACCGCCTTTGCCGGCAGCATCCCAGCCTTCAAACGCAATAATCACCGGGATTCGTTTGCTATAAATAATATGCTCCAGTTCCCTCACTCTGGTCTGGTAAAACTTCATCGAGTTTTCATACTCCGCATCCTTAAGGGTTTTTGTCAGGTTAACCCCGGCGAGAATGGATGAGGCAAATATCTTCGGCAGCGCTGATGCGGCCGGCGGCGTCTCAAGCGGTATTTTCTTTTCCAGATTGGCTGCAGATGAAACAGCCGCCAATCGTTTTTCCAGGGCCCCGATAACAGTAGCAATGATTTTTAGGGTAGCATATCTCCGGTCATGGGCTTCAATAATGGTCCATGCAGCACATTCGGCATCAGTCTGCTGCATCATCTCTTCGATTGCCCGCAAAAATTTATTATATTGCCGATGATGCTCCCAGTCAGTCTCGGTTACCCGCCAGGCAGTAGCCGGGTCTTGTTCCAGTTTCTCCAGCCGTTTCCGTTGTTCTCGTTCGCTAATATGCAGAAATAGCTTAATGATTAGCGTCCCATCATCTGATAGCTGCCGCTCAAACGAAAGGCTGTCATGAAATGCGTCTTGCAGGCCATGCGCGCCAGCCCCATTTGCCACTCTGTCAGCTAAAATTTTTGTGTACCAGCTTCGGTCCAGGATTACGATCCGCCCGCACTGGGGCGTTTTATTCCAGAATCGCCAGAAGTAGGGCCGCCTCACGGCATCTTCATTGGGTTCCCCGATAGAGTAGACATTAAACCCCCGCGGATCAAGCGATAGAATCAGCTCATTAATCAGGGTTCCTTTACCTGCTGCATCCCAGCCCTCAAAGAGGATTAAGACCGGAATCCCTAAATCCCGGGCCTGCCGCTGTAACGCCCCCAGCCGTTCACGCAATTCATCAATCAGCTCTTTATACTCAACTTTGCCAAGCTTCTTCTTCAAGTCCACCTTCTCCAGCATAGCGGCGGCCTCCCCCAATACTTATATCCGAGATCCTTGTTCTCCCTATTCTATTTACTATATCCTTATTCTAACAAATCCCTGGCCTGCAGTCACAGATTTTTTAAATATTTCCACCTGATCTACCGCCTCTGAGCATAATAAAAACATTCGGATTGCGCTTAACGTAATCCGAATGTTTTTATTATGCTCGTCTACACTTCTATATCCACTTTTTGACGAATAAGGTCTTGCTTGTTAACAGTATTGCTCTGTGTTGAACTAGATGGCTGAGCCTCTGTCTTTTTCTGTTTTAGCTGCTGTATTTGCACCTCAATAGTTTGAATCTGGGCCTGGATTACCTGGATCTTCTTTTGCTTTTCTGTTTCGGAGGTCTTTTTGTCCTGATTTATTTCATTTATTTCCTTCTGCAGGGCTTGTTTTTCTTGTTCCAGGGTTTTTGTTTCATCCTGGCTACTGGTTTGACTTAGCTGAACACTGCTAGCTTGACCAATGGATGATATCGCCATATCACATATCGCTCCCTTTCCTGCCAATAATATGTTCTTTAAACTATTATCGGTAATTAGCATTGGAAATTTCTTTGAAAAATCAAATATGAATTAAATATTGTAAATTATCTACTTAAACTCAAAAAAAAGCCACCCATTGGGCGGCCGGAACAGGTTGGATGCACGGTTATGTTTTAGCCGGGTTACCGCTAAATAAGCGGATAAACCATAATAGAATCGCAGCTCCGATTATGCTTGTAATAAGCTGACCAATAACACCATACTGAGCAAAACCGATTAAAGAAAGTGCGAATCCACCAATGAATGCGCCAGCTACACCGACAATAATATCAACCCACAACCCAAAACCATGGCCTCGCATTAGTTTTCCTGCAGCCCAGCCAGCCACCGCCCCGATAATTAGAAACCAAATTGCATTGCCCATTAAAAAACACCTCCAACAGTAGTATTTACTTACTTAATCTAGATAATACCACCATAGATTATCGCAAATAGAAAGACTGATATTCACCGGAAAAGATCATCCTAGCCAACGAAATAAGCTGCCAATCCTATTAGGATAAGCAGCTCTCAAAAAACTAATTAATCATCATCATCGTCATAACGCTCATCAGATCTCCAGCCATGGTGCCAACCCCAGCCAGGTTTCCCCCAGACTCCCCAGCCAAATTTATTCCAATTCCAGCCAGGCCACCCCCAGTTGCCACCCCAGCCACTAT
>NZ_DATMXX010000019.1:0-20097 GCF_035561255.1 Sporomusa sp. | reverse complement strand
ATATAAGCATCATCGAATAAATAGCAATACTTAATACAAGGTAATAGCTGCGGTTTTTTCGCAGATAGTACCCGGATGTAATCTACAGCTAAGCCTGTGCGCCTTACTGCCAGCGTCGGATTAAATTATGTTCAATATCCAGCCGGTCCAGAATCCGGCCGACATGATGGTCAATAATATCATCTAGGCCTGCAGGCTTGTTATAAAAGGCCGGCATCGGCGGCATCATTACCACACCAAGGCGGGCTAGTCTGAGCATGTTTTCCAGATGTATAGCACTAAGCGGAGTCTCGCGGGGAACAAGGATCAGTTTGCGCCCCTCTTTCAGGGCAACATCAGCCGCCCGCTGAATGAGATTGGTACTTAGCCCGCAGCTAATCGCAGCAAGGGTCTTCATGCTGCAAGGAGCAATAACCATTCCTGCCGTTTTGAAGGAACCGCTGGAAATCGCCGCACCCAGTGCGTTATTATCATAAACCTGTGTCGCCAGTTTTTCCAAGTCGGCTAAGGTATAGTTGGTTTCAGTACGCAGCGTCTCAATAGCCCACTGGCTAACAACCAGGTGTGTTTCAATGTCCATTTTCTTAAGAAATTGTAGTAAGCGAACCCCATATACCGCACCGGTTGCACCCGTAATGGCAACAATGATCCCCATATAGCCCCCTGTTATTCGATATAGTCTTCCAGTTTGATAGTCTCTTCCCCGGGAATACGCACCCGTTCAAACCGTTCTTTGGTCGCATTCAGGGGAATGGTTGCATCGATTCCCATTTTATCGCCAATGCCTTCATCTGTCGAAGGATCAAGCAGATTGCCTGCTGCCCTTTCAACAATCATTACATCCCGTCCGGCCTGTGAGCGGGTGGCAATCGCCCATTCGACATCTTCCATATTAAAAATATCAACGTCCTTATCAACAATAACAACATGTTTTATTTCATGACTGGTTCCGAATGCGGCACACATGGCATTTTTAGCTTCGCCTTCATGTTTTTTATCTATTTTAACGACAACATGATAACGGCAGGTCCCGCCAGGTGTCAGGTGTACACTGAGCGTGGTTGGAACCGTGTTGCGGAGAATTTGCAGCATGCCGCCTTCCCGCGGGATGGCGCCCAATAAGCAATGCTCCATTGTGGCCGGGACGATAGTATGGAAAATCGGATCTTTCCGGGTCGTCATGGCCATCAGCTCAATGACCGGTTTTAAGGAAGCAGGTCCATAGTATTTGGGGTATTCACCAAAAGGTCCTTCTACCTCACGCACACCGGGCAGCAGGCGTCCTTCCAGAATTATTTCAGCCTGGGCCGGTACCTCTAAATCCACAGTTTCGCATTTTACCAGTTCCACCGGTTTCCCATACAAGCGGGAGGCAATGGTAAATTCATCAAAACCTAGCGGGGCCAGCGCCTGCGAAGCTAAGAGAAGAATCGGATCAACGCCGATGGCCAGGGCAATCTCCAGCACTTTTCCCTGGGCTTCGGCTTTTTGGTAAAAATTGGCCAAATGGCGGGGCAAGATCAAAATTCCGAGGCGGTTAGGTCCGCTGACCTGCAGACGGTGAATTGCAACATTTCGCTCGCCGGTTTCCGGATCTTTAGCGATTAAGAGCGCTGCAGTAATATAAGCACCGTTGTCTTTTTCATGATGGACCGGGATGGGCAGTTTGGCCAGGTCCACTTCAAGGGTAATACATTCTTTTACAGGAGCCTTTTCCTTCTCCACAATAATGCATTCCATGGGGTTAGTTTGAGCCCAGGCAAAATGCTCTGCCGCTTTTTCAACTTCTACTCCCATCGCCTTGGCCATAAGGGTTCGGTTGCCGGCAAAACCGGTAACAACAGGTATATCGTTGCCAATGTTCGTAAATTTTAATGCATATTTGCCATCTGCTTTTTTACCCAGAGCAGCCAGTTCATGTATGAGATCTACTTTTTTAGTGACCGTTTTCAAACAGCTTTCCCTTTCCAGGCAGGCCAACCATTCACGCAGTGATGTACAAATCATTCTCTCTCCCCGTTCCCTTTTCAGCATATTCACTATTAACAGGCGCTACTCATGTTATATCACACAAAGGTAAATAGATCTAATACTATAATGTTTATAAGTCATATAGGTATAACCTATATGACTGAACTGTCCATTTATGACTGCAGCCCACAATTAATCCTACCGGCATACAATAAAGGCACCATTGCCAAGGTGGCAATAGCGCCTTTATTATTACGCAGACTATAATTCTTACAACCATACCTGCTGTAAGTGGGCAAAGCAGCAACGCCAACCGCATATTACGACATTATCGCAATATGTGCGATAAATAAGGCATTGCGTTAGCCACTCCACCAGTACGCAGCCTTGTACTAATACCCGTTGACCAGCACAGATACTTCCCCTGTATGCGGCTCAAATATTAAGCCATGTATCGGTACATCGGCCGGGATCAGTGGATTATTCCTTATTCGTCCAACGACTTGCCGCACATTGTCATGAGGATGGTGGAAAGTATCCAGCCAAATGGCCAGCTCATCTTTGATCATTTTTATAGCATCAGGCGAGATTCCCCTGTCCAGCATTTTATTGATCACGGTATCGGCGCTGGAGTGAGCCACACCGCAATCTTCATGGCCAATAACAATGATTTCCTGCACACCAAGTTCATAGATTGCAATAACCAGACTGCGGATGGTAGCCTCAAACGGCCCTGTCACTGAATTCCCGGCATTTTTTATGACGACGGCATCTTCGCGCCTAAGACCAAGAGCCGGTTCGAGAAACTCCACCAGCCTTGTATCCATGCAGGTAAATACGGCCAGATTACGTTTTGGCACTTTGCCAACATAGCTGCCGATCTGCTCATGAATCAGCGACGTACTATCCACAAAAGCTTTGTTTTTTGCAAGCATCTGTTCTAAGACAGACATATCTTTCCCCCTGCCTTCTTGCGATTTAATCTTCATGATCTATTTCGTGGTAATTAATAGGCTTGCATCAGCTGGCGCGGGTAATTGGTGAGCAATTCAGAACCATTGTTTGCTACATAAATACAATCCGTAACTCTGGGTCCGCCAATATCCTGTCTGTAGATGGTAGGCAACAGCAAATCCACCACCATACCGGCTTCAATCCGTTCATTCCGGCCTTTGCCGATGATGGGATAAAACTCAGATTGCCGGATACCCACGCCATAGCCAATGACATCAAGAAAGCTTTTGCCATAGCCGCACGCCTCAACAATCTCCCTGGCGGCAGCATCCACCTCAGCAACGGCTATTCCCGGCTTAAGAGCTGCAACGGCAGCTGTTTGTGCTTTCAGCAACAGCTCATACACAGCTCTTTTGTCGTCGCCAATGTCACCAACAGCCACTGTGCGGCACAGTTTGGCACAATACCCCTCATACGTAGCTCCCAAATGGATAACGACAATCTCACCTGTTTCAATTTTCTTACTGCTGGCACAGGGATGAGTCAGCAGGGACCGGCTGCCGGAAACAACCTGAGGACGAAAGGGAGATCCGCCTGAGCCCGCCTTTAACATGGCATACTCCGCCTCGGCCAGGACATCCAGTTCACGCACGCCTGACACTACAGCCTGCACAGCGGCCGCCATGCCTTGTACAGCAATCCTCCCTGCCTCGCGCATATACTCTATCTCACCAGCGTCTTTCACCGCGCGCAGGCGGTAAAAGAGGTCCCCGGCATTTTTGAACCCATTCTCCGGAAAATGGTGACGCAACGTATCATATACGGCAAACCCGACAAAATAACGCTCAAACCCGATACTGGGCTCGGTATAACCATAGGCCTTGATCTGCTCGACGGTTTTAGATACCAGACTTTCTCCGGGAAACTGATAACCGTACGTTTTTATGCCAGTCTCATTCCCTACATAACCGGCATCCAACCATAACGTGACGGCACATGGTTCGCCCTGGCGGGGAATGATCACAGCCAGACATTCAATCTGAGTCAAACCGGTAAAGTAGATCAGGTTTTCCCGGTTGGTTATCAGCAGGACATCCAGATTGATCTCAGCCATCATTTGCTGGGCTCTTTGCAGCCGGTCATGGTAAGGGGCCTTGATCATACGGCCCCCTGCCGGCGTTGGTTGCTCAGTTCAATGGCAACATCAATAATCAAATCCTCCTGACCGCCTACGGTTTTGCGCCGGCCTAGTTCCATAAGAATATCCCGGGAATCAACCCCAAATTTCTCAGCGGCGCGGCGGGCATGGAGCAGGAAGCTGCCATAGGCACCGGCATACCCGATGACCAGCGCATCATTGCTGATTACCTGGGGGCGATGCAGCAGCGGATCAATGACCTCCTGGCCGACATCCATCAACTTATAGAGGTTAATGCCGGTTTCATACCCCATTTTAGCAAGAACGGCTGCCAATACCTCCAGCTGGGTGTTGCCGGCACCGGCACCAAGACCGCGGACTGAGCCGTCGATCAGGGTGGCCCCGGCTTCGATAGCCGCTAAACTATTGCCAACTGCAAGACCTAAATTGTTATGGCCATGGAATCCAACCGGCACCTTGACAGCCGCCTTCACGGCCGCGATTTTCTCTTTCACTTCCCCCGGCACCATGGCACCACCGGAGTCAGTCACATAGACAACATCCGAACCATAGCTTTCCATCAGCTTGGCCTGCTCAACTACCTTTTCCACAGATGCCATATGGCTCATCATCAGAAAACCGATAGCCTCCAGCCCATGTTTCTTGGCAAAATTTATGTGCTGTTCGGCCACATCGGCCTCTGTAACATGGGTAGCAACCCGGACTGTATGAGCGTTGTATTCCATGGCAACCTTCAAATCCTCAATTGTCCCAATGCCGGGAATTAGCAGCACATCCAGCTTGCAATTTTTTAGCGCTTGGGAAACTGCAGCAAAATACTCTCTGTCGGTAGATTTAGCGAAACCGTATTGCAGGGATGATCCGCCAATCCCATCCCCATGGCCAATTTCAACAGTAGTTACACCGGCCTCATCCAAACGCCGGGCAATTCCCGCCATTTGTTCTGCCGACAACGAGTGGCTGATGGCATGCATACCGTCGCGCAGTGTAACGTCAATGAGACGAATGTGCTTCATGAATTAACCCCCTTCAGTTTGTGCTGGGCATAACGTTCAGCGACAGCAATAGCTGCCGAGGTAATAATATCAAGGTTGCCGGAATATTTGGGCAGATAGTCGCCGGCCCCTTCCACTTCCACCATGGCCACTACCCGTTCCCCGTCCGCATAAGGCTCGACTTTTAAATGATAACCGGGAACATATTTTTTTACTTCCGCCACCATAGCGTGTATCGATTCTTTGATTTTATCAATATTACGAGTGTCACACTTGCAGTAAATTGTGTTGCGCATCATAACCGGCGGTTCTGCCGGGTTCAGGATGATAATGGCTTTGCCGTCTTTGGCCCCACCCACTTTTATCAGGGCGCTCCTGGTGGTTTCGGTGAATTCATCAATATTTTGCCTGGTACCGGGTCCGGCACTTTTACTGGAGATTGTGGCCACGATCTCCGCATATTCAACAGGTACCACCTGGTTGATTGCAGCCACAATCGGGACAGTTGCCTGCCCGCCGCAGGTCACCATATTGACATTGTCTACACCAGATCCCACGTTGAGCGCGACTGCCGGTACACAGTATGGCCCCACAGCGGCCGGTGTTAAATCAACGGCAAAAATCCCTGCTGCTTTTAAGAGTGGTGCATGCATTTGGTGAGCCCGGGCACCGGTGGCATCAAATACTATATCAATATTCGCTTCCTTTAAAATTCCCTGAATGCCCTCAAGTGTGGTTTTAATTCCTCTTTCTTCTGCCAGCTTTAATCCGTAAGAGTCGGGGACAATCCCGGCCATCATTACCAGTTCCAAATGCTCGCTGCGGGCTATTTTCAGCATTAGATCTATTCCTATATTACCTGGCCCAACTATAGCCGTCCTTAACTTCACAAAATCCCCTCCTATTTTTTGAAACGCGCAGATACACTGCCAATACGGTCAAAATAAAATGTTACATTATCGCCGTCAGCCACCGGGCAGGCGGCGGTAAAGGAACCGGACATGATAACCTCACCTTTTTTCAGGCTTATGTTATATTGGGCCAGCTTATTGGCCAGCCAGGCGACGG
Source organism: Sporomusa sp. (assembly GCF_035561255.1). Taxonomy (GTDB): domain Bacteria; phylum Bacillota; class Negativicutes; order Sporomusales; family Sporomusaceae; genus Sporomusa. The sequence goes on along the minus strand of NZ_DATMXX010000019.1, from coordinate 13,950 downwards.
CGTTGGCCGGGTGTCCGAGAACTGCAGCGCCAGCCGCGGTAGCAACTACTTCACCGTTTTTCTCAAGCACCAGCCCCATATATCTCATGTCAATATCCGCAAGGGGAGTCAGCTTCCCGCTCAGGATAACCCGCCCGATGGAAGCTCCATCGGCAATTGTGTCCTGAATCTTGATCTTCCAGTCTTTTACCCTGCTGTCAATAATTTCGATGGCTGGCATAATCCCGGCAGTGGCCCGTAAAACATCGGCAATGGTAATACCCGGTCCCTGAAGGTCTTCTTTTAAGACAAAAGCAATTTCCGGTTCAACTTTCGGGGCGATAAGCTCGCTTAAAACAACGGCATCACCTTCATAGCCCATCATATAATCGGCGATGTAGCCATAATCAGGCTCAAACACGCCCAGCGCATTCTGCATGGCCTTACTCGTCAAACCAATCTTTTTACCTACAATGCGATGCCCGTCGGCCAGGCGCAGTTTCATGCCTTCAAGCTGAATGGCATAGGCTTCGTCGTTGGTAAGCTGATACTGATCGGTAAGAGTTGCAATGGCTGTACCGGTCTTCTCCGCCTCATAAAGTGCGGCAGCCAATTGATTAATGATGTTTTTTTCCATGGTGACCCCTCCATTTTTGTTGTAGTTTCTCCCGTAGAACCCGGGCAATTTCAGTCGCCAGACCAGCCTGATCCACCAAACCGGCGCGACAATATTGTTTTAGGACCTCAGTGGCAGCTACCACCTCATCATGCGGCCCAGGCAGGTTAACGATAGTAGTAAGCCCCACCTTACCGATGCCAATACGTACCCCATCCTTGACATGTCTACCAGTTCCCTGTTCAAATTGGACAATATAGGGAGTCAGTGCGGCCGGATCAACAGCTAATAACGCCTCAACGCTAAAATCCTTGTCCTCTGCCCCCACACCGCCGGTAGTAATAATCAGACCAAATCCACGATCGACCGCTTCTATTATTTTTCTGCTGATCGCCCCTTTGCTGTCGGCAATCACACCGCCGAACTCTGTTTTATAACCGTTTTCCTGCATAGCTTTACAGAGATACGGGGAATTCGTGTCTTCAATCATGGACTGCTCAAGTTCAAAACCTGTAGAGTAAACCAGTGCCCGGGCCAGAACATTTTTTTCGATTTCAGTCAGCATAGCCTGCGTTCTGGTCATAATCTGCCCGGACTCAATTACATCGCAATTAATCAGTCCCATAATACCCTGTGAATCAATAAAAGTCTCAGGACTAATCGTAAGTCCGGTGATTTGCCCCAGCTTTTCCAGCAGCAATTTTTCCTTACCAATAATCTGGTTGATAGAAACCGTCTTTTCCAGGATATCCAGACAAAAATGATCCTGCCTTACATCAATGACCAACACTTTTTCCGGTGATAATTCCAGCACTTGGGCTACGCTTGTGGCAATATCACTTAAGTTTACATCTTTCATAAGGACATTCTGAACCCGCAGTTCCGTTTTCTCTAGCAGGTTTAATTTCATGACAGTTAGCTCCCTACTACATCAAGTTTCATGTCTAATAACGGTGCATCAATAATTTCCATGCCGATATCCAGAATATCAATATCCTCGGCCTGTAAATTACCGATATTCTGCAGGGAAATTCCTTTGGCAAAAGCCAGTTGAACCTTGGACCGCCAGCCGTTTTTTCTCAGACCGGCGCTTACCCTGCGTAAATCTTCCACATTGCCGGTATCGACCATGATAATGCCGGCCCCACACTCGGCCGCCAACACCGCCTCGGCCGCAATATCGCCGGTTTCCCCTTTTAACTGCAGCACCTTTAACTCGGGCCTTGTGCTTACGGCAGCCAGTGTTTCCTTAATGCCGCCCAGCATGCGGACAAAGTTTTTGTCCAGATACAAAAACGGGACATCCACAATCCGGAAATGCGCGCCGCCATGATTAACTGCCTCTCTGACAGGCTGCTTGATCTCCGGCGGCATTTTTTTCCAGGCACCGCTCACAATGCGCAGGGAACCAGCGCTGGCAACCGCTTTACGGGCGGCAGTGGCAATCCCGGATGGCTTACTCAACATACCGATAGCAAACTCTTCGGCAACGGCAATCTCTTTAGGTGTTCCGGTCAGGGTAAGAATGACCTCACCTGCGGTTACTGTATCGTTGTCGTTTTTGTGTAGCTGATATCTTAGCTGCTGCTCCTCCAGTACTGTTTGAAGCCGCTTAATTCCCGACACTACCCCGTCCTGTTCCGCAGTCAGGCGGGCCGTATATGCAGTGTCCCGTACAGATGCAAAAATTATGTCACGTATGTCGTTTGCCACTGACATCCCTCCCATCAATTGAATTAGGCATTTTGCCCATTTTCACGCTCAAGCTGCAACTCTTGCTCCTTCTCCTGGCGCTGAGCCACAAAATCCTCACGTTCCAATACGATTGAGAACAGGAGACCGGCGATAAGTGCCCAAAATGGCGAACCGATGTTAAATATGCTGATATTGGAAACAGCGACAAGGAAGGACACGAAAGAACCGTATTTGAATCTGCCTGAGAAGGCACCGGCGAAGGCACTGATTAATACGCCAAACATAGCCAGGCCTGCAAGCATCGCCGTCAGTTCTTTCGGCACAAGCCCGGCAACCGCAATAGCAACGCCGGCGGAAAGGGAGAATAGAATCCAAAAAACGCCTTCCGAAATAGCAGCAATAAAGCGGAGCGACTTATCCTCTCCGGCCGCAGGGCTGGAACAAATGGCAGTACTGGGGCCGGCAGTAACGCAGGGATGGGCGCCAAAAATAGCATTAAGAACAGTTCCAATACCAGGCGCAATGAATATTGAATTGATCGGCAGATTCTTATAACCTTCTGCCATCAAAACACCCACCGCTTGAATATTTTGCACGCCAAGTACCAGAATCGTCAGCGGGATTGTCAGTTCGAAAAATGCCCTGGCCGTAAATTCCGGATACAGAAACAGCACAGGGGTGGCTAATTGAAACTGGAGCACATCCCATTTGGCCATGCCCAGCGTTGTTGCCAGAAATCCGCCCAAAATAATTGAGCCCAAGATCGGCGGGAATTTCTTAGAGAACCCTTTCAGCGCCGTGAGGGCAAAAAACAGCAGCACCGGCGGACCAATAAGCACCGGCTGCTCCTTGATTGCACTGACCAGATTAACCCCAAAACTCATCATTACGCCGGCGATCATTCCCAGCATTACCGGCAGCGGCAGGTAATTAATGGCTTTTTTTACCAGCCCTGAAACACTGATTATAATGACAATCAATGCCACCATATAGTAAGCGCCTACCGCTTCCGCGTGAGGCAGGTGAGTTAATGACTTGCCGATGATAATCGCGCCGGGAATACTATAAGCGGCTACAAGCGGCAAACGATACTTCAAAGCGTAATAAATGGTTAACAGGCCACCGGTCATATAGATAGCAAACAGCCAGGAAGTGGCAACCTCAGGGGCAAGCTTCCCTTGCTGAGCAGCATTCATTACAATAACCCCCGGGCCCATAATGCTAAATATCGCGGCGACAAAACCGGTGCCAATTCCTGCGGCATTAGCGTTTTTTACTGCAACCTTCAGGCTTTCGGTAAGTTTATACCCTGGTTCCATCCATGCCATAATAAAATCCCTCCTCAATTATAGATTCATTATTTCATTCACTTGGCGATAAATTGCTTCAACTGCTTCATGCTGAACAGGCACCGGCTTTAGTCTCCTTATGGCAAAAGCAACCTTACATCAAATTGTAACGTTGGCTGGCTGTATGAGTTTACGGTAATTTATTCCCGCGGCAGGTTATTTCCGCTTGACCCCCAAAGAAGAAATTCCGCGTTGTCTCAGCCATTTTGGCATTAATTCCTCATCTACCCGTTTTGAGACAGCCGGCGCTTTTTCTTGCAGCAGCTGCAGGAGACTATGGCTAAGGTTCAGCCCGCCAATGGCTCCGTCAAAAATTAACACTTTATCGGTGTTGGCCGTTTTGTAGGCAAACTGCATGGCATTGTCGAGGTTTTCAGAAATCACCGCATGTTTGGTATACTCCAGATTCTGGGGATCATTGTCAAAGAGTTCCGCTTGTTCTTTCTTTACCACAATTGTTGGTATCTGTTCTGAGAAAAATGCGCTTGGGTAGCCGCCCCAGGCATAATTGTGAATGACCATTTTAACCGCAGGATTAACCGGCGCAATGTCGTCAATCAGCGGCTTGCCGTTCTTTCCGTAAAAAGCTTCAGTATACCAGGTATATGGCGGCAAATCCCCATCAAGATCAAACAGATCGACGTTGGCCCCTACCATATTGGCATAAATGACACCGGCCGCAAACACATAAGGCACCGGGCACGGGAAATCCAGTCCCACAATGCATTCGTCAATCTCGCCAAGCAAGGTCATTATCTTCCCGTAATAATTAAGACCGACAAAAGTAAGATAGTCATTCAGTTCAAAGAGATCATTGGCAGCCACAACACCAACCACGCCGCTGGGTGCCATATCTAAAAACGCAGTAAAGGCAAATTTTGATTTTACAAACTCTGACTCAAAAATCGACCGGGCTGTAAAATTGGCTCCACGCGGCCCCAGGTTCTGGTGATACGTTGAACGGGTTTCAATCCGGGCATAACTCATACCAAACGGTTTTACGGCCCTGTCCACATGGCGGTGAAAGTGCACTTCCCTGACATCACTATTATGGGCATGCACAATCCAGTCGGCATCATACACCGACTTAAGCCCATATAACGTCCCAATTTCTGTTTTAATAGGAATGCCTTCATCAATTGGGGCGATACATCTGGCTTTCCCCTTAAAATGCACATCCAGCCCATATTGCTTGATATACTCCTCGGTCTCACGGAAACGCAGCCCGTTACCGGCCCGCAGTCTGATATCAGTGGCACCTGTCTTACTTTCGATCTCGTCACGCACCACTTTCAGGAATGTCGCATATGGCTGGCCGCCTAATAAGGTAAAGCCATGGTGCGAGGCAAGTACATTGACAGAGTGTCCCGGCTTAATCATAGACATATCAACATTTTGCAAAGCAGCGACTGCCGCCTTTTTAATCAGGTCAAGCCCGTCCCCTGCCGCACTGGGATAAATGACCTCAGGTGCATCAGGAAACAGCTCCTTAACCATTACCGAAGTCATCTCCGGATATTCGGCCATCCTTTTTGTCAGAAGATTAGGATGAATACCATATTGTGATACTTTTGCCGCTGTCGGTATAATCGGTTTGCGCATCAACGATCCCCCCTGCTGCCTTTTGCTTTAATTACCTTTTCTAAAATCTTGATATCTTCGTCAAAATAGAAGCCACTTGTTTTATATTTTTCTTTGATTTCCGGTGAAATGTCCCAGAGTGTAGGCGTAATACCATACCATTGATACCCATCAGGACGCTCGGGATCAATGCCGGCTGCTTTCAGGATTCGCAGTATCGGCTGGATACACTCAACCTTGCACCCCATACGAATGCCTGTCCTGCGGGAAATTTCCTCTGGTGTTTTGGCCCCGGTCAGGACAGCTGCAGCTACTTCTTCAGCCCGGGTAGCGGTACAGTAGCAGATAATTTGTTCCGGATGCATATGGGCAGTTTTACATAATTCCTGAATTTTTTCGTAAGGAACATCCTCCACATTAACGGCTACCGTGTAAGGTTTTTCCAGCTTGACCATAGCAATGGCATATACGGGGCAGCGTTGTTCACAGGCGCCGCAACCACGACAAAACTCTTCATTGACAATCGCTTTTTTATCCTTGATAACAATGGTTGCGGCCGGGCAAACCTTACTGCAGATAGCGCAGCCAATACATTTATCTGCATTAATCAACGGTTTTAGAGAAATGAGTTTCAAATGAATACCTCCCTTATTGAAATAAAAAATCATCGCAAAATCTTTTTTACCACATTCATCTTTTCTGTTTAAGCATCCCCCCCATGATGCGCCATAACTCTATATGGTATTACAGCAAATGCAACAATCGCTATTGTCTCTCATTGTCGCACGCCGTTCATACTACTTCGCAAAAAAACACAGTAAGAGAGTGCATTGGACACCTCATTAGCGTGTTTATACTATTTATCTTTTATAGCCTAATTGCGTTGAGATTGTGTTGGCAGTATCAACGACATCGGCAATAATCTGATCTAATTTTTCAGGATTCATACGTTGCGTAGGGCCGGACAAGCTGATTGCTGCAATAACTTTCCGGCGATGATCGCGTATCGGTGCGGCAATACATCTCAGTCCGCTTTCAATCTCTTCATCATCCACAGCAAATCCCTGTTGACGGATTTTTTGGAGGTGTTGCTGCAAGGCAGCCCCATCTGTAATTGTTTTTTCCGTGAATTTTTTTAATTTCTTTTCAGAAACTATTTTTTCGACTTCTTCATCAGCCAAACCGGAAATCAGCATTTTACCTACGCCGGTACAATGGGCCGGGTTGCGGCCGCCAATTTGCGATGAGATACCAATAGAATGCAAACTGGCTACTTTGTCAATATAGACAACCTCGCCCTGCGATAAAACCCCCAGATGCGCTGTTTCGCCATGTTTTGCAACCAATTCCCGCAGCGGCGGTACAGCAAGTTTCCGTATATCCATACTGGAGTGAACAATCTGTCCCAGCTCGAACAGCTTCATTCCCAATGAATAACGGGCAGATGTCTGATCCTGCTGTACTAACCCCAGTTGTTCAAGTGTAGCAATAATACTATAGGTTGTACTCTTGCTTAGACCGATAGTTCTGCTGATATTACTCAGGCTGTCTTCATTGCCGTTGGCAGCCAGATGATCTAAAATACTAACCGCCCTGGCGATAGATTGAATCTGCTTACTATCATTTGTCGAATTTCGCATATATACACCCTTTTCAATAGTACCGGTAATTTCGGCTGAAATCCGGGCTTTTAGGAACCACTGCAAACTACTTAAGCATCAGGTCAAGCATGGGACCACAATTACGCAATACTTGCAGATGAATGGTTTTTAGTGGAATTTTATGTTTGGCCGCAATGGCTTTGCAATCTTCAAATTCCGGGGCGATATTCATAACTTTGTCGCCCAGCTTGCCAATTTTGACTTTAACCGGCCCCCACTCTGTCTCGATATTCAGCATTGAGACATCAATATGCGCGGTTTCGCAGCTCAGAATACGAACCCCCAGTGTACTTGTTTCGGCCAGTAAGATCTGCAAGATATCACTGACCTTACCAGCTGCTGCCATAACAGTGATTTTGGTGCCGGGACGGTTCTTCTTCATTAGAATCGAAGTGAGATACACCTCATGGGCTCCTGTCGCAAACAGGCGCTCCATGACATAGCCATAAACCTGCGGATTCAGGTCATCGATATTAGTCTCAATGATCTTAGTCTCACCGGCAGCACCTAAGTCATTACGCAGTTCCTTATCTCCCAAATATAGACGCAAAACATTAGGTATGTCAATATCCCGGCTGCCAGACCCATAACAGACCTTCCTGGTTATAAAATGAGCCGGGGGGGACCCAAAGCCTTTTGCCAGCGTAGCGACAATGGCCGCACCGGTGGGAGTCACCAGTTCTTTCTTAATACCCTCGGCATAAAAAGGAATTCCAGTTAATAGTTCCGCCGTTGCCGGTGCCGGGACCGGCATAAGTCCATGACTACATTTAACATAGCCTGATCCGACATGAAGAGCTGAAGCATAAATTTCCACGATTCCCAGATATTCCAGACCGATTGCGGTCCCCACAATGTCGACAATGGAATCAATAGCACCAACCTCATGAAAATGAATTTTATCTACAGAAACCCCGTGTACTTTGGCTTCGGCAGCAGCTAAACGGGAGAATATGGCTAACGAATGCTTTTTGACCTGATCGGACAACAGGCTATTATCAATAATTGACCGAATATCACTAAAATTCCGGGAAGGCTGGAACCATTTGCTAACATCGACATTAAAATATCTGGCCCTGATTCCATTTTTTGATACTTCCTTATCAATGAGTTTATACGATGACAAAGATAGTTTTTTTAATTCTGCTTCAAGGTATTCCAGCGGCATGCCGGCATCCAGCAAGGCACCAACCATCATATTGCCGCTAATACCCGAAAAACAATCAAGATAGGCAATTGTCATGCTGCTTACTCCTCTTGGTTTTGGGTGATCGAACAAATATGACAATGCACTGTGCGACATTGTCATATGTTGTTCGATAATTTTAAATAAACTAATTCCACAAAATAATTGCAATTCCTGCAATTATAAAAAATATTTTTCTACCAAAAAACCTCCCGCTGGGCAGGGAGGCTTTTATCCTTAAATATTTTAGACTAATGCACACGTTCCTCATAAACACGAACGATAACCAACAGCGCTAACAACGGGCCAGCCGCTAAAATCCACCAGACATAGTTGAAATTGCCGGTAAAATCAATCACTTGCCCTATAACCCAGGGACTCATCAGGGATGCCATCTGGAATAAACAGTTTGCCACACCGTTGGCCGTTGCTGCCCGGGTTATGCCTGCTGTCTGCGATATCAGTACAGTAAGCTGGGGATTAGCCAGATAAGCGCTGAAGCCGCCGGCGAATCCTGTTAGATACAACAGTTCAAGTCTTGTTTGATAGCCGAACAAAATAGTAAATGGTACGACAAGGATAAAGGCGATGATCACCAAAGGCTTCCTGCGTCCCAGCCTGTCGGATATAATACCAGATACAAGCGGTGCAATAGCCCCTCCCAAACCATAATAGGCCATTACTGTACCGGCTTCACGCACCGAAAAGCCCAGCCCCTTTATATAAACATTGGCCCAGGTGGCAGTCCCCAGTTGCAGCCACATCAGGAAGAAGCCGGCAGCAGAAAGCAACATCAAATCTCTGTTGCCAAATATATATTTTAACCCGGTTATAATGTTTTCGCGTTTCTGTTCAAAACGGCAATTGACTTTCATCAGGAAAAACACCAGAACCCCGGCAGTGATCGTCAGCATCCCCACTGCCTGAAATGCGCCCCGCCAGCCAAATATCAGGTTTAGATAGGGTACGAGAATATTAGTTATTAAAATTCCACTGGAAGGGGCTGCCGTTAAAATTCCGAAAGCCAAACCTTGCTCTCTGGGCGGAAACCATTCTACCAAGGCACGCGAGCAGGAGGAAAACACAGCTCCAGATCCTAAGCCGGCGACAATTCGCAGATTAAATCCTAATTGATAGTCGCCAATCAGCGAAAACGAGGCTGTTGCCAACCCTTCAAGGATTAAGCATACCGAGAGAATGATCCGTACGCCAAACCGGTCAGCCAGTAAGCCTGCCGGTATTTGTGTCGCAACGTAACCGATATAAAATGCGCTCATAAAGGCCCCGGCCTGTCCCATATTCATGCCTAAATCAGGAACTATGACTGATATTAACGGAGGCCAGGTAAAGCGGGTAATAAAACTAAACAAAAAACATAAAACACAGAGTATTAAGATAACCCATCGGTACTGTGATGATGTAGTATTATTTTGCATATTGGCCCTCCTTTTTACAAATCAAAGAGATTAACACGTCTTCTCCCACATCAAAACATGCCCTCCTTTTGTTGAAAGCCTAGACGTGTAGACAACTAAATATATATATACGACATTTTTTGACAATATTCCTTCTATTGAAAATATTCAGATGCATTTAACATGTAGGGTTGTAAAATAAGGTGGTCTTTAACCCCCTGCTTGATTAAAGACCACCTTATATTCTGTCTCCATGAGTAGTTTGTCTTTTGGCCATTTCATAAACCACCCGCACACTTTCCAAACGCATTTGCTCAAATAGACCGCTGCTTGTACCAAAAATCAAGCCGCTATTGCTGCCAAATCCAGTGACAATTTGGCTTACAGTATGCTCAAGCTGCCGCAGGCTTCGCGATTCAATTAATTCAGCCGGGTCTAGGTTCCCCCATAGGCATAGCTTATGACCATATTGTTGCTTTAGCTTGCCGATCTCCATCCCGGCCAAAGCCTCAATGCACTGTAATCCGTCAAACCCTGCCGCCACGATATCCTCAAGCACCAATGTCAGGTTACCGTCAGAATGAAAGAAAACTGGCATACCTAGCTGTTGTGCATACCTCACCTGACAGGCCAACGAAGGAAATAACGTTTCCCGCAAGAGCGCGGGACGGGCAATAACCCCCTGATTGAAGGCAATATCGTCTGCAAGGATAATGCCATTTACCCCGTTGTCAGCCAATTGATCCATCATGTCCTTATTTATTATCTCAATAGCTGTTACCAGCTCCAAAAAATCCGGATTACGGCGGACCAGCTGCTTCATCATCTGCTCAAATCCCAGCAATCTGACACCCCAGCCAATCGGTCCATCCAATACGGCGAAGGTAAATAAATCGGTGGTAACCCAATTCTTTACATCGTTGAAAACTATATCCTGCTTACGGGGAATGCTTCCATTACGCAAGTCACAGCGCGGATGCAGACATACGGCATCCAAGCCCATAGCGGTAACAAATTCCAGCCGGTGACTAAACTGGATCACCGCCTGATCAAACATGGTTTGTACCAGTTCGTCATTAATAACAAGCTCAGCGCAGGGTACTTGGTCGACAGGCAGACGCCTGATAGCCCGCTCAACCCTTATTCGATGTTCCATAATAGCCTCCACTACCGCTAGCTTAATCGCGGGAATTGCAAGGATTTGGCAAATACCCGTTTAAATGTTGGCTGTATCGCTAATTCCACATGTTCAATAGCTGTTGCCAGGCATTCGGCCCGGCGGCGTTCCCGTTCAGATATCAGACTCATACACGCCCCGGCGCCAGCAGCATTGCCCACCTGAGAAAACCGTTTAAGCGGCAGATTTGGCAACATACCAACGGCAATAGCACTCTCCAGCCGCAGAAAAGAACCAAAAGCACCAGCAATAATTACCTGTTCGATCTCCTCTACCTTAACACCAAGCGCAGTTGATAACAGGATAATCCCGCTGGCAATAGCCGCTTTAGCCAATTGAATCTCACCAATATCCTTTTGGGTTATCACAATATCGCAGTCACACCCGCTCTCTTCACAGGGTACAACGAGAAACTCAGGCACTTTGCCTGGTTCTGTCCTTACCCGCGGGTGGGCAGTGTTCAGCCTGCCATTTTCAGCAATCACGCCTGCTTTGTTAAGCTCGGCAATCAGGTCAATAATTCCCGAACCGCACAGTCCAATCGGTTTCTGGTTGCCAATTGTCTGCCAGCTTACCCCCATGCCGCCACTTGACAGCCTGACCTCGCTAATGGCCCCATTTACCGCCCGCATTCCCTGGTAAATGTGAGCCCCTTCAAAGGCCGGACCTGAGGCGCAGGAACAGGAAGATAGCATTCTCCCGTTAACAGCCAGGACAATCTCGGTATTTGTCCCGATATCAATACCCAGGGTTATGCCTTGGGCTTCATCAATTCTGCTGGCTTGAATCATGGCGACATGATCCCCGCCGACAAAGCCACCGATTGGGGGCGTCATATATACCCTGGCAGCCTCGCCTAGATTCAGGCCAATACTTATGGCCGCAGTCTCGATTGGCAGAGTGGCTGCAGGCACATAGGGGGAAAGGACCAGTTGCTTTATCGGCAGTCCAAGCAAGAGGTGGTGCATGGCGGTATTGCCAACAATGACAGCCTGGCTGATCTGGTTAACACTAATCCCCTGGGTCAGAGCCAGGCGTTCGGCCAGTTCATTAATCCCGCCGGCTGCTGTACTGACCATCTGCCGGGCATTGTCTTCACCCGCCATGGCAAATGCCAGCCTGCTCATCAAATCCTCACCATACGCGATTTGCGGATTCAAAATTCCTTCCGCAGCTACTGTTTCGCCTGTGTCCAGCCTGATAAGAAAAGCAGCAATCTTGGTTGTGCCCAAGTCGATGGCCAGGCCGAATGGTGTATAAGGGCAATCCACAGCAGCTACATTAACAATTTGGCTGCCACAAACAGCCACTGCCAGCTCACCATCAGTCACCATCGGATTGACGCGGCGCAGCAAAGCCAGGCTGACCGTAAGCCCTGTTACGCCATGCCTGTCTTTTAAAAATTTTTCTATCTGCTGCCACAAAGAATGTGGATGGTGAATACTTGTATTTATTAGACCAGAAACGCTATACCGTTTAAACGGATAATCCACCGGCGCTGCCTGGTACTGACTTTCAACCTGTAGCTGCTGACGACCGATCAGAGAGGTTACAGGGATCTCGATCTTGCACGGACCGGCAATCTGCGCCTGGCAGGCGAGACGATATCCTTGCTCAAGTCGCGCTGGAGCCAACATATTCATTTCATTAGCTGATGGCAAGGATAACTCCCCTGCTATCAACCTTACCAGACACCGGCCACAAAGACCTTTACCGCCACAGGGCGCGCTAATGCCGTGTTCGAATAGTTCCAGGCCCTGGGCTGCTGCCAGGATAGTTTGTCCGATCCCGGCATAGACCCGCTTTCCCACAGGTTCATAATCAATGATTACTTTTGTGATAGCTCTCTGCTCCAATCCAGACATATTTCCACTCCCTGGCGGGCATCATCGACCCAGGCATCTGCTCCGGTATATTCTCTTACTTTTTCATTAACCAGCCCGCCGATGAGGATCTTGATTTTTGTGTTGCGCTCAACTAAACGTGCCAATTGAATTGTTCGTTTTAACGCCTCAAAACCGGGAGAAAGCAGGGTACACAGACACAGTATTGGGGCGCCGGACTCAGTTAAAGCCAGGATAAATTTATCAGGCGATACATCCACACCCAGATCATACACCTCAAAGCCATAACAACGCAGCAAAGAACCTACCAGATTCTTCCCAATATCATGAATATCGCCTTCAATTGTGCCAAAAACGATTTTACCAATAAATGGTTTTCTTTCAGTAGGTTCAACTACAGGGCCCAGCATATCCATAATCTGAGAAAAAATCTCTGAGGAGAGGATTAAATCGCCTAAGAAGTATTCCCCGCGGGAGTACCGGTCACCCACGGCCACCAGACCGGCACGGCATTCTTCAACAATGTCCAGCGGCGAGCTGCCAAATTCTAAGCCCTTTTTGACCAGTTCGAGCGCCAACGGCTCGTCAAGCTCGCCGATAGCGCTTGCCAGAAGTCCTAACACCATCATCGTTCCCCCTTCAGCGGTTGTATATCTGAAACCAGAGAGTACCGGTCACCGCGATAATAAAATACACCAATGCCGATAGGTCTGTCATCACTATCATACAGAGCTTGCTGCAGCTTTAGGACAGGTGCCCCCGGCGCCACATTAAGGAGTTTGGCATCAAATTCACTGGCACTTTCGGCACTTAGAATAGCCTGACTTCGTACCGGCAGAATGTCTGTATGGATGGTAATAATCTCGGAAAAGGCTTTATATTGAAACTCATTTTCAAGGATAGGCCGCCCCTTGATATAGGACATATATTTGTGTTCAACAGCGAGCGGCTCATTATCGGCCATAAGCAGGCGACTATAATGTAAAACGCCGTGGCTGGCCACCATGCCCAATTTCGTGGCAAACTCTGGGAGATCCTTACGGAAACGCACATGGATCAGCCGGTGTCCGGGCTCTTTCCCCAGATGTTCTACATGCACATTGAACTCTTTCATTAAAAACTCGGCGCGGTCCAAAGACGGCCTTGATACAAAAGTTCCCCGGCCCTGCTGGGCACTGATCAGGCCACGCTCGGCAAGCAGGCTTAAACACTTGCGGACAGTCGTCCGGCTAAGCTCATATTCACGCCCAAGATCATTTTCTGAGGGCAGCGGCTCGCCTGCTTTCAATTCCCCTGATAGTATCTTTTTTTCCAGAATGGTTGCTAACTGATAGAAGGGAGGTGTAAATAAATTTTTGTTAATTCTGTCCATGCCTTTTTTGCATCCACCTTATGATAGCTTCTCCTGTAAATCATTTCTACGCCGCATGAATCTTCCCTTCTTAAC
>NZ_DATMXX010000018.1:0-4145 GCF_035561255.1 Sporomusa sp. | reverse complement strand
ATAAACTGTGGGCGATTGGCACCGGCTAGAATTAATAACGCGCCATCATTGCAATAGATTTTTTATATTAGCTGATCAGTATACTAGATGAAGGCTAAGATTACCGGAGGTAATCTTGGTCTTTTTTTATTAGCAAACCTCATTTTAGGTGCAGGATACATTCAATATATGTCAATTCAGTCCCGGTCCTGCTGCCGGATATTAATTTTCGGGAGGATATTGATGGACAAAGAACGATTGGCCTCATGGCTACACGAGCGCGAATTTATTTATAGTTTATTAGCCTGCCTGTACAAAGCCAGCCCGGCCACGCAGTTACTGAAAACTTTATCGGCAAACCGGCTATTAACTAGTTTAGTGGAGGATTATGATTCAATGGCGACCCCCGAACAATTCGCAGTATATTCAGCTGTGCAACAGCTACAGGACGAATTAGACCTTGGTCTTAAAAATCCCGCAGACTATCAGAAACTGCTGCAAGCTGATTTTAACCGTCTGTTTGTCGGTCCCGGGCATTTAGCAGCGCCACCGTGGGAATCGGTGTACCGTTCCAGGGAGCGGCTGATATTCGGCGAGCAGACGCTGGCTGTGCGTGAATTCTACCGTAGCTTTGGCCTGGAAACCAAGAAACGGCGCAGTGAGCCTGACGATCATATTAGCTTAGAGTTGGAATTTATGGCTTGTCTTTGTAAACAAGCGGCAAAACCAGATATTAGTACGGAAAAACTGAACTTATATATGTCCGGACAAACACGTTTTTTGTCCGGACATATATTGGAATGGGCTCCCGCTTTATGCGATGACATAAGAAAAGCAGCTGAATCAAACTTTTTCCGCGGGTTGGCGCTACTAACAAAGCAATGGCTTAAAGCTGACGCTGCCGACACTGAAATGATTGCAAGTGACTTGATCGTGTAATAGTCTTCTACAGGGCGTCACGATGCGGCACTATAACCAGGGCAGGCTGAGTCTGCCCGGCAGCAGGCAGTCCCTTTGTCTCATTGGCTTTACCATATTTGTGCTGCAGCTCATCCAGCGGGCCGAAATCAAGCGCGCGCAGCGGGCAGGAGGCTACGCAGACCGGCGGTTTGCCGGCTGCCAGCTGATCCCGGCACAAGTCACACTTCCCGGTCTTTCTGGTTTCTTTGTTATATTGCGGCGCACCATACGGGCAGCTTTTTACACACTTGCGGCAACCTACACACTTGTCCTGATCAATATATACAATCCCATCGGCTGCCTGTTTTTGAATAGCACCAACCGGGCAACTATTAACGCAAACCGGTTTGCGGCAGTGGTTGCAGCTGATGGATGTCCAGAAGGCATACACAGCAGGTATAACAGTTGTATCTTTTATTTGAAAGCCTCCGCCTGCCGTCTCAATCACCCGCCGGAACAACTGGCCCGCTTTCAAGTCATGTTTGTCCTTGCAGGCCACCTGGCATGTCTTACACCCGACACAAAACTTCTGTTCCACATAAAAGGCTAATTGCTTTGCCATGGCTGTATTCTCCTTCCTCTATACCTTACTAATCTGCACTAGATTGGTATGGGTAGCATTACCGAAGGCCAACGGTGTCGGGTGGTATTTGGTCAGGGTGTTTATGCAGCCGCGTTTATCAACCCCCTGTTCATCAGGGGTCCACCAGGCCCCCTGGGGTACTGAAACGACGCCCGGCATAATCCGCGGCGTAATTTTGACCGGCAGGGAGATTACCCCCCGGTCATTATACACCCTAACCAATTCACCGTTTTTCAAGTCCCGCTGCCCGGCATCCCCAGGACTGACCCAGACCTCCTGCGCGCCAGCCTCTTCCATCCAGGGGGTATTGTCGAAAATAGAGTGTACGCGCCGTTTGTAGTGATGGCCGATGCATTGCAATGGGTATTTTTCCCCCAGGGGATCTTCCGGCCCCTCCCAGGCTTTTACATATTTAGGTATGGCTGGAATCTCTTGCAGCTGTTTCATATCCCATAATTGCTGCGAGAATATCTCAATCTTGCCGGAAGGTGTGGGGAAAGGGTTATTCCCGGGATCTTCGATCTGCTTTTTAAAGGCAACCGAGGATTCCGGATACTGCCAACGATACACGCCCTTTTCTTTAAACTCTTCATAAGAGTAAAAGCCTGGATTCTTTTTGGCCGTTTCTGCCACAAGATACTGCAGCCACTGGTCGAGTGTTTTACCTTCAGTGAACCGGTCTTTAAGACCCAGACGGTCTGCAAGGTCACTGATCCAGTCATACCCGTTGCGGCATTCAAACACAGTATCTACCGCTTTATTCATAAACAAGACATAATCACCATAACCCCAGGGGGTAACAATATCATCCCGTTCATACATATTGTCTGAAGGCAGAAGAATATCCGCAAATTTGGCACTGGGGGTAAGAAACTGCTCGCTGACAACAAGAAACTCCAGTAGATTCTCATCCTGCAATAGCCTGGCGGTTCCATTGTTGTCGGCATGCTGATTTACCAGACAATTCCCGCCCAGATTAAACATCAGCTTGAGATTGGCAGACAGCTGCTTTACACCCTTAACACTTAGCTCCGGCCCCAGGCCTGCCCCCCGTTTGATGGCATCAGGCCAGCAAAATACCGAAATCTTTGCCTTGCTGGGATTAGGAACAGGAATGGAAGCAACAAACTGGGAGCGCGCCTGATAGCCGGTCCCGGATGCCCAACCGCCTTTCACACCGATATTGCCGGTTAAGGCGGCCAGTACCGTGCCGCTGCGCACCACCTGTTCCCCATAGGCATGACGCTGCGGCCCATAGCCCTGAATCAACGCCCCGGGTCTCATGGTCGCATATTCCCGCGCCAACTTAATGATAGTTTCATGCGGTATTCCGGTAACGGCCTCGGCCCACACCGGGGTCTTTGGTATTTTATCCTCACTTTCGCCCAATATATAGCTTTTAAATGACTGACCGGCCGGAATACCGGGAGGCAGATGCGCCTCGTCAAAGCCTACACAATATTTATCTAAAAAAGCCTGATCATGCAGATTTTCTGTAATGATGACATAGGCCATAGCATCCAGCAGCGCACTATCGGTTGTCGGCCGTATGGGAATCCACTGATCGGCCAGCGCGACAGCCGTATTGGAGTAGATCGGGTCAATACTGATAATCCTGGCGCCGGCTTGTTTGGCTTTCTTCAGATAATAGGCGGTATTTGTGCCGTGAATTGTCTCTCCGGGATTCCAGCCCAGCAGAATGATCAGCTTTGAATGGGCCCAATTATCCCGGCTGCTGCCGGTAGCGGTCGTGCCAAAGGTGTACGGCGTGGCCATCTGCGTTGCTGCCGTGCTGTAGCTGCCATAATAGGAGAGAAATCCACCGTAAAGACCTAATAACCGGCTCATCCATACCCGCTCGGAGACTCTGCCGGCATTGCCGGTGGCATATTGCATATAAATGGCATCTGGTCCGTATTGTGCCATAATTCGTTTAGTCTGGCTGGCAATGGTATCCAGCGCTTCATCCCACGTTATCTGCTCAAACTTGCCTTCACCGCGCTTGCCCACCCGTTTCATCGGATACTTCAGACGCTCAGGATGATAGAGACGATCCCGGTAGGAACGGCAACGCAAACAACCGCGCAGCTGCGGTGTCTTATCGGTATCAGGAATATCATCCTCTGTTGTAATCCGCACAACACGGTTGTCCCGGACGTGCGCCTGCAGTACACACCGTCCGCCGCAGTTATGTGATCCCGATGTACGTACAATCCTTTCCAGAGCCACTGGCTCCTGGGCACTTGCCCAGGAACCAAAGCTATCCAGTTCAAACAACCCGCTTGCTGCAGTAAAGCCAAAGGTTGCTGCGCCCAGCTTCAGAAATCTACGCCGCGAATACTGGGTTTTCCACAAGATATCTGTGTTCATTCGATCATATCCTTTCTCATGTATTCAACTGATCCAAGTCAATAATCCTCTTTCAGGGCACCTTGACCAAAAAGAAAAAGGCCGGAAAATACTCCACAACCGGAGTATTTTCTGGCCTTCAGCCTCGCTTACCAATCAACCAGTTAGATAATGGAAAAAACTATATTAATTTTTTTTGTGAACAAGCCCTGGCATTTGGCGAAATTGCCTTAGGTATTGCCTACTGTAAGTCAGTTTCAATATACTTTAGAAA
>NZ_DATMXX010000017.1:0-5773 GCF_035561255.1 Sporomusa sp. | reverse complement strand
GAATAATTCTGGCAGACGAGAATGGGTATGTGCATGCAATAAATCCAGAAGGAAATAGAATATTTTGTGTGAAACCGCTTAATGATAATGTTCTTCGCCGTGGCGGAGAATTGTTGCATTGCATTAATGCTAAGAATGGGTGTGGCTCTTCTGCTAATTGTGAGAATTGTCTACTTAGGGCTAATGCGATGTTGGCAATCAATGGGAAAACGGTTTCCCGGCAGAAAGGTAAGTTTGCAGTTATCAAGGATAATGAGATAAAAGAATTTGTATTCCAGGTAACTGCGGCTCCGCTTGTGTACAAACAATACACAATGTCTATTTTAATCATTGAAGATATATCTTTAATTACAGAGCTTTCAGGGTTAATTCCAATTTGTTCATCTTGTCATAATATCCGAAATGAGAAAGGTGAATGGACGAATATCTCAAAATACTTACAGGAACATTCTGAGGCACAATTCACACATGATTATTGTCCTGACTGTTCACACCAATTATTAAATAAGCGATCAAAACCTGAATCTAGACCTAAGTAATCAATATCCCCTTGATTTTCCTATATTTCCATGATAAAATTTTGAGCATTGGATACTCTAGTTACTACTAGATAGTACCTCTAAATATAGCAATGCGGGAATAAGTAACCTTTACTGCAGCGAACCAGGGATAGTGTAAGCCTGGTAAATAAAGGTGAAAGGCCTTCCCAAGCTACAGGAGGAAATCCTAGGCTGATTCCACAATCCTGCATCAGTCTTGAGAGAGTAAAACCTGTAATATATTAAGGCGGGTCGTTTGTACACGACCAATCAGGGTGGAACCGCGGGAACAACATCTCGTCCCTGTAACTTGAGTATAAGTTACTGTGATGAGATGTTTTTATTTTTATTAGGAGGTTAAGTATATGACATTCCAGGAGATAATCCTGACACTGCAAAATTTTTGGGCAGAACAGAACTGTATAATTCAACAGCCTTATGATGTGGAAAAGGGCGCAGGAACGATGAATCCGGCAACGTTTTTACGGGCCCTGGGACCTGAGCCATGGAATGTGGCTTATATTGAGCCGTCGCGTCGTCCGGCAGACGGTCGCTATGGTGATAATCCCAACCGTTTGTTCCAACACCATCAATATCAAGTTATTATGAAACCGTCACCAGCTAATATTCAGGAATTATACCTGGCTAGTCTGGCTAAGCTGGGAATTGATCCGGAAAAACACGATATCCGCTTTGTTGAGGACAACTGGGAGTCACCGACACTGGGAGCCTGGGGACTAGGCTGGGAAGTGTGGTTGGACGGTATGGAGATTACTCAATTCACCTACTTTCAGCAAGTAGGTAGTATTGATGTTAAGCCTGTATCTGTAGAAATTACCTACGGTCTAGAACGACTAGCTATGTATATTCAAGGCAAAGAAAATGTTTTTGACATCGAATGGATAAATGGCGTTACTTATGGGGATATTTTTCATCGCAATGAAGTCGAACAATCGCATTATAATTTTGAGATTGCCGATACTGAATTACTGTTCAAGCTGTTTGATATGTATGAAAAGGAAGCGATTAGGGTAATTGAACTGGGTTATGTGCTTCCGGCATATGACTATGTGTTAAAGTGTTCTCACAGCTTTAATTTGCTTGGCGCCCGTGGCGCAATCAGCGTTAGTGAACGTACCGGGTTTATTGGCCGGGTACGAAACCTGGCAAGGCTTTGTGCACAGGGATATCTGGAGCAGCGCGAAAAGTTAGGCTATCCGCTCCTAAAGGGAGGTAAGTAAGCCATGACCAAAGATTTACTCTTAGAGATAGGTACCGAAGAAATCCCTGCAAAGTTTATGACCGGCGCATTAGCGCAGCTTGAAGATATGGCTAAAGTAAAGCTGGCAGAACTTAGGATTAGCCATGCTGAAGTCAGGGCTGTTGGCACACCACGCCGGATGGCTGTTATTGTTAAAGCAGTTGCTGCAAGCCAAGCCAATAAAAACAGTGAGAATAAAGGTCCGGCAGTAAAAATTGCTTTTGATCAAGCGGGTGCACCTACCAAGGCAGCCTTAGGTTTTGCCCGTGGCCAGGGGGTTGACCCGTCAGAGCTTGTTGTAAGGGATGGCTACATCTACGCCATTGTTCAGGAAACCGGAAGCTCGGTGACCGAGCTTCTGCCAGGACTTTTAACTGATCTTGTAAGTAGCATGTCCTTCCCTAAGAACATGCGCTGGGGCGATCTTGATATGCGTTTTGTCCGCCCAATTCGCTGGGTGGTAGCGTTGTTTGGTCATGAAGTTGTACCTTGTACATTGCCCGGAGTAACCGCTGGCAAGATTACGCGTGGCCACCGTTTTCTGGGGGCGTCTGAGATAGAGGTAAATTCAGTTGAGGAGTATTTTGCTCGTCTCAGTGAGAACTTTGTCATGGTTGATCAAGATGTGCGGCGCCGCATTATTAAAGAGCAAATTGAAACCTTGGCAGTAAGCCATGGTGGGACTGCAACTATTGATGAGGAACTGTTGGAAGAAGTAGTCTATCTTGTAGAATACCCGACAGCGTTATGCGGTAATTTTGAAGCAACATATCTCAGCCTACCGCCTGAAGCCATTATTACTCCAATGCGTGAGCATCAGCGATATTTCCCGGTTACCGGGGAAGATGGAAAGCTGTTGCCAATGTTTATCACCGTTAGAAACGGCGGCTCAGATCATATTGATATTGTCCGTCATGGTAATGAACGTGTGCTTAAGGCAAGGCTGGCAGACGCCCAGTTCTTTTTTGAAGAGGATCAAAAAGTACCATTAGCAGACCGTGTGGAAAAACTTAAGACGATTGTATTTCAGGAAGGATTAGGTACAATCCATGATAAAGTGCTGCGGTTAGAGCGTCTGGCTGTTGGAATAGGGCAAATGCTTACGATTAGTCAAAACGAACTTACAATTATAAATCGCGGAGCTTATTTAGCTAAGGCCGACTTAGTAACAGGTATGGTCAACGAATTTACAGAGTTACAGGGTATTATGGGCCGGGAGTACGCCCTGCTGAGCGGCGAAACGCAATCTGTGGCCGAGGCAGTGTTTGAACATTACCTGCCGCGATTTGCCGGTGACCAATTGCCCCGGACAACTGCCGGCCGGTTAGTAAGCATTGCCGACAAGATAGACAATATTGTGGCCACATTTAGCCGGGGGCTTATCCCGACCGGTTCACAGGATCCGTATGCACTAAGGCGACAAGCGCTCGGTGTAGTAAATATTATAATTGATGCAAACTATCACGTTTCTTTAGCTGACATAACCAGTCAGGCTATGGACTTATTAGGCATTAGTGATAATGAACGCAGGATGAAGCTGTTAGCAGACATCCAGGAATTTTTCCGTCTGCGAATTAAAAATATTCTATCTGATGAAAATTTAAGATATGATATGATTGACGCCGTATTGGCGACAGGTGTGGATGATATTTACGATACTTGGCTTAGAGCTAGGGCCATGGCTGTAGCAGGTGGGACAATTGCTATGCAAAAGGCCGTACAGGCTCTGGTAAGGGTGGGGAATCTAGCGAAAACCGCCAGTTCACAGACCGTTGATCCCAGCCTATTCTCGGTCGAGGCTGAGCATGCCTTGTACAAAGCCTATGTAGAAGCTCATAATGCAATTAAAAAATATGAAACAGAAAAAAATTATCAGGGTATACTTAATATACTCGCCGGCATGGTGGCGCCAATTGATGTTTTTTTTGGTGCGGTTATGGTTATGGTTGAAGATACAGCTGTTAGAAACAACCGCTTGTCATTATTAAAAGCGATATCAGGCTTAGCAGCACACACTGCAGATATATCTAAAATCGTTATTGTCTAACGGTATTACACCTGTAATAAAAAAGGGGGGGCTGTTATTGGGATTATCGCCACGGCAAGAGAAAATTGCTGAGATGGTCAAGACTTTAGGCCCTATTACCGGAGAACAGATTGCTGAAAGTCTTAATGTAACCAGAGCGGCTCTCAGGCCTGATTTAGCGATCCTGGTGATGTCCGGTATGGTTGATGCCCGCCCCAAAGTAGGCTACTATTATACCGGCAAAAATGCTATAAGTATGCTTACCGAACAAGTCAGCAGGATAAAGGTACAGGATATCCAGTCAGTGCCTGTTGCTGTGACCTCAGGCACCAGTGCCTATGATGCTGTAGTCACCATGTTTCTTGAAGATGTTGGTTCAGTATTTGTCGTAGAGCCTGGGGGAATTCTAGTTGGGGTTGTTTCTCGTAAAGATGTGCTTAAGGTAGCCATGGGGGGGAGTGACCTTCATAAGATGCCGGTTAAAGTTCTTATGACACCAATGCCTAAGATTGTTGTAACATCTCCGGATGAACCTGTTTTAACAGCTGCCAAGAAAATTATTGAAAACGAGGTAGATAGTCTGCCGGTCGTTTCATTAATCAATCATCAGGGAACAAAGGCTTATGAAGTGATCGGGCGGCTTACAAAAACCAATATTACCAGATTGTTTGTTGAACTTGGCGAGGGAAGAGGAGGGGAACTATTATAGCTAACCTACCGATTATTTATGCATTATCAGATTCTCTTGGCGAAACGGCTGAAATGGTGGCTCGTGCTACTGCCAGTCAGTTTAGCTCCGGAGAGTTTGATATTATTAGAATTCCGTATATCACCTCTGTGGAACAAATAGCTGAAACAGTGCAGGAAGCGGCAAACCATGATTGTGTTATCTGCCACACTTTAGTGTCATCTAATTTGCGTGAGGCATTGCTGGAGCAGGCTCAAGTACATAACATTCCGACAATTGATATAATGGGTCCGATGATTCATGCTGTGCAAAAAGTTACCGGAATGACTCCGCGCCTAAAACCGGGTCTGATCCATAAGCTGGATCAGGAATATTTTAAGCGGGTAGAGGCAGTTGAATTTGCAGTTAAATATGATGATGGAAAAAATCCTTTGGGACTTTTAAAAGCCGATATTGTCATTATTGGTGTATCACGTACCTCGAAGACCCCACTTAGCATGTATTTAGCTCATAAGAAGGTTAAAGTGGCTAATGTTCCGCTCGTACCAGAGGCTCCTTTGCCGCAAGAGCTTTTTCAAGTACCATCTCATCGTATTGTAGGGTTGATAATAGATAAATTTAAGCTTAATGAAATTCGCTGTGAGCGCCTAAAAACAATGGGGCTAGCGCCTGATGCCAGCTACGCCAATATTGGACGGATCCATGAAGAGCTTGATTATGCCCGCTCTATTATGCGACGGTTAGATTGTCCGGTAATAGATGTATCAAACAAGGCGATCGAAGAGACTGCTAATCGGATATTAGAAGTAGTTCAGAAAAATAAACTGGCAAAGCACAAATAAAAATATCCCTGACTAGCTTCCAAGCTGGCCAGGGATATTTTTTTACAAAAAACTATTGGAATCAACATTATAGCTTATGCAATCAGCTGTCCAATTGTTACTGCCTTGAGATATACGTACATTACCGTTAAAAACGGCGACTCTGGTACGCCAATTGAAATCTGCATTGTCAGCGCTAATGGAGAGTCCCGGACGGGACAGGTTAACTCCACCGTCTATCTTTGCCTGTGCTTTGGAACCATAAACATAAACACTATCACCAGTAAAGGCGATGTCCCGCTGATTTACTGTTATGCCGCCTGTTCCCCAAACTTCCAGAGTGGTTGGGTTTACTCTGGCTTGGCCGGCAGTAATAACCCGGTCTCTCACTTCAATATAAACATTGCCATTTAGAATATATAGGCCTGAATTAATATC
>NZ_DATMXX010000016.1:0-3886 GCF_035561255.1 Sporomusa sp. | reverse complement strand
GTGCTACGATAGTCATGTAAAGTTAAATACAGGGGGCGGATTATTTGAACTTAGCTACAAAAAATGCAGTACGTCGTATATTTGTCGAAAAGAAACCCGGATTTCAGGTTGAAGCGACAGGTATTTATTCAGATCTTAAAGAAAATTTAGGGATAAATGGGCTAATCGCAGTTAGAATGCTGCACCGCTATGACATTACTGGTTTAACCGATCAGGAATTTACCGACGCTATTCATACCATCTTCTCCGAACCACCTGTAGATGTTGTCTATTTTGAGAATATTGACAGCAAAGAGACAGAGCGGTTTTTTGCCATAGAATATTTGCCAGGACAGTATGACCAAAGAGCTGACTGGGCGGCACAAAGCGTACAGATCTTAACGCAACAGGAACCGCCGACAGTGAACACCGCCAAATTGATCATTCTTGAAGGCGATATTAGTGAGCAGGAATTACTAAGAATTAAGGCTTATTGTATTAATCCGGTTGAAGCACGAGAGGCATCTCTTGCTAAACCGGAATCATTAGATATGCTGGTCAATATACCTGGTGACGTAGCCATAGTGAGCGGGTTTATTACAAAGACTGCCCAAGACCTGAAGAATTTTATGACAACACAAGGGTTGTCAATGAGCTTTGAGGATTTGACCTTTTGCCAGCAATACTTTAGGGAGACTGAGCGCCGGGACCCAAGCATTACCGAGATAAAGGTTATTGATACGTATTGGTCAGATCACTGCCGGCATACGACGTTTCTAACGGCGGTTCAGGCTGTTTCGATTGCAGAAGGCAAGTTTACTAAGCCGGTCAAAGCTGCCTATGAGGAGTACCTAAAATCCCGCTCCTGCGTTTATGCCGACAAGGCGCGGGATGTCAGCCTGATGGATATAGCCACCTTGGCGATGAAAGAGTTGAAAATCCAAGGGAAGCTGACTGACCTGGATGAATCGGAGGAAATAAACGCCTGCAGTATTATTGTCCATGCCGATATCGATGGCCGGACTGAAGAGTGGCTGGTCATGTTTAAAAATGAGACCCATAATCATCCTACTGAGATTGAACCATTTGGGGGAGCGGCTACTTGCCTGGGCGGCTGCATCCGTGATCCGCTGTCAGGCCGTTCCTACGCCTATCAGGCCATGCGTGTCACTGGCAGCGGCGATCCACGGGCTGCTTTAGAAGCAACGCTGCCTGGCAAGCTGCCTCAGCGAAAAATAACCACAAGTGCGGCAGCCGGGTACAGCTCCTACGGTAACCAAATTGGACTGGCAACAGGCCAGGTGACCGAAATCTATGATCAGGGGTATATTGCTAAACGAATGGAGATTGGGGCTGTTATGGCGGCTGCCCCGAAACAAAATGTTGTGCGCGCTGTTCCTGAGCCTGGGGATGTTGTTATTCTGGTAGGCGGGCGTACCGGTCGGGATGGCTGCGGCGGTGCAACCGGTTCCTCCAAGGCTCATACTGAGGAATCACTTATGAGCTGTGGTGCTGAAGTGCAGAAAGGCAATCCGCCTACAGAACGGAAAATTCAGCGCTTGTTCCGCCAGCGTGCTGTCAGCACTATGATAAAACGCTGCAATGATTTCGGTGCAGGTGGCGTATCTGTGGCGATCGGTGAGCTTACTGACGGTCTGAATATTAATTTAGATGCTATCCCCAAGAAGTATGAGGGTCTAAATGGCACCGAACTTGCGATCTCGGAATCGCAGGAACGTATGGCTGTAGTGGTTGCAGCAGAAAATGCCCAACAATTTATTCGCTATGCTGATGGGGAAAATCTAGAGGCTACTATTGTGGCCACTGTATCTGACGATAAACGGCTGAAGATGATTTGGCGCGGCAAGCCTATTGTCAACATTAGCCGCGATTTTTTGAACACTAATGGTGTTAAGCAGTATACAACAGTAACTGTGACTGACCCGGCAGAAAACAGCTACTTTAATGAGTTGCCAGTTTTAAGCCCAGATGGCAATAATACTCAAAATATCAGGGCAGCCTGGCTTGCTATGCTGCAAAACCTCAACATATGTAGTCAGAAGGGACTTGTGGAACGCTTTGACAGCAGCATTGGTGCAGCTACTGTCCTGATGCCGTTTGGCGGCAAATACCAGGACACTCCTGCTGAGGGTATGGCAGCTAAATTGCCGGTAATATCCGGTGAGACGACGACCGGGACGATAATGACTCATGGTTTTAATCCCGGGCTGTCAGCCTGGAGCCCTTTCCATGGAGCTGTGTATGCTATTATTGAGGCTGTTGCCAAAGTAGTAGCAATAGGTGGCAATTTTCGTTCAATCCGGCTAACCTTGCAGGAGTATTTCGAAAAGCTGGATAAGGACAGCATAAAATGGGGCAAGCCCTTTAGCGCATTATTAGGTGCATTCTATGCACAAAAACAACTGGGCATTCCGGCTATTGGCGGTAAAGATAGCATGTCAGGTACATTTAAAGAGCTAACCGTGCCGCCAACCCTGGTGGCTTTTGCGGTAACAGCAGTTGATGTGCGTCGCGTCATCTCTCAGGAGTTTAAGCAGAGCGGCAGCAAGGTAGTATTGATCCGGAGCAGACGTGATGCTAATGAGTTGCCTGACTTTGCAGCCTTAACCAGAGCGTATGATCGTGTGGGGCAGCTTGCCGAGGCCGGTAAGATTCTGGCGGCGTATACCGTCAAGCTTGGTGGTTTGGCTGAGGCTGTTAGCAAAATGGCATTTGGCAATCGCATTGGTATTGAAATTACGGCCCCGGTAGCAGCAAATGACCTGTTCGCTCCAGACTATGGATCGATTGTTTTGGAAGTGCCTGCTGAAATAAAGCTGGAGGATATGTTTAACGGCATTGATTATACCCTAATCGGTCATACAACCGGGGTTCCCCTTATCTGCGCCGGTGACGTCCAGATCACTCTTGCCGAGGCACTTGCTGCCTGGGAACAGACTTTAGAGAAGGTATTTCCTGTAAAGACTGACCTGATTGCCGGCAAGCTGGAAAGCTTTGCCTATTATACCAAGCGGAACAGTCGTCAGCCTGTCAGTGGCATGGCTAAACCCAAAGTCTTAATTCCGGTTTTTCCCGGAACCAACTGTGAATATGATACGCTTAGAGCCTTCGAGCAGGCCGGAGCACTGCCGGAAACCCTGGTAATCCGCAACCTGACAGCGGGTCAGATTGAGGAATCGATTGCTGAGCTGGCCCGAAGAATTGCCTCATCCCAAATTGTTATGTTGCCTGGCGGGTTTAGTGCCGGGGATGAGCCTGATGGGTCAGGTAAATTTATTGCAACAATGTTTCGCAATCCTCGCGTAAAAGAGGCGATCACTGAGCTGCTGCAGCAACGAGATGGTTTAATGCTTGGTATTTGCAACGGTTTCCAGGCACTCATTAAGCTAGGGCTTGTGCCTTATGGTGAAATCCGCGATTTGACTGTAACGAGTCCGACATTAACCTTTAATAAGATTGGCCGGCATATTTCATGTATGGTCAATACCAAGGTTGTGTCAACCCTGTCACCCTGGCTGAGTAATACTGAAGCGGGCGATGTGTTTGCTATTCCGGCTTCTCACGGTGAGGGACGGTTTTATGCCACAGATGAGGAGCTTGCCCGGCTGGCCGCTAACGGTCAGATTGCAACCCAGTATGTCGATTTTGACGGTTGTGCGACCTATGACAATAAGTTTAACCCGAACGGTTCCTGCTATGCTATTGAAGCGATCACAAGTCCTGATGGGCGGATATTAGGCAAAATGGGTCATTCCGAACGGATTGGTAAGCATGTAGCGATAAATATTCCCGGCAACAAAGACCAGCAGATGTTTAGTGCCGGCGTTAAATATTTTAAGTAAAAACTGGAATAAGAGCAGGAAAAATATCTTCCACAGCTAATTAT
>NZ_DATMXX010000015.1:0-4840 GCF_035561255.1 Sporomusa sp. | reverse complement strand
TCTATACACAGATGACAACATAAAAATTTGATCATTAAAGGAGAGAATTTGTTGTGAAAAAAATAGTAAAAACCCTGATGCTTGGTCTGATGCTGTTCTCAATGTTGTTTGCGGTGGCAGGCTGTTCCGGTAAAAGTGCTCAAAAGGTCGTTATTTATACCAATGCCGATAAGGAAGCGGTAGAGGCGATGCAAAATAGCCTGAATACTGCCGGCTATGAGGGAAAATACGTGCTGCAAACATTGGGCACCTCTGAGCTTGGCGGCAAGCTGATGGCCGAGGGTGACAAAATTGAGGCAAATTTGGTGACCATGAGTTCTTACTTTATTGACAGTGCTCAGAAAAAACACAATATGTTTACAGATTTGAATTTTGAAACAAAGGCGCTGGCACAATATCCGGCCTATTATGCACCGATACTGGCCAATACAGGGGCCATATTTGTCAATACCCAGGTAATCAAAGAGAAGAATTTACCAATGCCCAAATCAGTAAAAGATCTCACAAAAGATGAATATAAGGGCTTAGTCTCTATTCCGAATATCATGAATTCGTCAACTGCGTGGCTGCTGGTGCAATCTATCATCAGCGAATACGGCGAAGTGGAAGGTAAGATCGTCCTGAATAAACTGATTCAAAATTGTGGACCGCATATCGAGACATCAGGCTCAGGACCGATAAAGAAAGTGAGAGCCGGCGAAGTAGCAGCCGGGTTTGGCCTTCGTCATCAGGCCGTGGCAGATAAAGCTGCCGGTAAGTTAATTGATTATATTGATCCTGTTGAAGGCAATTATTCACTCACCGAGGCAATTGCAGTGGTAAAAAAGCCTGATACGGCCACAACTCAGCTTGCTATGGAAATGGCAAAAGTGATCATTACGAAAGCAAGACCTGAATTGATTAAGTTTTACCCTGTAGCACTTTATCAAAGCGAGACCATTGGGGAGTCAAACAAGCCTGGTAATCCTAAGGTGTATGCAAAACCTCTGACCGTGGAACTGCTTGAAGAACATCAGAATTTCTTTAAAGCTGCTCAATAACAAACCATGAAAGGTATGGAACCGCATATGAATATGTACAAACTCTTAACCCCGGGGCCTTTAACCACTAGCAGCGCAGTAAAAGAAGAAATGCTCTTTGACCGGTGCACCTGGGATGATGAATATAAGCAAATAACCCAAAAAATAAGAAAACAACTGCTGGAAATAGCAGCAGTGTCCCCTGAGGAATATACATCAGTGTTATTGCAGGGCAGTGGCAGTTTTGGCGTGGAAGCTGTGCTCACAACAGCGATAAAACCGAAAGATAAATGCCTGATCCTGACTAATGGGGCGTATGGGGAAAGAATAGTAATAATGGCAGCCTGCTTGGGGCTTCAGCATGCTGTTCATAGTGTCCAATACGATAAAGCCCCTGCTGCAGCCGATATAAGAAAAATTGTTGAAAATGACCAGGCGATTACGCATATTGTAATGGTTCACTGTGAAACAACAACCGGGATAGTAAACCCTATCGAGGATATTGCTGCTATTGCTAAAGAGTATGGGAAGAGCTTGATTATTGATGCTATGAGCAGCTTTGGTGGCATTGAGATCAACGTTCAGCAATTAGGGATCGATTATTTGATCAGCAGTGCCAATAAATGTATTCAGGGTGTGCCGGGGTTTTGTTTTGTTGTGGCTAAGATTGAAAAACTATTACATTCACAAGGCAATTCCAGAAGTCTGTCGTTTGATTTATACGATCAGTGGCAGCATATGGATAAGGACGGCAAGTGGCGATTTACCTCGCCAACCCATGCGGTAGCCGCGTTTGCGCGGGCTCTTGACGAGCTGGCTGCAGAAGGCGGCGTTCCAGCAAGGTATAAACGTTATCAGACGACAAATCGCCTGTTGCGGCATAAACTCAAACAGTTGGGAATTGATACTTATATTGACGAAGAGCTTCAATCCCCGATCATCACGACCTTTCTTTTTCCTTACGCGGGCTTTAATTTTAAGGATTTTTATCATTATGTTAAGGCCAGAGGTTTTGTGTTATATCCTGGTAAGCTGACAGATGTCGATACCTTCCGCATCGGCAATATCGGTGAAGTCTATGAAGGCGATATTCAGAAACTATGCTATATCATTGAGGAATATATGAGGAGACAGAAAAAATGAAACAAGTGGATGGTGTCATTCTGGACTGGGCCGGAACCGCTGTTGATTTTGGCTGCTTTGCACCTGTACAGGTGTTTCTTCAGATATTTAAAACCGCCGGGATAGACGTAACAATGGCTGAAGCCAGAGCACCCATGGGCATGCTAAAGCGAGACCACATTAAAACCATGCTCCAAATGCCAAGAATAGAAAAAAAGTGGCAGGAAAAAAAAGGTCGCTGCTTTTGTGAACAAGATATTGATGAATTGTACGCAAGCTTTGAGCCGGCGCTGCTTGCTTCATTGACTGAATACACGCAGCCGCTGCCCGAGGTTGTGACAACAATGAAGATACTCAGGGGCAGAGGACTGAAAATAGGTTCAACAACCGGTTATACAGACGTTATGATGAGAATAGTCGCAGCAGGGGCAAAGGACAAGGGGTATGAACCGGATTTCTGGATAACACCGGATTCCACTCAGTGCTATGGCCGGCCCTATCCGTATATGATATTTAGAAATATAGAGGTGCTGCGGCTTAGCTCGCCATGGACGGTTGTAAAAGTAGGCGATACGGCCGCTGATATAAAAGAAGGCATCCAGGCTGGTGTGTGGTCTGTGGGAGTCGCTGTTGGCAGCTCACAGATGGGTTTAAACCAGAGTGAATTTGAGGGGTTATCAGCAGCAGATAAAACGCAGGCCATTGTAAATACCGAACAAGCATTTCTAGATTATGGTGCGGATTTTACAATCAGGACAATGCAAGAGCTGCCGGCATTAATTGATAGAATTAATACTCTGATCAGACAGGGAAAAAGGCCAAATGCTCACTAAAGCGGAATTAACCCGTGAGGGAGACGTAAATACCAGCGCTCACAGAGAAACGTGGGTTAATTGCCTTGCTAAGGAAAGCCGGGAGCTATTGAGGGCTGATGAGGCTGTATTTATGAGACAGGCGATGTCAACCCCGTGTCTGAATGTCATTGCCGATGCCAGGGGCTGCTATATAACCGATAAAGATGGCAAGCAGTATCTTGATTTCCATGGCAACAGCCTTCACCAGGTCGGTTATAAGAATCCGTATGTACTGGAAGCTGTTAAGAAGCAATTTGATGAGCTGCCGTTTATACCAAGACGATACACCGCAGATATCGCTGTCCAAGCAGCCAGTGCATTAATCAAAAAAACTCGATCTAGAGAGTTTAAGGTTTTGTTTACACCATCAGGGGCTGCTGCCATAGGACTTGCGCTTAAAATTGCCCGCAAAGCTACTGGTAGACATAAGGTAATCTCGCTGTGGGAGTCCTTCCACGGCGCCGGGTTTGATTCTATTGCTGTCGGTGGCGAATATGCCTTTAATAAGGACATGGGGCCGCTACTGGCCGGCTGTATCAAAGCAATCCCCTATAATGGTTATAGAAACCTAATTAACAGCACCTGCCAACAAACTGTAGCCGATTTTTGCCTGGATTATATTGAATATATCATTAAAAATGAAGGCGATATCGGGGCAATCTTACTGGAGCCCATACGGGCAACTGATACCCATATTCCACCGCAAGCTTACTTTCACAGGCTGCGACAGATTTGTGATCAAGAGGGGATATTGCTGATTTTTGATGAAATACCTACCGCACTTGGGCGAAGTGGCGAGTTTTACGTACACCAGAACTTCGGTGTGGAGCCGGATATCCTGGTGCTGGGGAAGGGCCTTGGCGGAGGCCTGATACCTCAGGCTGCTGTCCTTACAAAAGCTAAGTATGATTGTGCTCAGGACATCTCGCTTGGTCATTACACCCATGAAAAACCGGCTGCAGGCTGTGCCGCCATTTGTGCCGCCCTTCGTTATATTGACGAATACAACCTGTTGGAGAACTGTAGAACACAGTCGGCATTGGCAGCCCAATATGCCGCAATTCTTTGCCGCCAATATGATTGCATCGGCGATTTTCGCATAGCTGGGCTATTAATGTCTTTTGAGATTGTTAAAGATCGAATTTCAAAGGCAAAAGATGCTGAGCTTGCAGAAAATATACTGTATTATTGCCTGGAGCACGGCCTGTCCTTTAAGATATCAGCGGGAAACTGTATTACCTGGCATCCCCCCCTCATTGTAACCCCGGAACAATTATCCTTCGCCTTTGATGTATTTGAGAAAGCAATAAAAGGCTGTATGAAATAACATTAGAATAACCGTCACTTTGACAGCAAAAAATCCTGCAGGATATTTAAAATCTGCAGGATTTTTTATTCGCGCTATTATGAATACCCGGCTGGTATGAAGCAATGGCTCATTTCAATGGCTTAGACAGTTTATTCAGGTAATCATTACTCCAGTCGCGTATCACTTGTAAGACTGGTATAAAGCTTTGACCGAGCTCAGTTAATGAATATTCAACCTTGGGTGGAACTTCCTTATAGACTTCCCTGTGAACCAGTCTATCCTGCTCCAGTTCCCGTAGTTGATGGGTAAGTATTCCCTGTGAAATATCAGGCAATAGCTTTTGTAATTCATTAAATCGCTTAGTTCCCTGGCTTAACTGCCACAAAATCAAAAGTTTCCATTTACCGGTAATGAGGTTTTGAGCAACTAATACCGGGCAAGCCCCTTCCTGATAACGAATTTTTGCCATAATTGATCTATTCCTTCCCAATAGTATTGTTTTTGATAGTATATAATAAAAATGTGCGTACTTGTAC
>NZ_DATMXX010000014.1:0-9058 GCF_035561255.1 Sporomusa sp. | reverse complement strand
CTGCATAAATATATTACAATAAAGGAGGTCGTTAGCATGATAAGTTCAAATGAGCTCCAGATTCTTGGATATGTCGCAGGCATACTGATCGGGGCTAATATTCTGGCAATGGCATTATTTGTTCTATTTGCCAAACTGCCGGACGGACAATTGCGCGAGTTGATTCGCGGAGTTATATTTCAGCTTGATAAATTTGCAGACACAATGGCAAATAATGAGAAACGGGCATCTGCTATCGGGCAAGTAAATGCAATACTGGGCTGGAGGGGTATCCTTGTGCCGACTGCACTTATCGGCTGGGTAATTGATACCGAGGTAGCCGCAATCAGAGAGATGCAGAAAGCCGCAGGTACGCCTGATTTACATGAGGATCAGGAACAAGAGGATGAAAATAGTGGCAGGCAAGAAGAACGGCTAATGCAGCAAGTGACATTAGTGGAGATCAGAGAAATGGCCCTTAAGGCTAAAGCCGCCCTGCAGCAGTCTGCCCAAAGATACGGTTGGCCGGTCAAGGTTTATCTGCATTGGTCGGCGGGACACTATGACCAATTTTTTAATGATTATCATTTTAATATCGGTAAAGATGGTTCTGTGTTTGTAAGCACCAATGATTTGAGCGAAAAAAAGAGTCATACGTATTTTCGCAACAGCGGGGCGATTGGTATTTCGGCTGCTTGCGCCTATAATGCCCATTCCTGTAATGATTTAGGACCAGAGCCGCCAACTCCGCTGCAGATAGAGGCAATGGCTCAGATGATTGCTGTGCTAAGCAAGGCATTAGGTATTCCCATTGATATTCAGCACTTTATGACCCACGCTGAGGCTGCTGACAATATGGATGGGTGTGACCCTGGCTATGCAGAAAACGGCTATCCGCAAGGACAGTATGGCCCGCAGAATAGTGTGGAACGCTGGGATTTATGGGTGATTAAAACCGGTGATAAACCCGGTAGTGGGGGTAATATACTTCGCGGCAAAGGCATTTGGTATCAACAAAACGGCGTCGGCTGAGATGATGCCATTATTTAGGTAGGCGCGTCCAAGTCAGACTTTTGTTTCACTAATGCATTGTAATCAGCTTTTAATTGCCGTACACGGGATAAATCCTGGCAAGGACTTATTTCTGCTAATGTGTCTTCCATTAACTTTGTTAAACCGTGGGAATAGCGTAACGTGTTATTCAAATGCTCCAGTGAGTCCTGGCATTGTTCGTCGCTTATGATGGACTGTCGCCCATTCTGGTAGTTGGGGCGGGGTGCCAGGGACACCTGTTTAACGCCTGTAACATCAGCGGTCAGGGTATCCATAGCAACAAGGTCATCAGGGCCGAGCTCTTTTAAAGATGACTTCCCTAAAGCTCGCATAGCGGCTTCCATCTCCAAAATCATAGATGCAAGTACGTTTGTCACATTGGTGGCAGCCTGATCGACATTTAGCTGTGTTTTGGTGGGTGAATTATAATACACTAGCGTGGTAGGCGGTTCCCAGGGTGTCACTTTAGTAACTTGCTTATGTGTGAGCGCGAACAGGGGGATGGTACCTAAATAGATGGCATCCGCGCCTAAGGCCAGCGCCTTGAGGCATTGACCTGGGGTGAAATAGTGACCTGATACAATTAGACTAATCTGTGTATCTTTTAAATAACGCTTGGCCCGGACCAGGGAATATAGACTGGGGATAGCGAAATCATCTTGCATAATCGGGGCTGTTGCATGGGCCCCGCCGCCGGCGCCATCAATCACAACAGCATCAAAGCCTAACTCAACCGCAACCGCTAATTCTTGTTCAAGCCGGTCTGTTGCCATAATTTTTAGGGCTATGGGTATACCCTTAGCCCTGTTGCGTAATTGATTCATAAAACCAGGCCAATCCTTGGGGCTTTGAACCCCGGGCGGGGCGGGGCGGGAAATAGCCGCCTCGCCAGGTGCTACGCCTGCAAGCACTTGGGCTCTTCCGGCAAAGTCTGCCGCTTCTATACGGGACGTACCCATATCAGCTCCTTGCCCCATTTGAACCTCCAGCATATCTGCAGCAGCAATTTGTTTGTCAGTTCTATCCCCCCAGGACCAGCGGCAAATTTGTAAGACATATCTACCTGATTCCCCGGGTTCTTCAGGTAAGAATGGGCCTTCTCCGGAATTGGT
The DNA here is from genome assembly GCF_035561255.1 of Sporomusa sp. Classification (GTDB taxonomy): domain Bacteria; phylum Bacillota; class Negativicutes; order Sporomusales; family Sporomusaceae; genus Sporomusa. The sequence continues at coordinate 6,914 of NZ_DATMXX010000014.1, read as the reverse complement.
AGCAGTTTGCAAAGCTTTCGATGCCCTGGCTAAAGCAATTTTAGCCTCTTCGCTCAGACCTAAGCCATAGGCCATACCACCGATCATTAGGGGTATCTTTATGCATAGCGGTTTTTTTGCTTTTGAGCCAAGTGTTACGCGCATGTCGATTTGAGTACTTTGCGGGAGGGAGAACATTGTCATTTGGCGGGGGGAAAACATTAAATTATCATAGTCAGGAAAATGCTTGGGGGAGCCTAAGGGGCGTCCTATGACCGCTCCTGCCTCGGCCCGTAGGCTTAATTCGATTAGATTTAGTGTAGAAAAACGTGTTAATGATGGCAATAGCTCTGCAAGATTTTGATCATAGGTTTCTGTAAGTAGCTTTGATATCGTGTCATTGGTGACACGTTTAACGATATACCGTGTAATTGGTTTAGCCAAAAATATTGCTGCTAAGAACACCAGAGCCAGTATGGAAACCGGTACCAGCAGCCACTGGTAGTTAGTGATAATGATATGCATATGCGGCCCTCACTGGGATTTTTGTTTTTAGTATTCATCAGCCTGTGTAGTTTTAAACACAAAGAGCTAGGCCGCCGGTTGACTGAACGCACGGAGGCTTAGCTCTTATAAGTTTTAGTCTGATGCTAATAAAGGAAAAAGCTCACTAATGAAGAACCTCAATAAGGGACATTAATTTATATGCAATTAAATAAACGTTAGCTGCAGAAATAGAAAAGGAAGATGCACCGTGCTCATAACAATCAATCGTGCAATTTTACACATATTAGATTTTAATTCTGGAATTACTGTTTTCTCAGAGCAGGAGCTGGATATAAAAAGTAACAGTGTGATAACATTCTTATCTAAGCATATCGAAAAATCTTTTAATGATCAAAATTCAAAGGCCGGTACTTTCCATCCCAATAGTAAATTTAAAAAACAAGTAACAGACTATCTTGCTGGTAGTCTTGATTTTACTAGCTTCTCAGTATATGCAGCAGATTTAATGTATAAAGCCATAGCTCAGTCTGAGGTATTGGATTCTACGGATTTGCTTATTTGTGATTTCGAGATCGATAGTAATCGTGTCATTGCTCTTTTAAAATGTAATAATAGAGTGGGATTCATTCATCAAGTTGTCCATGAGCAGGAAAAAATTAAAAACGAGATTATTAATCACTATGCGATTTTGCCCAGCCTTACGCAGAAACTGGATGAATACGCATTTATTGAGGTGGATTCACTTACTATTAGATTTATTGATAAAAAGCGCACTATCAATGGTGAAGAGGCCTATGTATTTGCCGATCATATCCTGGAGTGTAGTTCGCTTATCTCTGCAAAAGAGACAATTAAACTGGTGAGCTCTATTAGCCGGATGGTTGCAGAGAATCATGGGAAAAGCAGTGTCGAGGCTGTTTCTAAAACGAAAAACTATATAGTCGAGAACACCGAGGTGTCAGAATACCTGGATCCAGTGGAGTTGGGGAAACAAGTGTTTCATTCCTCGCCATTAATGCAAGAGGAATATATTAAAGAGGTAAAAAATGCCGGAATCCCCGAAACCGTGAAGGTCGACCGGACATTAGCCATGCAGAAGGGTAAAAATCATAAAATTAAAACAGATACAGGCATTGAGATAACATTTCCTGTAGACTATTTCCAAAATAAGGAGTTTATCGAGTTTATTAACAATGCCGATGGTACATTATCAATCGCATTAAAAAATATTGGCAGCATAACTAATAAATAATCCGACTATATATTCCGCATTAAAGAAGTTTGCAGGCGCAGGCGGGTGGTGCAAGACTTTAACGCATAAGGAGCTTGTTGAAAACAATGATCACTATAACCGATATTGAACAGTCAGACTTAGCGCAATTTGCTGTATTAGGTGAAGAACTTTTTGGATCTGAAACTAATATGACAAAGTTGACAAGCGTGTTTGAAAGAATGCAAGCAGATCCCAGTTATATTTTCATTGGTGCAAAGGACGATCAGCAAAGATTACTGGGATCTGCTATGGGGATTATCTGCATGGATACAGTGGGTGAATGCCGGCCATTTATGGTGCTTGAGAACATTATTGTAAGCAAAAATAGCCAAAGGCAGGGAGTCGGGAAAAAGCTTGTTGCCTATCTGGAAGCGCGGGCGCGGGAGAAAAACTGCTATTTCGTTATGTTTCTGTCGCATGCTAAGCGCAAAGAGGCTCATATATTTTATGAAGCAATCGGCTATCCCAAAGATATTGCGCAAGGATTTAAGAAATATTTATAAGTAAGGACCATTCAGATCTGCAGACACGTTGTCTGTGGATTTTTCTTATTTGATGTTAGCAGATAAAATGCGGTGATAGTTAACTAAATAAAAAAAATAAATGGACAGGTGGAAGTCATGATTGTACTGGAGTATAATTATAGTTGGTAATAAATGTAATGCGGCTTGCCTGGTGCAATACAACAAAGTTATGGGGGAATTGTTATGGGGATAAGGTACAAAATCGATAACTCTAAAATTAACTTTGCCTTAACTGTTGAAGGGATGACTTGCGAGCACTGTAAAAAGGCTGTGGAATCAAAGGTTATTACTATGTATGGGGTAGATTCGGCAATTGTAGATCTTGCGGCCAACACACTTACCGTGGAATTTGATCCTAATTGTATTACCTTAAAGGATATCGTAGCCGCAGTGACTGAAGAAGGATATACTGCGAATATCTAGGGGTTAATAGCTGATTTTTGGTTAGGCTGCACCAAGACTTGTGATACAAGGGTTGGTGCATTTTTCTTCTTTATACACATGAGGGGTTCTTTAGTGTCTCAAAAGTTACTTTGATAAACGCACGCAGTGCTGGTGACAGCCACTTTTCTTTGTGATACAGTAACTGGGCTTTAATATCAAAACATGCTCCAGCCCACGGCAGTGCAATAAGCTGATCAGCAAGTATTTCTTGTTTAACAGTGGCATATGGTAAAAAGCCGATGCCCCAGCCGTCGCAAACAAACCTTTTAATAACCTCATTACTGCTGACCCCAAGTATTGACGCGGGTTTTGCTCCCGCCTGGGTAAGAATGCTTTCAAATAAGTGGCGGTAGCTACACCCGGTTTCAGTCAGGATGAGTGGCTGACCATTCATATCATGCGGCAGGATTTGCTGTTTTTTAGCCAAGGGGTGGTTTGGCGCCGTAATAACTGCCATAGGCACGTCGAAAAGAACATGGGTAACAAGATCGCTTTCAGTACAGGATATATCTGGGATGAAGGCCAGGTCGATCGTATTCTTCCGAAGGTAGGTTCGATAGTCACTGCAAGTATCAAAACGTATATTGAGTTCCACGTTAGGGTAAAGAGCACGAAATGCATTGAAAACCTCAGATAAGCGATAGGTGCAAAGCGATTCTGCGGTTCCAATTGTTAGCTCGCCTTTGGGGGTTAAAGAGCTGGAGATTAGGTCTTTGGCCTCATCGGCCAGTTTCAGAATCTGGTCAGCATAGGTATATAAGTGCTCACCGTCTTTGGTCAGTTTTATTTGCTTTCCTAAACGCTCAAATAACATTGTGCCGAAATCTTCTTCAAGTGCCTGTATTTGATTCGTAATAGTTGACTGGGCATAGCCGAGGTCTTTTGCCGCTTTGGTAAAGCTTAATAGTTTGGCTGTTGTAACGAAAGCTCTTAACTCGCGAAACTCCATTTTAGATCCCACCCATCACAATTTGTGAATTACTCCATCGACATTATCAATTTTACCTATTGATAATTCCATGATAATATAATTTTTAACACAGGTCTATATAATTGCGTTAAAGAATTTTACAGGCGCCTGTAGAACCTTTACTGCGAATGCCTAACAGTGAGACCTATTTTGGAGGGTAGAGGATGATAAAAACGATTAAGGCTGATGAAATAAAGTCCCGGGTGCAGGAGCTTGGTGCCGATTTATGCCAGATAGCTTCTGTAGAGCGCTTTGCGGACGCACCTCCTGGCTTTCACCCTGCTGATATTGTTAAAGGTTGCCACAGTGTGGTCGTTGTGGCAACACGATTTCCGGTAAGTACACTGTCGGTTTCATCCCCGGCTGCATATACTTTTGTACGTAATAAATTAGCTGATAAAATAGATTCGATTACAGTGCAGGTTGCCGCTGAGCTGGAAACCTTAGGTAGCTGCGCTGTCCCTGTTCCGTCAGCTGACCCATACGATTACTGGGATGATAACCGGCGACACGGGCAAGGGATATTGTCATTAAAACATGCGGCAGTGCGAGCCGGACTAGGGCAAATAGGCAAAAATACACTCCTGGTCAATGAAAAATTTGGGAATATGGTGTGGTTAGGTGCGATTGTACTTGATCAGAAGCTTGAGCCTGATAGGTTGGCTGATTATCAAACATGCCTGCCTGATTGTAAAATCTGTTTAGAGGCTTGCCCGGCAAATGCTCTGGATGGGGTTACCATTGAACAATGCAAGTGTCGTAGTGTCTCTGCCAGGCATACTGCCGGTGGCGGTGGGGTTTATAGCTGTAACATTTGCCGAAGAATATGCCCAAATCACAACGGGATTAAGGGTAATTCTTTGGTTAGCCAATAGACAATGCAGGATTTTGGGGCACATTAGGATAAATGAGTACCTATAGCGTGATTAGGAGTAACCATGATGCAAAAACGGGATATTTTTATCGGACTAGTCGTTGTTACGGTATGGGGCCTTAATTTTATCGCCATTAAAATTGGCTTAAAAGAGATACCGCCATTGTTATTAGGCGCACTGCGCTTTCTCCTGGCTTGTTTCCCAATTATTTTTTTCCTGCCTCGGCCGCCAATTCCCTGGCTTTGGTTAATTGCATTAGGGTTGTCAATTAATGTGGGGCAGTTTTCATTTTTGTTCATCGGGATGAAGGTCGGCATGCCTGCCGGTCTTGCCTCGTTAGTTCTCCAGTCCCAGGCTTTTTTTACATTGCTGGTGGGAGCTGCCTGGCTTGGCGAGCGTTGGAGCTGGAATCACCTGGCAGGTCTTGCATTGGCAGCTAGTGGTATGGCCATCATCGGCTCTCAGCAGGGTGGGGAAATGACGGCTGCTGGGTTTGGGCTGACCTTGACTGCAGCTGCCTGTTGGGGTGTTGGCAATGTCATTATGCGCCGGGCCACTCAGAGCCTGCCGCCTTCGTCCATGTTATCTTTAGTAGTATGGGCCGGTGCTGTGGCTATCCTGCCATTAACAGCATTATCCTGGATCATAGAAGGCTATGATGCCTGGCTGGCCGCCTACCATACTCCCAGCTGGGCCAGCCTTGGTTCGATTATCTATCTGTCCTTCTTTGCTACTTTAGTCGGGTTTGGTTTATGGGGTAAGCTGCTTTCACGCCACCCCGCCGCAGTGGTGTCGCCGTTAGCCCTGTTAGTACCAATCGTGGGTATGAGCAGTTCAGCCTTGTTTTTGGGAGAGGCAGTTTCTCTTTGGCAAGGTTTGGGAGCCGTACTGGTAATGTCCGGTCTGATCGTACACGTTTTGGGTGGGCGATGGAAGGTAAGTAACATAAAAATCAGAGACTACTAATATAAGGAGACTTCTAATGAACATTGATGTTGCATTTTTGCCTGCGGAGGTCAACGGGGTTGATATATCTAATACTACTTGCATTGTATTGGATATCTTTCGGGCAACAACGAGTATTGTTACTGCTATGGCTAATGGCTGCAAAACAGTAACACCGGTATTATCGGTTAATGAAGCCCGGCTGCTTGCAAATCAAGAAAACAGATCTTTGTTAGCCGGCGAACGGCAATCCATTAAAATAGAGGGTTTCGATTTTGGAAACTCTCCGTTTGATTTTTCTGAGTCTAAGGTGCGGGACCGGCAGATCATCATGACTACAACCAATGGTACTACTGCAATAAAAGCAACAGAAGGTGCAGCAAGGACCTTGATTGGTTCTTTTATAAATGCCAGTGCGGTTTGCCGGCAGGCCAAACAATACGGGCAGGATATATTGATTGTCTGTGCCGGAACAGATTGTCTCTTTTCGCTGGAAGATGCCCTCTGTGCAGGTTTTCTGACAGACATTCTGCTAAGCGAAGCGGCAACCGTGCCAACCATGACAGATGCAGCCAGTGGTGCTTTGCTAATGTATACCCAGGCAAAAGGCGCACTTGGTGAAATTGCCAAAAACAGCAGAAATGGCAAACGGCTATGCGAGCTGGGGCGTGAGGAAGACGCCAACTACTGTTTTCAAATCGATTTATTTACTATAGTACCCGAATATAAGAACAGGATGATAACAACTGCTTGTGAACTGTAACGGATACAGGGGATTATCCTCAGGTGTGCTAAGCAAAAAAATATCCGGAGACGTTTTCGTCTACGGATTTTTGAAAGCTATATGACAGCGTACTTGTTTATCGAAATACTACGCTGGATGAAAATTAATTACTTGATCTAATAAATCAGAGGCTTGTTCTCGCTGAATCCCCAGTACCAATACAACTTCACTAAGGAGGATTTGGCGGGCGTTATCCAGCATGTTCTTCTTAGTCATTCCCAGCTTTTTCTTGTTGCTGATACGTACTAAATCCCGGATAACCTCGGCGCCCTCGTAGATGTCGCCGCTCTTTATTTTAAGCATATTTCTTCGATCGGTCTGATTGTCATTGCAGGATGTATCTGATTCTCCATCGAAGAAAGTCGTGAACACGTCGTCTAGTTTCTCCGGGTTTACAATGCGGCGTATTCCCAGTCTCTCGGTTTTGTCGATGGGTATCATTACTTGCATGTTTCTGTGAAGGATATTGATGGAATAATACAACTGAGTTTCGCCAAGAAACTCTTTTTCTTCAATTGTTTGAATAATCCCGCCGCCTTGCGCAGGGTAAAAAATCTTATCACCTACTTGAAACACGAAGCCCACCCCCTGTCTAGTAGCTTAAGTATACAAC
>NZ_DATMXX010000013.1:0-3728 GCF_035561255.1 Sporomusa sp. | reverse complement strand
GTGATATCTTCTCAGCCAGGTCATTCTATTGTGGGTGTTTGCAGATTGCTTTCTTATATATAAAGCTGTTGTGTTCTTTCCTTTCTAAGTTACGGATTATAGCTGCCTGCAGATATATCTTTTTATTTCAGGCATATATTTAGTCATAAAGAGAACTATTCGAGGGTTAAAGCAGGCAATTGATTGAGTGTAATGTTAATGATATTGGCTGCACATAAATGGAAGGGGAGCTCTTTGTGAAAAGACGCTATTTAATGGTTGGCACGATAGCACTTATGGTTGCTATGGCCGGTGTGGCGGAGAATCATTTATCAGAGGATGTGCAGACAATTTCTAAGGTTCCTACTACTCATAAAGTCGTGGCATTGACGATTGATGACGGACCGAATTATAAGGCGACACCGGAGATTCTGAACGTTTTAAGAGAAAAGCATGTAAGGGCAACCTTTTTTGTTCTTGGACAGAATGTCGAGAGTTTTCCGGAATTTCTCGCTCAGGAAGTGGCTGATGGTCATGAAATTGGGGCTCATACGTACAGTCATCCAACATTACCTAAGCTAAGTCCTCAAAAAATAACAGAGGAATTTGACAAAGCCGAGAAGGCCATTACGGCGATAGCACCTAAGCCTACATTATTCCGGCCACCCGGAGGATTCTACAATACCCAGGTCATTGAGATCGCCCGTCAGCGAGGTTATGCTGTTGTTTTATGGTCAATCGACCCCAAGGACTGGAGCTGTCCGCCTGCGGCAAGCGTTGTTGAAAAGGTAGTAACAGAGATTAAACCAGGCAGTATTGTGTTGCTGCATGATGGTCAGTATCCGTTACCTACACCGAAAGCGTTAGGCATTATCATTGACCGTCTTCGCGAACGTGGCTATGAGTTTGTCACTGTCAGCGAGTTATTTCAATACAATGAGGTCAGGCATTCGTTCAGTTTATTTAATGGTATTCTCTGATAAAGTGTGCATTAGTTGGACATATATATCAAAAAAATACAAAAATAACAAAAAAACCCCAGTTTTGCCCTTTACATTCAGTTTGAATAGAAGTATAATGAAATAGACCCAGTTGAAGGCCCAGTTAATTGATCATTAGTCCTTCTCATTAAGAGAAGCCCAGTGAGTAATTTACGAAAAGCTATCCGGGTACAATCTTAATAGGAGGAATTTTATAATGAATCAAGACAAAAACTTAACCTGTCGCGACTGTGGTGCTGGATTCGTATTCACAGCATCTGAGCAAGACTTCTTTGCAGAGAAAGGTTTCACCAACGAACCAGGTCGTTGCCCTGATTGCAGAGCAGCTCGCAAACAACAAAACAACAACCGCGGTGGTTTCGGCGGTCGTAGCAATAACTTCCAACAACGCGAAATGCACAATGTAACTTGTGCAGCTTGTGGCGTACAAACCCAAGTACCTTTCCGTCCAAGCAGCGATCGTCCTGTATATTGCAGAGATTGCTTCACTCAAAACAACAACAGATACTAAAAGTATCAACTCCCCTGCTTTCAGCAGGGGAGTTTTTTATTTACAGTAGTATATATTTCCTGGTAATGGTCTGAGGTTATCTTTGTCAGATTAATAGTGATCAGGCTAAAGGTCTATCGCAGTTAGAAACCTTGTAACTACGTCCTGGTACTCCTGTTTGCTATCTAAAACTGCTCTGCCGTGCCGGATGCCCGGAAATGTGTGGAGCTCCCGGTAGCCGCTTGTGGCTTTGTATAGTTGGCGGCTCATTTCCACAGGCACAATTGCGTCTGTTTCGCCATGAAGATATAAAATGGGAGTAGTAATGTGAGCTGCGGCGGCAAAAGGAGATATTGTTTCGTAGGAGAAGTCAGACTGAATATAGGCAGCCAGACTGGTATATTTCAAGAGGATATCAATCCATAGAGGATGTTGTGACTGGGTATGTTTAACAAGCTGTTGAGCCATTAATTTTGATAGTTCACTATAAGCACTATCAGCAACATAGAATTTTACCCGCTTTGAGGATTCATTCAGAGCTGCATGCATTATTGCTGTTGCCGCCCCCAGAGACACACCATGTATACCGATGATGCCGTCAGGCTGTTTTTCTTCGAGCCAGTCGACCCACTGGTCTAGATCATATTGTTCATAATAACCCCATGTTACGCAAGGTCCGCCACTTGCACCGTGGGCACGGGAATCATAAATCAGCAGGTTGTACCCCCTGTTAAGATACAGCTCCAGATAATGCATACCCATGGCCTGGGTGGCCGCTATCCCATGTACAAAGATTACGGTTTTATTTGAAGGCTTTGGATTGGGGATAAAGGTCCCTTCAAGAGTATAGCCAAAACGAGAATGAAGGCTGACCGGTTGCCAGCCTTTGGTTTCTATTCCGTGTTTAAGCCGGGTCTGAACATTATTATAATGCATAAATTCAACCCTTGTGTTCACTACACTGAGCCCATTATGGAGTATTATGCCAAGAAAAATGAAGATAGAATTTAAAATAATGAGGATTAGGAACGCAAGAACGACGAAGGTATTATAGTAGACTTTGCGCTTGTGCGTTTTTAGGGCAATATCCATTAGCAGCAACCTCCAGTACTGTAAAGTATTTCATAAGCAACTAGAGATAGGGTGCGTCATATACAAATAAAAAAACCACCGTAAAGTGGTTTTTTTAATTATTATTCTAAAGAATCCATATATCTCTGGAGATTATAGGGCTGCATCAATGGGATGACTGCTTTTTTTGTAAACTGGGCTTATAGCAGTAGTGAGCAATAATATCCTGTGAAACCACCAATTTTATGCCAGGGGCTAGTGTCGGGAGCAGCTTCGCCGGTTTAGTAACCCCAATAATCAGGCCGAGGGTATTAAATATGGTATTACTATTCTTTTTGTATAAATGCTGCCACAGATTGGGATAACGCAGGTTCAATGCATTGATGGCAAAAATCGAGTTTAACGCTGCCTGCCACCGATCGCGCATTTCTGATTCAGATCCGGCAGTACATAGTACAGCAGGTTGATCCGGCTGTAATGACCAGACAATGGAGGGATCATGGACAACACGCAGAAAATGCGATGAATTGCCGATGGCTTTAGTTGTTCCTGTTTTTGGATCAAATGCCAAACCATGAATCTGATCGACAACCACGCCGCCAGGAGCGCCAAGAGCCCAAAAATTGTGACTAAATGGTGTATAGGGAATCCTGAAGGCCCGGGCCTGAATACTCCATAATGCTGTCCAATTCTGATTGTCCATAGGCTCACCCTTGTTTATTTATGATTACTATTCTGATAAGAATGTTCCTGTAACGAAAAAGGTTGCTCTGGCTTTTACAAGCAGGTTATGGGCGCCGTCAAGAATATCAGCCTCTGCAACCATTGTCTGGTTACCAGTGTGAATTAGCGTACCAACAGCAATGATGGCTTCCTGACATTCGGCGCTGCGAATATAATTTAGATTCATATCTAGTGTTACTACCTTTTTTCCAGTGGTTGCGCAGGCCATTCCCATTGCGGTATCTGCCAGTGAGGCTAACGCACCGCCATGGGCCATGTTGTATAGGTTAGTATGTTTATTATTGGTTACCGGCATTGATAATTTTGCCATTCCTGGCTCTAGTTCAATAATCTCCATTTCCAGCAGATGTACAAACGGGTTTTTGGTGTAGAGTTTATGTAAGTGATTTTTTAGCAATAAAAGCTGCTCTGTCATATTCTGCCTCCTCTAAATTGTATACAAT
>NZ_DATMXX010000012.1:0-11605 GCF_035561255.1 Sporomusa sp. | reverse complement strand
CACTGTCACGCTTCCCCTTTGACGCGTCAAGATCAGACTGCTCGTGCTTGTTTTTCCTTCGCTTATCTCTACGCCGGACGTACTACCGGCAGTATAGTCTGCTAAAGAAGCTGATACCGTATAGCTTCCCGCTGCAAGACCACCTATTAAGGCCACACCACTCGTACCTGTCGTTCCGGTTGCCACGGTGGTCGTACCCGACAAAACTGCTACCGTAGCTCCGCTCAAAGCTGTACCGTTGTCATCTGTAACTACGGCACGGATATTGCCACCACTCGCAGGCAGCAGGATGGTGGCGTCATTTGTGCTGCCAGCTGTTATCGAAACCGCTTCACTTGTCATGGAATTACCCATGTATGTAACCGTAAAGGTATACGTTCCCGGAGGTAAATTCGTAAAGGTCGCGATTCCATTTGCATTTGTTGTCATCGATAAGCTCAAGGCCGAGCTTCCAGCATAGGCGGTTTTTACTCCTAATAGGACATCAACTAAATTTTTAGGTGCATAGGCTACTGTGGGACTGCTGCTTTCTGTTGCGACAACAGTAGCGCTGCTAATGCCTACAGAATGGACATCCAGCACGGTTACCTTTACGCTTCCGCCAACTACGTCCAAGCTTACGTTTGCGGGAACAGTTATGTCTTTGACTACCATTATGGCGTCGCTTGTTTCACTATAGCTGCCATACGTCACGTAGACTGTATAGCTTCCCACTGCCAGGCCGCTGATCGTTGCGGTACCGCTGTCATCGGTAACAACAGCGCTTCCCACTGCAGCGTTGTTCTGATAGGCCTGCACGATTGCGCCAGCAATAGCCGTATTGTTATTGCTATTCGTGACGGTAGTCTTAATACTGCCTCGATAGGCAACAAACTTTGTCCAGGTTTCAGTCTTAATATCATTCTCCCGTTCCACCAGTTGCAAAAGTTTATCGCTCAAGTCATAGGGTCCATCTTTTTTAGCTTTACCTTTATTAAGTGGCATGGTGTCCGCCAGTTGGTACGTAACAATTGCATAAGGATCATGATTTAAGTTAGAATAACGATACCCCAGTTCCAGGTTAAAACGGGGGGAAACTTGCATTGTCGTGCGTAGCTGATAACCAAGTTCATCATCCTTATGCTGATTATCGTAGTAATAGCCTTTAAGAAACGCTTTTAACCACGGGGCATGAGAAAAAGACGTGCCCAGTTCAAGATCCACGCCGTCAACAGCCCGGATATAGGAATAGAGAATTCCGTTGGTTTGGTAATTGACGTTTGCCAATTTATCACCTGTTACCGGATGATAGACGTTAAAGCGATATTCGCTCAACTTATTAAAATATTCGCCGCCTAACCCAATACGAGCCAGATTGTACTTAAAGCCGTAGTCATAGAAAAGGTTCATTCCCAGCAGGCTTTGCCTGTCCGGAGCAAGATTACGCCAGCCTGCTCCAAAATTGAACGTCGAAGCGTCTTCACTACGGGCGTAACGGCCCTGCCAGAACCAGTGGTCGCCGGGATTGTTATTCCGCTCGCCAAAGGGCTGGATTGTTTCCAGGGAATAGGTTTGCTTAAAATCTTTACTAATATAAAAATTTAAAGCTGTTGTTTTCAGCCATTCCGGCCCCGCGGACTTACCCTCCTGCAAATAGTAGGACAGCAATTGGTTGCCAAACTGAAACACTTTATCTTGATCGGTAGTCTTATTTTTGCTAGCGGCCTCTACTGTTGTTGTCGCCAGGGCCGTTTGCGGAGTCTGAGACTTATCCAGTTCCAGTACGATTGTACCATCCTGTGATGCAGCCTGTTCTTGGGTAACTGCAGTTTTCTCTGCTGGATTGGCAGCCTGTGCCGCAGGCAGTACCAAATTAGTTAACACCAGCAGCCAAACAAGGCTGTTAGCCAATTTTTTTTGTACCTGTCGTACCAAGATCATGTAGAAACGCCTCCTAAGATGTCTAGCCGAATCCACTTATAAATCGTAATATATTTAGGCAAAAGACCCATTCGCCTTTATCATAATTTAGCATACCTGCCATTAAATGTTAATTATCCAAGTAGATAGAAATTTTTATCCATTTGGATAATGACTCAGCAATTACGCGGCTTTGCACTATTTCCTTTTTTTCATTGGTATTTCCTGTATCCTTGAGTTGTCAGCAATTACCGGGTATACTGGTGTTAAAATATACCTGTTTTTAGGAGAAACCATGAAGTTTTTTACCAATAAAAAACCAGTGCTCTTTCTCACACTGGTTTTACTCCCTTTGCTTTTTGTCTATCTGTTATCCGTCATTCCCTTATCGTCCGTAAAAGTCCCCAAAATCCGTCAGGGCATTTTGGATCTAAGCGATTGGGATTTTGAGCAAGATGGCGTTGTCCCGTTGGACGGCGAATGGGAATTTTACTGGAATCAGCTGCTCACCTACCAGGACTTTCTTAGCGATACCAATCTCCGGAAAAGTTACGTCACTGTGCCCAGCATGTGGAATTATTATACCATTGACGGGTTCAACCCGCCTGGCTACGGCTATGGCACCTATCGCTTAAAAATAAAAACAGCCGCTGCCGATCCGCAAAAAGCGATAAAGATGACCACCATCTTCACCGCCTACAAAATCATGGTCAATAACGCCGTTGTGGCGGAAAACGGCATTGTCGGCACTGACGCCCAATCGTATTCCCCTGAATTCAAGCCACAAATAGCAGTATTTAAAACAGACGCTGCCGAGTTTGAGGTCATTGTCCAGGTAGCCAACTTTACTTACGCCCGCGGCGGCTTATGCTACTCCATCTATTTTGGAACCGCTCCGCAGATCGCCGCCTGGCACGAAAAAAAACGGCAAATCGATGTTTTCCTGTTAGGTGCCATTTCTATCACGATCCTGTACCATGCCGCTTTTTATTTAATGCGCAGGCGCTACAACAACCTCGCTGAATTATATTTTATCCTGATTATGCTGATATTTGCCGGCATTATCGCTTTTGAAGACGAATGTATTATCCTGAGTATCTTTCCCACCTTGCGCTTTGATTGGATTATATTTTTCGAATATGCAACCCGTTACTGGGGTGCGGCGGCTTTTGCACTCTTCATGCACGAATTGTACCCAGCGGAATGTTCCCGGCGGGTTCGCAACCTCCTTGTGGCCATAGCCGCCTTTTGCACCCTGGTTTCTCTGGTAACCTCCGTCGGTTTTTATACGAACTTTGCTGTACTGCTTGAACTTCTTCTCGGCGCTGTCGCCTTATACTATACCTATGTAGCTTGGTTGGCGGTCACCAGAAAGCGAACCGGCGCCGCCTTGCTGTTTGGTACCATTGTATTTGCCATCGGCGCCTTTATCTTTGACACCACATATCTTTGGAACATCCACAACAAAAAACATATAGCCGTCTTTCCCCTCATCAGCTTTATCCTCATTTTCGTCCAGTCCTTCATTCTATCCCAGCGATTTTCTGCTTCCTTCGCCAAAATCGAAGCACTGTCCAAAAAGCTCTTATCGCTTGACAAAATAAAGGATGCCTTTTTGGCCAATACTTCCCACGAACTGAGGACACCGCTCCACGGCATGATTTCGGTAACGCAATCGGTACTGGAAGACGCCGCCGACACTTTACCGCAAAAATGCCAGGAAAATCTTTCGCTGGTAGTATCCAGTGGCCAACGACTGGCCAATCTCATTAATGACATATTGGATTACGAAAAATTAAAGCAGGGAGATATCTCCCTGCACAAAGAGGCCATCGATATCCGTCAAGTCATTCCGGCGACATTAGAAGTAAGCAAATATCTGGTTTTTTCTAAACCAATCACGCTAACCAGCAACCTCCACAGTGACCTTCCCCTTATCGAGGCTGATGAGAATCGCTTAATCCAGATCATCTATAATCTGCTCGGCAACGCCATCAAGTTTACTGAGCAGGGCACAATCACCATCTCCGCCGTTCAAAACAAAACCATGGTAGAAATCAGTGTAACCGATACCGGGATCGGCATCCCCCCGGATAAAATTCCTGATATCTTTAAATCTTTTGAACAGCTTGAAACAATTTCCGGGGGACAATATAGCGGTACCGGGTTGGGTCTAAGCATCACAAAATACTTGGTAGAGATTCACGGCGGCAGCATCTGGGCAACTTCCGAGCTGGGCCAAGGCTCTACCCTGACTTTCAGCATGCCGGTAAGTCATGCTCAGCCAAAAGCCGGTCAACCCTTACCCATTCTGTCAGGTAAAACAGGTACCCAGCCACCCCGCCCGCGGTTAGAAACCCCTGTATTCTTTCCCCAAGATGGCGAATTCACCATCTTATTTGTCGATGATGATTTTGCCAACTTACAGTTTCTCCTCAACATTGCGGCGGCCGAGCATTATTCTGCCCTGGCCGTTGCCAGTGGTAAAGAAGCGTTAGCAGTACTGGCTCAAAACAAAACCATTGATCTTGTTATTCTCGATATCATGCTGCCCGTTATGTCCGGCTACGAGGTATGCCGCAAGCTGCGGGAAGATTATTCGCTGTTTGAATTGCCTGTGCTGATGATGACGGCACAGCACTCTGCCGACAGCATGCTGACTGGATTTGCGGCAGGGGCCAATGATTTTTTGAGCAAGCCGTTAAACCCCAGCGAATTAAAAGCCCGCATGAAAACCCTCCTCCAGTTGAAAAAATCAGTCAGTCAGGCCATCCAGGCCGAAATGGCCTTTTTACAGGCCCAAATCAAACCCCATTTTCTTTATAACGCCCTCAATACCATCATGTCGTTCTGCTGGACGGACGCCGAAAAAGCCGGCCAGCTGCTGCTTGCTTTGAGCGACTACTTGCGCGGCAGCTTTAATTTTGGCAATGTGAACCAGTTCAGTACCTTGGAAAAGGAATTGGAATTTGTCGATTCGTACCTGGCCATCGAAAAATCGCGGTTTGAAGAAAAACTTAGTTGCCAGTACCATATCACCGTCCTGCCGGGCAGCGTAAGAATTCCCACTCTGGTAATCCAGCCGCTGGTGGAAAACGCGATAAAGCACGGCATACTACCAAAAAAAGGCGGTGGCAACGTCGTCATCTCCGCTACCCGGCAGCACTCCGCAGTTGTCATCACCATCCAAGATGACGGCGTCGGCATTCCGCAAGACAAGCTCGACAGCCTGCTAGCCGGTCCAACAGGCAAAAGCGTAGGCCTTACCAATATAAACCGCCGGCTGAAGCGCCTTTACGGCCACGGTTTGGAAATTGTCAGCAAAATCAATAGCGGAACTATTGTGAGCATTACCATTCCTGACGAAAGGAGGGAACCATAATATGCTAAGAGCGGTACTCGTAGATGACGAACGGCCTGCTTTGAAAGCGCTGGAGCATTTGCTCAGCCAATATCCCAACGTTGAAATTGCCGGATCATTCACCGATATAGAAAAAGCCTTGAAGCTAATCAAGAACGGCAATATTCATCTCTTGTTTTTAGATATCGACATGCCTAAACAAAACGGCATCGAAATTGCAAAAAAAATACACCGCCAAAACAGCAATATTGAAATTGTTTTTGTTACGGCCTACCAGCAATTTGCCCTCGATGCCTTTGAAGTTAAGGCCATTGACTATGTTATGAAACCAGTATCCAAAAAAAGACTGGACAGCACCATTGAGCGGCTGGCGCGAAACAGCCAGGCTATAAATTGCTTGGCTGTCGGCCAGAGCCAAACCGATTTTCTCAACCAATTGCTTGCCAAAACAAACATTGATCCGGAAGCTGCCTTCCTGCAAGCCGCCGAACTAGGGATCAATTTTGCCAAACCTTTCTCCATGTACTTTCTGCTGCCGGCTGGAGGAAACAAACAAGCCCGAACCTCCTTCATTAGTAAACTAATTTCTGAGCCCGGTTTTATGGCTTGGGAAACACCCCACGGAATTGGCATTTTAGACTATACCATTACCACTCCCAACAATACTAAAGAGCTCGAACTGGCAAATGCAAAAAACATCAAAGCAATCGCCGCCGGCTATTTCCCCGAAACAAAAGTCATACTTGGCATCGCAGAGTATAACCCCAACCTGGAATCCTTTGCCGACCGCTATGTACAAGCCCGCAACACTGCAGTTATCGCCGCCCGCATGGTTGCCCACTCAGCGGTTTATCACTTCCTCGACAGCTGCTTCCTGCCTGTTTTGGACCAATACATTAATAATCATAACTGCGATGCGCTGATTGACCGCACCATCGGCAAAATTCTTGAATACGACCGGCTAAACTCCACCGACCTGTTTCCCACTATGGAGCAAATTTTTTTCAACAACAGCTTGCAGGAAGTGGCAAATACCCTATTTGTGCATTATAAAACTATCACTTTCCGCAAACAGAGCATTGAAAAAGTGCTGGGAATCTCCCTGAACTCGTTTTCCGGCCGCACCATGCTGGGCGTCGCCCTAACCATTTACTACCTGAAAAACATCCCCGCCCTCAGCTGCGACTAATCGCCAACTGCTTATACTCCTTCCTATAGCCGTGTGTTTTGTGGGAAAGAATAATACCTATGACTCACTACCGGTGATACTATAGCACCCACTATTTTGGGTTCCCTAAACATACAAAAGCTTCTACCAAATACAGAAATATTGGCAGAAGCTCTACTTTTTTCGCAGTTACCAGAGATACGGTTCTCCGTATCTGGTCAAACGGTGCAGAAAGACAATGAAGTTCGCCCTCATTGTCCTCAAAATTTTAGACTATATATTCTGCACCATATTATCTGTGCACAATGGTGAAAAAACGTTCTAAGTAAGCCTGAGACTTTTATTCTTGTTTATCAATCATTCCAATAATGTTCTAACATAAATCCTCTGGTTTTCTGTAACCTTTGTAGTGCGAACCGATTAACATTTACAATATCTTTGAAACTTCTGGCTCGTACATATACCCCATTTTTTTCAAGAAATTCAATCCGATGTTCAGCAGTGTTTAATAACATCTCATTTGCTGCAATAGTATCTTTAAAAGTATTCCGAGAACACAGCGCTACCTGTTTTTTCAGTATCTGTAGATAGTGTTTAAACGCCAGTGTCTCGTTACAGGCTGTTGATGATGGTAATATGCCTAAAAAAAATCAAAGATATATATGGATTATCGGGTAAAAACGCTGCTGTACAGCAATGTGGCGAAATTATGGTTTATACCCCTCCGAAGGGGATATCGAAACAAATTTTAAAAGCGGTAATTAAGCTGCAAAAAAGGTCCGCTCAGGCTTATTTTTGCATACTCATCATTGGAGCCTGATTTTGCGGCTAAATAACGGTATCCGGCTACGAAACCGGCTTTTTCCGAGATTTTTCTTTTAACGCCGACTTCAGATGCATAGGAATACTTGTTGCTGCCGGTAACTGACGCAGCTATTTCACCATAATATGATGTTGGGGTTGTAGTACCTATTTCATAACGTGCGCCAACAATGGGGGCAAAGGACTTGAATGTTTTCTCGGCATTTTTTCCGGGGGCTTCCATTTTTGTTTTAATTTTTGAATTGCTGATACCAAATAGCCAGGAAAAATTACGCTCGCTTTTAGCATTATATGTAGGCAGCCACTTAACAGCAATATAGGTAAATTCGGTTGTCGCTTTTACACGATCGGCAGGATTGTAAGAGATACCGTCAAAAGAATAACCGGCAGCCGGATTATTTGCGCCGTCAAAAGAAAAATTGTCATAATTGAACTGAAACTTGCCTTCTTCGCCAAAAATGAGGTCAACTGACATCAAGTTTTTATTTTCAATACCCAAATTATCTTTAAAATCTAATGCTGTCCCTTTTTGGACCTTTCCATCCAGCGAAGGAAACCAGGTACGCACGGACAAGCCGTAATCGGCTGCATAGGCAGCCTGGGGAGGGATCAGGCATAAACCAATTACTAACAATAACGCAGCATTTAAAGATTTCATCTACACCACTCCTAAACTATACTTTTTAACAATATTTGTTTTCGCGCGCCATGAGCAACACTGGCTGCAGCGATGGTCAGCCCGTATTTTTACAGCAGACCACAGTCCGAAGTTACCTTCAACAATGACTTACCGTATTTT
Organism: Sporomusa sp.; assembly: GCF_035561255.1. Classification (GTDB taxonomy): domain Bacteria; phylum Bacillota; class Negativicutes; order Sporomusales; family Sporomusaceae; genus Sporomusa. The sequence continues at coordinate 3,556 of NZ_DATMXX010000012.1, read as the reverse complement.
TACTTTCCGGGCGGCGGTCGTAATAAACGGCTTTTCAAAAGCGTGGATATGAATCAACTGACCGTCGCGCAGGCACTCAATTCTTCCCAGTGTTCTTTCTTCCCAGGCCCAGGTTTGAATAATTCTGTACATCCTATCACGCCCGCCCTTTTATGCGAGCTTGCTGGAAGGCCTAGGAAGCCGCTGCTCCCCGTTGATAACCCTTCGTTCAATACGTCACAAGTTTATAACCCCCTCTCTTTGCCATATATTCCTATTGGCTGTGGCTCAGCCAATAGGAATATATGGCATGAATGTGTCAAGCTGTTTTCCAAAAAAATTCCATTATGTCAAATCAAAATATTTTAGTACGATAATTGTACTTTCGGTACCAAGGAAAGAAAAAAATACATCAATTCGAGAAGAATTTTATTGGGCCTGATTCCGTTTAGGCTTCATTCAAACTATTCTTCTTCATAATGCCCCTAAATAATTAGTCTGCAATTTTATGCATAGAATCAGTGAAGATATAGAATTGTTTACGAAAAAAACTCTGATCCATCAATTCTTTCACAGTAGCATCAAAAATTAGATCCTCCCTATCGGATCATTATTAGGGAGCGCAGCTTATGACTTACGAATTCGCCCGTCTTCAAGCTCAATAATACGATCGGCCATATTTAGAATCCGATAGTCGTGCGTAACCAGAAGTATAGCAGCGCCTTGTTCGCGGGCAAGCCGTTGAAGTATATTAACAGCATCTTGTCCATTTACTTTATCTAATGATGCGGTTGGTTCATCAGCGAGTATCAGCTTAGGGTTTGCAACAAGTGCCCTGGCGATGGATACACGTTGTTTTTGACCACCGGATAATTTTGCGGGTTTATAATGAATACGATCTCCAAGCCCAACTGCAGACAAACTCTCCGTTCCCAGGCACCGTCTTCTTTCCTCGTTGCAGTCTTGGCGCAACTCAAGTGACATGCATACATTTTCAAGGGCGGATAGACTTTCAAGCAGGTTGTGATTTTGAAAAATATATCCTATGTTTAGGCGAGTTTGGTTGTAAATTTCTTCCCCGGCACCAACCAATTCCTGGCCCAAAACTTGAACTGAGCCTGCATCTGCTGCACGGAGAGCACCGATAATAGTAAGCAAAGTGGTCTTTCCCGAGCCGGAAGGGCCTGTCAGTATAACAATTCCCCCCTTCTTGATCTGCAGGTTCACGTCTGTAAGCACCTGGGTTTTCAGTTCGCCGCTGCCAAAACTGAAGTTCAAATCCTGCACTTTAATTATCGTATCCATCAAAACATATCCGCCGGATTAGCTGAACGCATTTTTTGCATAGCAATTGCCCCCGCAAATACGCACATCGTGAGGATCATAAGAAACACGTTTATCACCTTGGTCAGCGGCATCGGCATGGGAATAAACGTAAACGATTCAGCGAGATTATAGAGCCCCAGAGAAATCAGGAATCCGGGGATGAATCCAAGGATCGCCAGAATTAAGGACGAACTGAAAACAACCAGCAGCAGATAACGATTTGAATAGCCCATTGCCTTTAAGGTGGCAAACTCCTTTAAGTGATTGGTAATATCCGTAAAAAGAATTTGGTATACGATTACCAGCCCAACGACTAACCCCATGATCGTACCAAAGCCGAAAATAAATCCCAGCGGTGCACTACTCTGCCAATATTGATATTCGTAATCAATAAATTCCTTGTCCGTAAAGACATGAACATTATCACTAAGAAGGAGACGCAGGTCTTGCTGTAATTGACCAATATTAGCATTTGCTTTTACCCGGATAACGCCGACATCAATCTGAGACGGCTGTCTGCTGGGAAAAATCCGAAAAAAGTTCTGGTCACTTGTAATCAAATTGCCATCAGCCGCGAACGATGTTCCGATACGCACCGTACCGATTACCTCCATCTTGCGGTCGTTGATTTCTGTCACCACCGGACCTTGCTGCAACAATACAGCAATATCACCAAACTCCGGCCGGGACGACTCATCAAACACAGCTGTATCCCGCCTTGTTAGCGCGGCTCGGAATTGCTCAATATCTGCGAGGTTTAGGACAGTCTCCGTTGGTTCACTACCCCATACCATAAGGGTGCGATTTATCTTGGTTTCCGGATTCTTAAACTGAGCCTCGCCAATATAAACAGGAACAACTGAATCAACATAGGGGCTGGCTAATACTCGTTGAAGTTCGGTTCGGGGAAAAGGGACTGTCGCCGACAATGCTTGACTCTGTTTATGGACTAAAAACAGTTCACCTTGAAAACGTTTGGCGGTTATTGTTGAACTTTCGTTCAGCGAATCCATAAATCCTAGTTGCATAAACACCAACACGCAGGCAAACATTACTCCAAGAGTGGCAGCTGCAAGCTTGGCCCGCCCGTGAGTTAATTGTCGCCAAGCTAGGTGCGTCGCAAAATAAAACTGTCTACTTAGCGTCATATCAGCCTCACATCAACTTGCATGTATATCAAATGACGAAGTGCCTCTATAGCTACAGAATCTAGCGTAATACGAACTTCCACAACTCTATTATCTCTGTCAGCCAGCGGGTCAGTGTTATTTATGTCGTTCTTTCGGATCAGAAATCCGATGTCTCGTACATCGCCAATAAATGGTTCCCGCAATCCTGCGACCTTGACTTCGGCTTTTTGACCAATCTTTACGCGTGTTATGTCTCTCTCATAGACTTCGGCTACAACATCGAGTTGCGTCAAATCCGCCATTTCAACAACACCAGAACTCCCAACACGCTCTCCCGGCCTAGACTTTACAGCGAGTATCGTACCGTCCATCGGACTTAAAAGCTTGCCTTGTGATAGTTCTTTTTGCGAAAAATTCAAATCGGCACTGGCAGAGGCCAGCTCGGCCCTAAGAGCAGCTACTGTAGCCTGGGATTGGCGCAAATTACGCTCAGCTTCATCAAAACAAGACTGTGAAATTGCGCCTGCTTTCCAAAGTTCATTCATTCTTTTGTACTCACTTATAAGATACGATTCTGTAGATTGTTCTGCTTGAATTTTGGCGGCAGTCTGGTGGACTTTGGCCATCGCGGCTGCATATTTGGCTTGTCGCTGATCAAAATCACTAAATACCGCAATGACATCTCCCTTGCGTACAGCCTGCCCCTCTTTCACCAGAATTTCTTTTACCCGGGCACCATCACCATCGTAGGAAACAACAACAACGCGGGAGCGTGGCTCCACCCGTCCAAGAGCACCAATTCCAGATAGTCGCCTGGCTTGATCTAAAACTTCTTCTGATGCGTCTCGACGGACCGGAATCTTTGTTTTTTCTTGCCCGCTCAACATCCACATCCAATAAGCTGCTATTGTCAGAACGAGTAGGGCTATTGCTGCCCAAGCGACTTTTTTGTCATATTTCATCGGTCGACTCCTCAATTGTTCTTTCCAAATCCTTTTCTCGCCTATTGCCAAATCCAATTTTTCAACAGCGGTAAGCTATGCCGAAAGTTGAAGGCTTGATAAAAGCCAAAATTCATTGGAATTTTGTTATCTTCAAATTCATCATACAGGGTCATCATG
>NZ_DATMXX010000011.1:0-9885 GCF_035561255.1 Sporomusa sp. | reverse complement strand
ATATCCTCCTGCCCACTACAAAAATTAAATTATAATATGCTCTTATATCTATTTTTACCAATATCTCTTATTTTAACGCCATTTACTCAAAATAGGTAGTAATACTTGTTCCTGATAACACGATACTGCCAGGTAACGGATCCTGTTTGACCGCGTTCCCCCCTGCCCCTTTAGGATTTATCACAAGACCAAGCTCTGCCAGAATATCTGATGCCTCGCGGGGTGTCCGTCCGGTTAGGTCCGGCACAGTAACCTCACCTGCTAAATAACGTGGTGTCATCGTATAAAGGAGTACACCGCTGCCAGTTGGCATACGGCTGCCGGGTTTTGGGATTTGATCTGCTACCCGGTCACCCGACTCCTCAATCCGCGGAATTAAGCCGGATTTCTCTAACTCTTTTATGGCCTCAGGAACATTTAAATTAATTACACTCGGCACCAGCACGTGAGTATCCGGAGCACCCGGTTTAGCTGGACCTGCTGTTGGCTGCGGTGTGACCTTTAGATACTGCAAAACATCTTTCATTACGGCCCCAAATACTGGTGCTGCAATCTGCCCGCCGTAATAGAGACCAACAGGCTCATCAATAATAACCAGCATCGCAACCTGAGGATTATCGGCAGGGGCAAACCCGACAAACGATGCCACATATTTATCTGGCAAATAACCACCGGCACCGACTTTTTGGGCAGTACCGGTTTTTCCGGCAATTTTGAAGCCCTCTATATATGCATTCCGGCCAGATCCCTGTGATACTACTGATTCTAATATCTCTTTAACCTGTTTCGTTGTCGCCGGATCAAGCACCTGTCTGATAACATCAGGTTGAAAGCCTCTGACAATATTCCCTGCCTTATCCTTAACCTCCCTGACAATTTGTGGTCTAAGGAGCTGGCCATCGTTAGCTACAGCGGCAGCGGCGGTCACTAACTGAACAGGTGAAACAGCAATACTCTGACCGATTGACATTGTTGCAATGTTAATCGGGGTTGCCTTAGTACGATCAATCATAATTCCCTTAGCTTCTCCCGGCAAATCAATATTGGTAGGCCGGCCAAAACCGAAAGCATCAATATAACGGTAAAAAGGATCGCGCCCTAAACGCAGTCCAACATTAACAAACCCCACATTACAGGAGTTTTGAACTACCTCAGCAAATGTCTGGCTGCCATGTCCCCCGTGTTTCCAACAATGAATATTGCGTCCTTGTACCTCAACCTCACCGGGGTCAAAAAATCTTTCATCAGGTTTAACAATATGTTCAGACATAACTGCTGATGTCGTAATGATTTTAAAGGTTGAACCTGGTTCATAAACATTTGAAACGGCAATGTTTCGCCACAGTTTAGGGGAAACCTCACTAAACTTATTAGGGTTATAGTCCGGCCTGTTAGCTAACGCCAGAATTCCGCCATCACGTGGATCAATCGCGATAATAGTAGCGGCCTTCGCCTGGGTCTCTTTCATCACCCGGTCAAGTTCACGTTCAACAATCTGCTGAATAACCAAATCAATCGTAAGATAGACATTATTCCCTTCCGTTGGTGGCACAAACCGGTGGGATGCCTGGGGTATCTCCCGTCCTCTGGCATCGTACTCAATGACAATGCTGCCTGAACGGCCTTTCAGATAACTGTCAAAAGTCATTTCTACGCCATCCAGCCCTTGGCTGTCAATCCCATTAAACCCAAGGATATGTGCTGCCAGATTATCATGGGGATAATAACGTTGGCTTTCTTGAGTCAGACCAATACCTGGGAGATTAAGCATTTGTACCTGTCGGGCTATGTCTGGATCAATCTTACGTTTAATCCATGTAAATGCCTGGCGTTTTTTCAATTTGTTCTTAAGATTAGTTTCATCTAACGCCAAAATAGCAGCCAGTCTGGCTGCTGTTTCTTCATGGTCCCGTATTTCGGCAGGTATGGCGTATACAGATTCCGTACTGACACTAACCGCAAGTTCCCGGCCGTGTCGATCAAAAATGATGCCCCGTTTTGCCTCAACCGGAATCTCACGTATACGTTGATCAACAGCATTCTCCGATAACCAGGCACTCTTATAAAATTGGAGATACAGTAAGCGACCAATCAACCCCATCATAATTACCGATATGATCAAGAACAGGCAAGCGACCCTTTTCCTGATGGTAACATGCGAAACAGATGCCACTTATTTATCTCCCCCATCGCGTAAAATTACCGCCCTTTACTCGCCTCCGCTTTGTTGAGTTTAACAGCAGTCAGTATCTGCTCAGCGACACCTGTACTCTTGACCGGCTCTGCTTGAGAAGAAGTGCTGTCTGCAGGTATGGCTGATGCATAATACGCGTTTTTAGGCACAATCATCCCTAACTCTTTTACAGCAATTTCTTCGATACGCTGTGGCGATTTCAGTCTGGCAATATCAAGACGCAAAAGTTCATTTTCTTTTTCTACTTTTGCTACCTGACCTTTAATTCTTACCAGATCATAGCCTGCTTGCACAATAGCAGCACTTTGCATAGTTGTAACGGCAGCCATTACAACAGCTATAATGACAAGAATCAGACATTTGACGCGCAGCTGTTTATCAGCCTTTTGGACAATTTTAGGCGCAGGCGAAACGGCTTCCTGTTCATACACATGTAACTCTTGTTTTTTATGTACTAACATTTCTATTGTTCCTCCCCATAATTTAGAACAATTGTCGCTATAACTTTACAGCGATACGAAGCTTAGCACTACGAGCGCGAGGATTTTTCTCAAGCTCTTCAGGCGATGGTAAAACAGGCTTTCCCTGCACTTTAACTTTCGGCTTAGTATTACAGACACATATTGGCAGCTGCGGCGGACAAATACACGCTTTAGCCAACTGTTGCAATGTCTGTTTGGCAATCCGGTCCTCCAGTGAATGGAATGTTATTATACCAATACGGCCCCCGGGTTTTAGGCGCTCTACTGCGGTAATAAAGGTATCCCGCAAAATTCCCAGTTCGTTATTAACTTCAATCCTAATAGCCTGAAACGTTCTTTTAGCCGGGTGTGGACCATCCCGCCGGGCACCGGCAGGAATGGCTTTCTTGATCACGTCTACCAATTTACCTGTCGTTTCGATACTGGCCTTAGCCCGGTTCTCTACAATAAATTGAGCAATTCGCTTAGCCCAGCGTTCCTCGCCATAATCAGTAATTATTGCGGTCAGTTGTTGTTCACTATAAGTATTGACGACATCATATGCTGAGAAATTCGCATTCGGATTCATACGCATATCCAGCGGTGCATCCTGCATATAAGAAAACCCCCGCTCAGCTACATCAAGCTGATGCGATGATACCCCTAAGTCAAATAAAATACCATCAACTAATCCGGTTTCCAGTCCATCAAGCACTGAACCCAAACACTGGAAATTATTTTGAACGATACTTATCTTGCAACTAGCCCCTGCTAAGCGTTGCTTGCCGGCGTTAATGGCTGCCGGATCCTGATCAATCCCAATCAACCAGCCAGCAGGTGCCAACCGTGCAGCTAAACACGCGGAATGACCAGCACCGCCTAACGTGCAGTCAACATAAATACCCTCCGGATCCGAAAAAATGCCAGCGACACTCTCTTCCAGCAGTACGCTCGTATGTTCAAATTCATGTTCTTGCACCTTACCAACTCGTTTCGGTTATAATTAAATCCCTAAATCAGCCAAGGTTTCTGCGATCTCAGCAACCGTAGGACTCACTTGCTGATTATATTCATCCCAGGCGGCTTTATCCCAAATCTCAATCCGGGTTGACACACCAATCACAACTACATCTTTGTCTAATTTGGCATGATCGCGTAAGTTAGGGGGTACAAGCACTCTCCCCTGTTTATCACACTCAAGTTCAGCTGCTCCGGAAAAAAAGAAGCGAACAAAGGCCCGTGCTTCTGGTTTAGCCAACGGAAGCTTCTTTAATTTATCTTCTAGGATGGCCCACTCATTGCGGGTATATACAAATAAGCAGTTATCAAGTCCCTTGGTGGCAATAAACGCTTCTCCCAAACCTTCGCGAAATTTGGCAGGAAGAATCAGCCGGCCTTTGTTATCAATGGTATGTAAATATTCACCCATGAACACGGCTGTCACCACCATTAAAAATAATCAACCACTTTACACCACTCTACACCACTTTTTAGTTTATTCTGGGCAAATAAAAAAAATCCTGCCTAAAATATGCAGGATTTTTAAAAAACCCAAAATTTGGAGACTTAAGTCCTATATTTTAAAATTGCTTAGTTTCTGATTAAGCCAAATCTTTCTAATAACGGTGCTGCATTAAGCCTAACAAAGAAACTGCGAAAAGTCTGCGGCCCTTTAAATATTGGTATACGTTCAAGTGCATACGGATTACTCTCTGCCCCCGCCTGACCGTAACGGATAGTAAAGGCTGCTTTATAGCCAGCCTGTTTAACCATTTCCTCAATCTGCAGATTGTACGCGCCGGTAGGATAAGCAAAGTAACGCGGCTTACTGCCTAGCTGCTGCTCCATCTCTTTACGGGAAGCTACTAGTTCCTCCATCGCCTGTTCGCGTGAAAGCTTGGTAAGTGCCGCATGAGTCACAGTATGAGAGCCAAACACAAAACCGTCTTTCTGCATTTCCCGTACCTGATCCCAGCTCATAAACCGTTCATCATGGCCAACCAAACCAGTCACTATAAAGATAGTAGCAGTAAAGCCATATTTCTTCATCAGGGGATAGGCATTAGTATAATTATCAAGATAACCATCATCAAACGTAATCAAAATTGGTTTCTCCGGCAGTGCTTTACCGTAATTGAGATAAGCCATCAGCTGGTCTGGCGTGATTGTAGTAAAACCGCGCTGAGACAGATATGCCATTTGTTCTTCAAATTCTTGTGGCGGTATCGAGAGAGCATGGTGCAATGTATCAATCTTATGATAATTTAAAATTGGAACATCAATAAGCGAAGGATTAGCCGCACGGTTATTATTACGTCCGGCTACCACAGCGGTAGTACTCACTACAGAGGATGATACAATGAGTAGAAAAATAAGGCCTAGAACAATTAGACATCCCTGTCGCCGGTTAATACGGGCCACCGCCTTTCTTCCCTATATACCCGGTCTTAATCCGGTTTTGCATTTTGTAGTTGTAGTTACGCCACAGCATAAGAAACCCTGCCCACACCATGGCTATTGTACTTACGACCTGCGCTAAACGCCAATCTCCTAACATCTCACTGTCAAGCCGTATACCCTCAATGACCAGGCGTCCTGCAGAATACAGGATTATATAGAGTAAAAACAGGCTACCTGGCACTAACTTGTCAGGTTTTCTGGCAATTATCCAGCTTATAGCCGCAAGAATAATAAATACCACGATATCCCAACCACATTCATATAAAAAGGTTGGGTGAAAAAAATCAAACTGCTCATACCCTAACGGGCGGTACGCATAATCAATGTAAATACCCCAGGGAACATCAGTCGGATAACCGAACGTATCCTGATTAATAAAATTGCCCCACTGACCAATAGCCTGGCCAAAGACAAGGCCTGGCGCGACGATATCCGACCAGCGCCAAAAAGAAATCCTATAGACCTGGGAATATATCCAGACAGTTAAAATAACACCAATAAGTGCGCCATGAATAGCTAAGCCACCATGCCAAATCATAAAAATTTCATTTGGTTCATCAGCATACATCTGCCAATTTACAACAACATAATAAATTCTGGCAGCAATAATACCAACAGGTATACTATATAAGGTTAAATCCAATAGCCTGTCAGGGTCTTCCTTACGCAGCCGGATATGCCACCAGTTAATAATACATCCTGCCAGAATAGCAGCAGTCATTATTAATCCAAACCAACTAAATGTAACAGTCGTAATAGAAAATGCAGTTTTTCCCATGTAAACTCCTAATGCAGGTCAGATTTCATAATAAATAGTACGTAAACAACACATAAATAGCAGCAGGCAGGCGATAATATTAGTAGCATGCGGCATACTCTAAAATCATAATAAAGTCATGACAAGCATTAGTCAAGTATGATATAATTAATTAGCTTGTCAACATATTCCATATTTAACTTAAGGAGGCTGCTATTATGAGTATCACTAAAGAAATGAGCATCGTAGATGTCGTCCAAAAATATCCTCAGACTGTTGAAGTATTCCGTAACTACGGTATGGGATGTCTAGGTTGCGCCGCTGCCCGCTTTGAGAATATTGAGCAAGGCGCTGCCGCTCACGGCATTGATGCAACCGCATTGGTTGCTGACTTAAACAAAGCCGTAAACGAATAGTTTTTAAAAAGCAGGGCAATTCAGCCCTGCTTTTTTTATTTTCTCCGGCCAGGCAGGGATTTGGTAACAAGAATCCCTGCTGCTGTCTCACGATCAAGCGCTAGTTCAGTATTATCAATGCGGATGACATAAACAGGAGTAGTCTGCACCACCTCGATTTCCACCCCAGGCAACAAACCAAATACCGTCAATTTCTTCATATTACTATAATCCAGACTGCTTATAGCTATAATTCTCGCTGTTTCACCGGCGCGAAGCATAATAACAGACTCTTCGATCATAACACCCCTCACAATCAGGATTAAGATAATACCAACTGAAGAAACCGGTGAACTACAGCTGCCGAAACAAACGCAATTAGAATAATTAGCGCCACCATAGCCCCGGCGGTAACCAATCCCCGTTCTTTTACCATGACGGCGAATTGAGCAACACAGGGAACAAAGAGGGTTAATGCTATTGCTGCAACCACCAGCTGCGCATCTGTCAGCTTGCCGGCAACAGCCAGGTCATAAAGGCCGGCTGCTCCGTAGTCACGGCGAAAGAAGCCGAGCAAAAAAGCCTGAGCAGTTTCCGGTGGCAGCCCGATAAATCCCATAGCAGGCTTGATATATTGAATCATTGCCGCTAAGATACCACTACGGTCACCGGCCCATAATACAGCGCTAGTAACAATAAATATTGGTAATATTTCCTTGAAGTACCACGACATTCGTGTGTACGCCTTTTTTATAACATTATTGGCAAGCGGCAACCGTAACGGCGGTATCTCCATGTAGAAAGAACTCCGGTGCCCAGGCACAAACCTGGCACTTAACCAGCCCACAATAGTAAAGATGGCAAGCAAATATACGCTCCAAAGAATAACTGCTGCTGAATTATGCGAAAGCAATGCCAGCACAACACCAAGCTGGGCTGAACAAGGGATAGTCAGCGATAGTAGAAACGTGGCTAACACTCTTTCACGCCTAGTTTCAAGGGTGCGTGTAACCATTACCGCCATAGTACCGCAGCCTAACCCCAGGGTCAAGGGAATCACGGCCCGGCCATTAAGACCAAAGTACCGGAAAACTGAGTCTACCAGCATAGCCAGACGGGGCAGATAACCGGTATCTTCAAGTATAGCAAAAGCTAAAAAGAAAGTCCCGACAATAGGTAAAATAATAGCAGACGCATAGCGGAATCCCATGGTAAAAATACCGTATTCTCCTACCAACAGCGAGCGTAACCATTCCCAGGGGATCCAGGCATTAACGACTCCTTCAGCCACTGGATTAATTATTGGTACAAATACACTATTGTTGATATAATCCACAAGATATCCGGCACCAAATTTTCCAACAAACTGATATATCCCGAAATACAGAACAAAACAGAGGATAGGTATCCCTGTTAAAGGCTCTCTGGTTATCTTTCCCAGCCACTCTGCCCACGTTCTTAGTTTATGCCGCTCAAATCTTGCATACCTAACCGTCTTTGCTACTATTTTATCGATAAGAACCTGCCGCTCAGCCGCTACATAAGCATCAAGGTTATTGTTTGTATTTGACGACAGTTGCTTGATAACAGCAGCTATTTTAGGCCATGATGTTTCTTTCTGAGCAAGGGCCAGCGTTATAGCATCCCCCTGCAGCAGTAATAATGCAGTAATACGTTTGCTCAGGCCATAGTTTTGGGTTAACAGTGTGCTTATCTTTGCGACTGACTGCTCAATATCCTCGGTTAATTTAAAACCACTTGGTTTTATCAGTTTATAATGGCCAACAGTCTTTTTTAAAGTGCCGAGCCCGACTCTATTAACAGCAGAGGTAGCGATAACTGGGATTCCAAGCAATCGTTCAAGCAGCGAAGTATCAATAAGCATCCCCATATTCTGTGCTTCATCCATAATATTTAGCGTAAGGACAACAGGTAACCCGGCATCAATCAACTGAATCGTCATACTCAGCATACGCCGTAAATTTTTAGCATCAACAACATGGACAACAACATCAGGCACCTGCTTTGCCAGCAGCAATCGGGTAACATTTTCCTCCTCAGTTATAGGACTAAGTGAATATATGCCAGGTGTATCTATAACCGCGAAGTGACAACCATTGAATTTAAAGTAACCTGTAGAAATATCAACCGTAGTGCCCGGATAATTAGACACTGCAACATAGCTGCCTGTCAAATAATTAAATATCGCACTTTTACCTACATTGGGTGAACCTACAAGTACTACTTTCATTGCTGTATCCCGCACCAGAGTATCCTCCGTCAGTTTCAGAAATACTATGGTATTTCCTATGCCAAAAAGCACAGGGATATGCGCTACATACCAAATAAAAATCCCGGCCTCGAAAGGCCGGGATCAAATTAAATTAATTTCTCTACTTTAGCAGCAATATTAGCTTTCGGCATATAGCCGGTTAACTTCTCCACCTGCTCACCGTTTTTAAAGACAACCATCGTTGGCAAACTCATAACACCATATTTTTGTGCCAGTGAACGGCTTTCGTCAACGTTGACTTTTGCAACTTTGATTTGGTCGCTCATTTCTTCTGCCAGTTCATCCATAACCGGCGCCAAACGGGTGCAGTAGCCACACCACGGAGCCCAAAAATCTACAAGCACCGGTTTTGCGGCGTCAAGCACTTCTTCCTGGAAATTATTTTCGTTAGCATTGACTACGTTTGCCATCAGACAGTCCCCCTTTTTATTTAAAGTAAAACAGGATTATCCTATTTGTGGTTGCGCAGCTCAACCAATACACAACACTGATCAACCACATTAAGATCAAGATTTTTGGCCAAACCAACTACACTGGCAGCATTAGCACCAGGCTGAAGCCAGACATTTTCGATGCCAAGCTCAGAACAATTATTCATGATCTGTTCACCAACCTTCGGAGGCACGACCACATTTACAACCTCAGGAACGCATGGTAAGTCTTTTAGCGCCGGGTAGCATTTATCACCAAGTATCTCATTTATACCAGGATTCACCGGATACACAGTATAGCCAGCCTCTTTCAACGCTTTGAAAATCTTATAGCCAAACTTTTCGGTATTATCGGTAGCTCCCACAACAGCCCACTTTTTCTTTTTAAGCATTGCTTCCGTATCATTCATAGAGCGTCCCCCTTACGTCAGTTTACGACGTTACCCGTTAAATCATTCCTCAACAATAGTTACTTTATTCATTATGTTGCCTTGGCTAATCTGATCAACTACATCCATACCCTCAATTACCTTACCAAATACAGTATGTAACCCATCCAAATGCGGCTGAGGCTCATATACAATAAAGAACTGGCTGCCGCCGGTATTGGGGCCGCGATGAGCCATTGACAGTGAGCCGCGTTCATGCTTATTCGGATTACCTTTGGTTTCACAAGGAATAGTATATCCAGGGCCGCCAGCACCAGTACCATTCGGGCAACCGCCTTGAGCAACAAAGCCTTTAATAACCCGGTGAAACTGTAACCCATTGTAAAAACCTTCATTAATCAGCTTTTCAAAGTTAGCAACAGTCAGAGGCGCATCTTTTTCGAATAGCTCAATAACCACGTTGCCTTTATCCATCTCAATAATTGCTTTTTTCAAAGTGTATCCC
>NZ_DATMXX010000010.1:0-12895 GCF_035561255.1 Sporomusa sp. | reverse complement strand
CATATATACCGGTAGGACTTTGGCCCTATTTATAAAACTTAAGCAGATTTTTAGAGGAATTTTGCGTATTATGTAGAAATATGCATAATATTAAAGATCTCAAGTACCGTTAATAACAATATGAATGTATCTAAAATCAACAGGAGGGCAGCAATGCTTAACTCACTTTTAAAATCAACACAGGTTTCGATATTGGAAAAAGCGTTGGGCGCAGCCTCACTTCGCCATAAAGTAATCAGTAACAATATCGCGAATGTAAATACCCCGGAATTTAAAAAAAGCGAAGTAAGTTTTGAGGATCAATTGGAATTGGCATTGAGTACTGACAGTAAGCCGCTTGCCCGGACTCACGAACGCCACATGCCTCTAAAATCAGGGATGATGGACATCAAACCTACTGTTAACACAATTACTACTACCTCACTACGAAATGATGGCAATAATGTAGATATAGACAGTGAGATGGCCAACCTGTCCAAAAATTCTATGTATTATGATGCTATTGCTCAACAACTGAGTAAATATTTTTCGGGAATTAAGTCTGCGATTAATGAAGGGAGACGCTAATTATGGGATTGTTCAGGGCTATTGATGCTGCCGCTTCGGGCATGACAGCCGAGCGCCTGCGTATGGATGTTATCTCTAATAATATAGCCAATGCTAATACTACCCGAACAGCTGATGGCGGTGCCTATCATCGACAAATGGTAGTATTTGAACCACGTTCTGGTCAGGCCTCTTTTAGTCAGATGCTTTCCCGTCAAGTTGATGCAGGCGATGGTGTGCGGGTAACCGGTATTATTAAAGACAATGCTCCGCTTAAACTTATGTATGATCCGAATCATCCGGATGCTAACCGCGAGGGATATGTAGAAATGCCAAATGTGAATATTGTCACTGAAATGGTTGATATGATTACTGCTTCAAGAGCTTACGAGGCTAACGTAGCGGCGGTCAACGCAGCTAAAAGCATGGCTGCCAAGGCTTTGGATATAGGAAGATAGGAGAATAGACATGAAAATTGAAGCTTTAAAAATGTTGCCTGTGAAGGGTACGCTAACCGGAACAAGTGCGGTTGACAGCTCCCAACAGCCAGAAAAGGCTTTTGGTGAATACTTGAAAGATGCGTTAACGAGCGTTAATAATCTGCAGGGCGAATCTCGGCAGGCATCACTAAATCTTGCTGCAGGTAAAATTGAGGACGTAGCTGAGGTAACAATTGCCGCTGAAAAAGCATCGATTGCGCTGCAACTTACAATGCAGGTTCGCAATAAGGTTGTCGACGCTTATCAGGAAGTAATGAGGATGCAGGTGTAATGCTGAACTGAAAACGGGCCCGCATTACCGAGAATACCTTTTGTCTAATATATTTATTGAGTTACTTTTCCTTAACTGAAAGGGTGGAGACATGGCTGACTTGAAAGAACAGTCTCTGCGCCTTTGGCAAAATATGAATAATAAACACAGGTACATTATTCTTGGTACAGCCGCATGCATATTTTTAGCTATTCTGTCTTGGAGCTACTGGTGGGGCGGCCGCCCTGATAATGTGCCTTTATTTACTACTCTTGAGGCCGAAGATGCAGGTAAAGTTACTGCGAAGTTAAAAGAAATGAAAGTTCCTTATGAAGTTCAAACTGGCAGTAATGGCACTGTAGTTTTAGTGCCATCCAAAGATGTACACAAACTTCGGCTTGATTTAGCCAGCCAGGGTTTGCCAAGGGGAAACAAAGGGTTTGAAATATTTGAACAGAATAAATTTGGTGCAACTGAGTTCCAAAATAAGGTTCAGTTATTGCAGGCTATCCAAGGGGAACTCACCCGGACGATTGAGCAGATGGAAGAAGTGGAAAAAGCCAGGGTTCATATTGTCATGTCTGAAGACAGCCTCTATAAAAAAAGCGAGAAGCCTGCTACGGCCTCTATTATGCTTAAGCTTAAACCATCAACCAAATTATCACCACAACAGGTTAAAGGCATTGTTAACCTGGTGGGTCATAGTGTTCAAGGCTTGAAGCCGGAGAACATTACTGTTGTTGATAATCTTGCCCGGGTTTTGAACGATCAGTCGGAAGAAGCACAGATGGCAGGCACGACGACTTTGACTCAGTTTGAAATGACAAAGAAGGTTCAAGACGATCTGCAAAAAAATGTTCAATCTTTACTTGATCAGACACTGGGAATAGGTAAAGCAGCTGCCAGAGTCAATGTTGAACTCAATTTTGATCAACGTACTATGGACAGGCAGACTTTCGAACCTGTTGTCGATGATAAAGGTATCATCCGCAGTTCTCAGGAAGTGAACGAAAATTATACAGGCAACTCGGGTGCCCCGGGCGGTGTTCCCGGCACTACCTCTAACATTCCAGGGTATGTAACCAGCAATAATTCTCAATCCAATTATGAGAAAAAAGAAGTAACACGTAACTATGAAATAAATGAAACCAAAGAAAAAGTGGTAAGTACCCCAGGGTCTATTAAAAGGGTAACTGTGGCTGTTCTTGTTGATGCGGCAGTGCCTAAGCCTCAACAGGATAGCCTGAGTAAAACAGTAGCCAGTGCGATTGGAATTAACCCCTCTCGCGGCGATAGTGTCGCTGTAGAAAGTATTCAATTCAGCACTGAACTGGCAGATAAGCAGCGAAAAGATGAAGAAGAAAATACTAAACAACAACAACAGGCGCTTATGGTTAAAGTGGGACTTATCATTATTGCTATTATAGCCATACTTTATTTGATTCGAAGGCGTATTCAACGTCGTGAACAAGAAGCTGAGTTTGTCGAGGCCCTTGCTATTCAGCCGCAGCCTCTTGCTGATGTTGAGGCACAGGCTGCGATTCAGGAACTGACTGCTCAGGAAAAAGAACGGGCCGAACAACGAAGTACTGTTGAGAAATATGCAAAATCGCGACCTGAAGATGTTGCTCAGCTGATCAAGACTTGGCTGGCAGAAGAATAGTGGGAGGGGTCTAGGCCATGTACCAGTCAAACGAATTGACAGGCAAACAAAAAGCAGCAATTTTATTAATCGCTTTAGGTCCAGATATCTCGGCCCAAATACTAAAACACATGCGTGAAGACGAAATAGAAAAGTTAACGCTGGAAATTGCTAATCAACGCAAATTATCCCAAGAACAAAAAGATAAAGTACTAACTGAATTTCATCAAATGTGTTTAGCTAAGGAATATATTAGCAATGGTGGTTTGGATTATGCCCGCGAAGTATTGGAAAAGGCATTAGGAGCAGAAAAAGCGGTATCAATTATTAACCGCCTGACTACAAGTCTCCAAATACGGCCTTTTGATTTTGCCCGCAAAACTGATCCAAGTCAATTACTTAACTTCATTCAGAATGAACACCCACAAACCATTGCACTAATTATGGCATATCTTCAACCTGAACAGTCAGCAGCCATTGTTTCGGCATTAGCGCCTGAACGGCAGGTAGATGTTGCCCGGCGTATTGCGACAATGGACCGTACATCACCAGATGTTATCCGCGATGTTGAAAGAATCTTAGAGCGCAAACTGTCATCACTGGTAACTCAGGACTTTACAGCGGCTGGTGGCGTTGATTCGATAGTCGAGATTCTTAATCGGGTTGACAGGACTACTGAGCGCACAATTATTGAGAATATGGAAGTGCAGAATCCTGAACTGGCAGAGGAAATTAAGAAACGGATGTTTGTCTTTGAGGATATTGTGCTGCTTGATGACAGATCACTTCAGCTTGTACTTAGAGAGATTGACAACAAAGACTTGGCATTGGCGCTCAAAGCAACGTCAGGTGAAGTTGCTAATAAAATTTACAAGAACATTTCTAAACGTGCTGCTGAGATGCTCCGAGAAGAGATTGAATACATGGGACCAGTCCGTATAAGAGATGTTGAAGAATCTCAACAAAAAATTGTTAATAATATTCGTCGTCTTGAAGAATCAGGCGAGATTGTTGTTTCGCGTGGTAAAGGAGACGAAATCATTGTCTAAGATTCTAAAAAGTGTACTATTTGAAAGAACTGCGCCTGTGATTATTAAATATCGGCCAGCACCTGAACCGGTGCTTGAAGTGGTACCGGAGCTGCCTGCAGAACCAGATATCTGCCTGGATGACGTGCGTGCCGAGGCTGAAAGTATTATTGCGCAAGCCCATGTTACAGCTGACCAATATCTAGCTGATGCTAAAATCCAAGCCCAGGAATTTGCTCGTGAGGCCCGGGAAGAAGGGCATAGCCAAGGTTACCAGGCAGGTTTTGATGAAGGGCATCAGGCGGCACTTGCTGATATGCAGCAAACAATGCAGCTAAGCCTTGAAAAAGCTGACCGTATTATAAAAGTGGCAGAGCAAGAGGCCTATCACCTGATGATTGATGCTGAACGGCAAGTCGTTGAGATTGCCCTGGCCGTAGCTGGCAAAGTACTGGCGCGGGAGCTTGAAGAAAACCCCGCAACGATACTCCCGATAGTAAAAGAAGCTTTAGGGAAAGTTCGTGATCAGGATCATATTGTTATAAGAGTTAACCCTGAAGATTATGAGATGGTATTAATGGCCAAACGGGATTTGCAGCTTATGGTAGGAAGAGAACATGCTGTTAATGTATGTGCTGACCATATTGTTCCTGGGGGAGGTTGTGTGATTGACACTGCTTTGGGGACTGTTGACGCTAAGTTGGATACAAAACTGGAAATGGTTCACAAAGCCATTCGAGAAACATTGCCATGAGCATATTTAATTCTACTAAATACTTATCAGCTATTTATGGTACAGATACGATGAAGCTTAATGGCAAAATTACTCAGATTATTGGCTTGGTTATTGAGTCTCAGGGACCTAATGTAAATCTGGGAGAATTATGTTATATCCATCCCCGCAATCAAAGTGAACCAATTCCTGCTGAGGTTGTGGGTTTTAGAGAAAACCGTGTTCTTTTGATGCCAGTTGGTGAAATGCAGGGGATTGGACCAGGCTGTGAAGTGGTTTCTGCCCATAGAATGCTTAAAGTCAATGTTGGACGCCAGCTTTTGGGCCGGGTTTTGGATGGGCTGGGTAATCCAATTGACGGTAAAGGGCCGCTTATTAGCAATACTCAATATCCTCTTAGTGCTATGCCGCCGCCGCCATTGACCCGCCGGCGAATTGCAGAAAAGCTTGCTGTGGGTGTTCGTTCAATCGACAGTGTCTTAACCCTGGGGCGTGGACAACGGATAGGCATAATGGCTGGCAGTGGTGTTGGTAAAAGTACCTTGCTTGGAATGATTGCCCGCAACACAGAAGCTGATATTAGCGTAATTGCTCTTATTGGGGAGCGGGGAAGAGAAGTGAGGGAGTTTATTGAACGTGATTTAGGGGAAGAAGGGCTAAAACGTTCGGTTGTGGTTGTTGCTACCTCTGATCAACCGGCCTTGGTCAGGCTCAAGGGAGCTATGACAGCTACCGCGATTGCTGAATATTTTCGTGATCAGAGTATGGATGTTATGCTTATGATGGACTCTGTGACCCGGTTTGCTATGGCCCAGCGTGAAGTCGGTTTGACGGTTGGTGAACCTCCGGCTACCAGGGGATATACCCCCTCAGTATTTGCTATGTTGCCTAAATTGCTCGAACGTTCAGGGACTGGTGACCGGGGATCAATAACCGGAATTTATACGGTGCTTGTTGATGGCGATGATATGAATGAACCAATTGCAGATGCTGTTCGTAGTATTTTGGATGGTCATATCGTTTTATCCCGTAATCTAGCAGCACAAAACCATTATCCGGCTATTGATGTATTAGCTAGTGTTAGCCGGGTCATGCTGGAAATTGCTGAAAAAGAGCATGTGCAGTGTGCTCAACGTTTACGAAGTCTGCTTGCTACATATCGTGAGGCTGAAGACTTAATCAATATTGGCGCATATGCCCGTGGCAGCAACGCTAATATTGACAAGGCAATCGAAGTTATTGATGGTATAAAAAGTTTCCTTCAACAAGATGTGTATGAGAATACTCCGGTATTGGAAACAATTGAACGACTCAAGCGGCTTGTTGCGTAAAGATAGTAAGGATGGTCGGACATGAAAAAATTCCGGTTCCGTCTTGATACATTATTAAAATTTCGTAAAATGCAGGAAGAACAGGCTCAAATCAAGCTTGCTGAGGCAACTACGCGTTTAAACAAGGAGCATGAACAGTTAGGGATATTTCAAAATCAACTAGCGTCTAATCTTACATTGCTCAGCCAAAAGCAGTCTTCAGGCAGTTCAACTATTGAAACTCTTAAGACATTTAGCTATTACATCGATAAGATTAAGAGACTAATTAGTGAGCAAAAAATACAGGTAGCTAAAGCAGCCGGATATCAGCAGGAATGCCTTACAGAGCTTGAGGGTGCAATTCAGCAAAGGAAGCTTGTTAGTAACCTGCAAAAAAAGTGTTTAGACCAATATAATGAAGAATTACTGCAGGAAGAACAAAAGATTCTTGATGAGCTTGGAACGCAGGCTTTTGTGCGTAGCAAAGAGAGGGGACTAAAGTGATACAAAGTGTAAATCAGGTTATTCAACGGATAGCTGAGATCCAACAGCGCTTTTCGCCGGCAGATCAGGGAAAGGCAGTAACCGGTGAATTTGCCGGGGCACTCAGTACGGCAATTGGCCAGCCACAAGACGTTTCATCAACCCGGCCGAATGCAAAGCAGGGTGACATTGCAAAAATGATTCACCTGGCGGCTGCTAAACATGGTGTTGATCCTAAGCTGGCCATGGCCGTAGCCGAGGCTGAATCCGGGTTAACAGCTGAGGCTGTTTCACCTGTTGGTGCTATAGGTGTGATGCAGCTAATGCCGGAAACTGCCCGTTCACTAGGGGTACGTAATATTAACGACCCACGTGAGAATATTGATGGTGGTGTCCGTTATCTTAAACAGATGCTTACTATGTTTGCCGGTGATGTTACTAAAGCTGTAGCTGCCTATAATGCCGGGCCACAGGCAGTAAAGAACTATAACGGTGTTCCTCCGTACAGTGAAACACGCAACTATGTGGCCAGGGTATTATCGCTGGCTAAGTAGAGGAGCCTATGACTAATTATGGCTGAAAAACAAAAAAAACCTGTTGCAAATCCTAAACAGTTGCCTCAGTCTAACTCAGGTATTGGGCTTAAATTTATGGCCATTATCGTAACGTTATTAATTTTAATCACTATGGGTTTTGCTGCAGGGGTTTATTTAAAGCTTATTGATGTAGAAAAATTAGCTAGTGATATGAATTTAGCCCAATATCCGGTGATTGGCAGTTACTTTCCAAAGACTAACTTTGAAACTGTGGAACTTGCCGAAGAGGGGACGTCCGTACAGGATGAGGTCCAGGTTAAACCCAATCGGGCTGAGACGCAGCAATCAAATGATCTCTCCGCTGTGCCTCGGGTAATTAACCCGAACCTGATAACCAAAGAGGATTTAGAAAAACAGGCTAAGCTTATGCAACAGGATGAAAATAAGCGCATCTCGAAACTTTCCCGTTTGTATGGTAGTATGAAACCTGGTGAAGCCACAGCCATTATGAAAGACCTTGATGATCCTACTGTCCTGGCAATTTTTAGTAAAATGGAAGATGAGCAGGTGGCTAAGATACTGGCATTGTTTGATTCAAAACGTGCAGCCAGTCTTACTCAGGATATGCTTAAAGGCCGGGCTCAATTGCCAAATCTTTAACATAAATGAAAACTATGAAAGGAGGTGATAAAATGAATCCAGCTCAGAATATGCTGCCTGCCCAACCAGCGGCAAAGCCGGCAGTGTCAGGCAAAAATACTGCAGCCAGATCTAACAGTCAGCAAAAGTCGTTTAGTGATACCCTTAGCGGATCAGTCGCTAAATCAGACAAAGCGCTGGCCGCGGAAAAAGATCTCCCAAACACCAATGATAATAAGCAGGTTAGCAACTCTATGCTGCCCGGCGGCATACCAAACCCTGTTAAGAAAAACGGCAATATGGCTAACAGCCAAACGCTGGCAAAACCTGTCGGGGAGCCGGAGGCGGAGCAAACAGACAGCGAGCAGACGGATCTGGCGCAGCTTGGACAGAGTGCGATGGCTATAAATAATACCGATCTATTTTCTCAGATCCTCTTAGTCGCTCCAGGCGCCTATCAGTTGCCTGCAGCCATTGCTGAGCCTGCTCTCACGACAGAATTGACAGATGCCGCTGCCGCTGCCGGTGTAACCGGCGTCAGTCAAACAACGGCAGCAGGTTTGTCAGTCCCGGTATTGCCAGCTCAACCGGCAAAGCAACCAATGGTGACTACTGCTGCCGAAGAGACTTTGGGTGATGCGGTTAGTTTAAGCAATCAGAACCTGGATGTAATGCCGGCCAGCGTGCAGTCTGCCCAGGTGCAGCAGCCGGTTAACCTAGTACTTGCCGGACTAATCAATAAGCAAGAGCCTGCCGCAGACCCGGCAGCCCCTGCAGCAGCAGATCTTGCTCAGCCCGAAGTGCCGCAGATAGCACTTGCAGGCCAAAATAAAGATGCAGTGAGGGCAACAGAGCAAAAAACTGCAGAAGTACTCAATGATGCTGAACAACAGCCAGTACTTCCCGTTACTGCTGTGACTTCCCCTGGGAAGACTTCCAATCAGAATGCTGGTGAGGGAAAAAAAGAAAGTTTAGCAGACTCAGCTTTATTTGAACAGGCATTATCTACGCAAAATGTGAAAGCTAATCCGAATACAGAAGCCTTGCCGCATCTCTTCATGCACGGGTTGGAAACCGCATTGTCTAAAAATGATGCTCTTGCGGGTAATGTTGCGGACGGTAAGCTGCCAAACGGCCCGGCGACTGATATTTATCAGGTTGTCGACCAGATTGTTGAGCAATCCCGGGTTGTTACCAAACTGCAAAACACGGAAATGGTCATAAAACTGAAACCGGAACATCTGGGTGAGCTTACCCTGAAAGTAGTTGTCGAGAACGGGGCAATTAATGCCAGTTTCCATTCCAACAATCCCGAAGTACGCAGTATCATTGAAGCGTCCCTGCCCCAGCTTAAACAGGATTTAGCCAATAATGGCCTAAAAGTGGAGAATGTGGGTGTTTATGCCGGCTTAAGCCAGTTTTTACCCAATCATGACCAGGAGCGCAATTCACGTCAGCAATTCGTTAAACTTACTAACAAAAAAAATGCCGGCGAGTTTGTCGAGGCGATTGTGGCGGAGACGGAAGCCGGGAAAATGAATGGCACCGGTGGCCTGGCAGGTGTTGATTATCGTATTTAAAGGAGGTTTCTTACATGGATGTATATGGTGTTGGCAGTAAAACCACAACAAACAGTGCCGATGCTACCCGCAAGAAAAACGATGATCTTGGCAAAAATGATTTTCTGAAACTGCTGACTGTACAGCTTAGATATCAGGACCCGATGAACCCCATGGAGGATAAGGAATTTATCGCTCAGATGGCCCAGTTTTCCAGCCTGGAGCAGATGCAAAATATGAATTCATCAATGGCTATGTCGCAGGCTAGTGGTTTAATAGGCATGCAGGTAAACTGGCTTGATGGCAATGCTGAGGAGTGGACTGGGACCGTTGAGTCTGTGCGGTTGATTGAAGGGCAGCCTAAACTGATTATTGGTGATATGGCTCTTGATTTGAGCCAGGTAGTCTCTGTGCAAGTACCTAAAAGTACCACCGCCTAATGTCCGACAACCGAATTTATAGCCCCTATCAGCCGCTCAATCCTGCAGTTTCGCCCAGTAACCCCGCCGCATCACCCGGTGGATTAAACCCGAACAAGATAACTGCCGGCCCTAGTTTCAACCAGATTCTGGAACAGGAAATCGCTGGTGTGAAATTCTCCCAGCATGCTCTGCAGCGTTTAAACAGCCGGAAGATTCAGCTTGATAGCAGTCAGCTCAGCAAGCTCAACCAGGCGGTTGATAAGGCAGCGCAAAAAGGCGCTAAAGAATCTTTGATTCTCATGAGTGATAATCTGGCGTTTGTTGTCAGTGTCAAGAATAAAACGGTTATTACCGCTATTGATGGCGCCAGCATTAAAGACAATGTATTTACCAACATTGACAGTGCCGTAATTATTTGAGGGCTGGACCTCTTAAGGAAGCCCGCGGCTGCTGACTGATTGAAGCAGCCCTGTCCATACTTATTTATTTGGGAGGTTGTGTTTACTATGATGCGTTCGTTATTTGCCGGTGTATCCGGTCTGAAAAATCATCAGACCCGCATGGATGTAATTGGCAACAATATTGCTAACGTTAATACCGTGGGTTTTAAAGCCAGCCGGGTAACTTTTCAGGATATGTTAAGCCAAACCATCCAGGGGGCTTCTTCAGCCACCGCCACTAAAGGCGGTACCAACCCGATGCAGATTGGCATGGGGATGAGTTTAGCCAGTATTGATACAATCTTTACGGACGGCAGTCCGCAGCCGACCGGCAAACAGACCGACTTATCCATCTCCGGCCAGGGATTTTTCGTTTTGAGTGACGGCCAGAACCAGGTATATACCCGGGCCGGGGCTTTTGATTTTGACACAGAAGGTAATTTTATCGTGCCTGGCAGTGGCTATAAGGTAATGGGTTGGAAAGCCGATGCTAACGGGGTTATTGACAGTAAGCAGGATCCGGCCGGCATTCAGGTCCCTGTTGGCAAGTCGATGGCAGCCCAGGTATCAAGCAAGATTACCTATACAAATAACTTATCGGCTGGGGCCAAAGCAATCGGCACACCGGCTGAGCAAGCAAATGCTGATGCTGCCAAAGTAGCTGCTGATGCTGCTAAAGTTATCGCCGATAATAATAAGGTTGCTGCCGATGCCGCCAAAACCGCTGCCGACACTGCCAAAACCACTGCCGATGCTGCCAAGGCTGCTATAGATGCCGCTAAACTCGCGATGACGGCTGCGAAAAATGCGGCAGATGCTTTAGTTGCAGGGACAGGAACACAAGCCGCAGTTGTTGCGGCTGTAGCCGCCGCTGTAAGCGCTGCTCAAGCCGCAGTAACGGCATCGTCGCCGGCGACATTAGGTTTAGCAACAACTGCAAAAAATGATGCCGATGCATTAAAAACTGAAACAGACGGTTTGGTTGCCGCAACCGCAACGCCAGCTGATGTAGTTGCTGCCGCTGTTACCGCCGAAGGCTCTATAACAAGTGCCGCATCAGTTGCAGCCAGTGAAGCAAGTACTGCTGCCATTAACGCCACCACTGCCGCCACTGCGGCTACCGCCGCCGCCGCCAATGCCGCAACAGCAGCCACTACCGCCACCAAAGCCGCACAGGATGTTTTAGATGCGTATGGCATTTCTTCATCAGTTCCAACCTCAATTACTGTATATGACGTACAGGGAAATCCTTATAGTGTAAAAGGTACTTTTATGAAAACTGGTGATAATACCTGGAGCTTTACACCTAACGGTACAGTGGAGGATTCAGGGGTAATTGTAGCCAATATTACGACTACACCCTCCACTATCAGATTTAAGGCAGATGGCTCCTATGATCAGACAAGTACCATCAATACAATGACCATTAATCCTGCCGGCGGACCCTATGCCGGGGCCGGGGCTTTTACCGTGACCCCTGATTTTTCCGCCCTGACCCAGTATGGCGGGGAATCGTCAGCCAAGGCCACCGGCAAGGACGGGTATGCCTCGGGAACGCTGAAGACAGTGACAATTGATCCGTCCGGCGTTATTATCGGCACCTTCACCAATGGTGAGAACCAGACGCTTGCCCAGGTTGCGCTGGCGGTATTTAATAATCCCGGCGGCCTCAATAAAGCGGGCGACAGTCTGTTTTCCCAGTCCAACAACTCTGGTGAACCCCAGATTGGCTCCAGTGAAACCGGCGGCCGGGGAAAATTTACCCCCGGATCATTAGAGATGTCTAATGTTGACCTGGCACAGGAGTTCAGTGAGATGATTGTTACCCAGCGTGGTTTCCAGGCCAATTCCAAGATTATTACTACATCTGATGAAATGTTGCAGGAATTAGCCAACCTCAAACGATAGGCAATTGTAAGGCAGCGGGGGGGAGTACCTCCCCCTATGCTGTCTATTTTTTCCCGGCGGCAAGGTTAACTTTCTGCTGGATCAGGGCCACCGCGGGATGCTGTTTTTGCCGAAGGCTCGGCACAAGCCGTGTTTTCTTTTAGAATAGTAATTAGGGGGGGGGATAGGTGTGATAAAGGTAACCAAATTAAAATCTCAGGGCTGTGATTTTGTTGTAAATGCCGAACTGATTGAGACGATTGAAGAAACTCCTGATACAATGATAACCTTAACCAGCGGCAAGAAACTGATTGTGGAAGAGTCAATGGATGAAATTGTCCGTAAGGTAATGGAGTACCGCCGCTCTTTATTTAGAAACACACGCTAGTCAATGGCAGGTCGATTTGAAAAGTAATACCTGCTGCGATTAACAAATACGCTGTAATGGAGGTGTGCCAGTGGCTGAAGAGGAAAAACCGAAAAAAATGTCGATGATGGTTATTATCATACTCATTGTGGTTGGCTTAATTTTAGCCGGTGGTATTTCGTACTTGATTGCTACCAGAGTTGTGGCTGATAAAACGACAGACAAAAAGATTTCCCAGCGTGACCCTGGACAATTTATCAAGCTTGGCGACGCTAAAGAAGGTCTTATTCTCAACATCGGCGGGGTAAATAGTGGCCGTTATCTTAAAATTGGTCTAATTGTAGAGTTAAAACCAGATAAGAACGCAACTCCTAAAGAGGGGAAACTGCCTTCACCTGAAGAAATTAGGATATTAGATACAGCTGTCTATGCCCTGAGGTCACAAAAAATTGAAGACTTCGATCCTGTTAAACAAGACCAGTTAAAAGAGATGCTAAAAAATGAAATCAATAAAACACTTGGTGAAGAACGGGTTTATGATATCTATATAACC
>NZ_DATMXX010000009.1:0-6564 GCF_035561255.1 Sporomusa sp. | reverse complement strand
GTTTCAATACTGTAATGATACTGTAATGTAGTTTTGAGAGGATACCTTATAGCGTATGGAGAAGAAAGCTATACAGAAAGCGATTAATATAATAACGGCAAAACGGGTTGGATAATAGGGGAGGTATACTCATGAATTTTCATTTTTACAAGTATCATGCTTTAGGTAACGATTATATTGTGATTGATCCCAATAAAGCCAATATTGATTTCTCAGAGAAGAATATCCGGTTGATTTGTCACCGGAATTTTGGTATTGGCTCAGATGGTATTCTGGTAGGCCCTTTGCTTCAGGGAAACTCGATTCACCTGAGGATACTTAATCCTGATGGCAGTGAAGCCGAGAAAAGTGGCAATGGGGTTAGGATATTTTCCCGGTATCTTGTCGATGAAGGCTATGTGACAACCAAAAAATTCAGTCTGGGAACTATGGGCGGTGAGGTTTATGTTGAACTGCTTGATGATAAAGGACAGCAGATCCGGATTGATATGGGGACTGTAACGTTTCAGAGTACGGATATCCCGGTGGACGGTCCGGCAAGAGCGGTGTTAAACGAAGAACTGATCATTCAGGGTCAGCGCTTAGCTACTACCTGTGTGTCAATTGGCAACCCTCATTGTGTAGTGTTGTATGATGAGCCCTCGCGTGAAACAGCATTGGATTTAGGACCGGCCATTGAAAACCATAGCCGTTTCCCCAACCGGATTAATGTTCAGTTTCTAAAGGTACTGAACCGAAACAACATTCAGATTGAAATCTGGGAGCGGGGGGCGGGCTATACACTTGCCTCAGGCAGCAGTAGCTGTGCAGCGGCCAGTGCTGCCTATAAACTGGGACTGGTTGACAATGAGATTTACGTACATATGCCAGGCGGTATCATTAAAGTCGATATCCGGCAAAACGGACATGTTTTTATGACAGGTTCGGTCAATCAGGTCGGCAAAGGTTTTTTCTCTGATGAATTATGGGCTCAGATACAGGTAAAGTGAAAATATAATATAGTGGGTGCGACGCTTACGTTGGAGGGATCTTTAGTGGTTTATTTACTGGCTATTGATACGTCAGGAGCAGGAATACTGCAATGATTGAGGCTGAGACAGACGACACCAAGCCGCCTTTATACCAGGAACAGACTGCCGCTACTAATATGCCTGCAAGTGTTGCCAACATCATTGCTGAAGGGGCCTCCAAGACTCCTTTAACAATTAATGCGCCAAGTGCAGTGTAGGGGATGTATAGAAGAAACCGCCGCAATAACGGATGCGGCGGCCGCTTTGATAATACAAACCAGGGGAGTAGTCTGGGCCCATAGGTAACAAGCATCATGGCAATAATGAGCGGTAAATAGTTTGTCATAGCTGCCCCTCCCTGGCTTCATCGTTTAATAAAAAAAGGCCGGCTAGTGAGGCAAAGATAATCGATATAATCAGGCTCCAGCCGGACGGAAGCACCTGGAAGTAGCTGTTGGCTGCATAGATAACGCCCGCAATAAGTGCCAGGCACAAAATATTGGCTGACTTCTTTATCTCCGGTACTAGTATTGCAGTAAACATGGCATAAAGGCCTACTCCCAGTGCGCTCTGCACTGATAGCGGCAGCGCGGTACCTAATAGATAGCCTGCGAAAGTGCCGCCAACCCATGAAATATAACTAAACCCTTGTAAAGCCAGCAAAAAAGGTACACTAAGTTTTCCCTGCTGTAAAGAAGCCACAGAAAAGCTTTCATCTGTAATACCAAAAGCAATAAAGGGCAGCCAGCTCTTTTTTACGTCTGTAAGGCGTACTGCGAGCGAGGCGCTCATCATTAGGTGCCTCAGATTAAGCAGAAATGTCGCCAGCACAATATCTACTGTGGCAATGCCGGCTTTAATAAGGTCTAAAGCCATAAACTGACTTGCCCCAGCAAAGACGATTAAGGAGAACAGGCAGCTGTCCAATAGTGAAATATTGACTGTTTTTGCAAGCAGGCCAAAGGCCATAGCTACCGGGAAATAACCAATAACAAGAGGAATCCCCGCGACGAACCCCTTTTTGAAACTATGAGAATTTTCCTTCATTTTCCCCTCCATCGTACCCGATAGTAAAATAATTCTGCGGTATGATATAATAAGCAATGAACATTATAAAATTGTGCGTTATAACGTATGATACAAACGATATAACGCCTTTCGAATATTATAACATACAAACTGTAGATTACCAGGTAAAGGGGGTAAATTTTTGAAAGACTTAAATTTGATAATCGCCAATAATTTGAAACAGATTCGCGAGGAGAAGAAATTAAGCCTTGAAAAAGTTGCCGATATTACGGGTGTTAGTAAATCGATGCTGGGGCAGATCGAACGGGGTGAGTCCAGTCCCACAATCAACACCATCTGGAAGATTGCCATTGGACTAAAAGTCTCTTTTACTTCAATCATTAATTCACCTCAGGACGACGCAATGCTTGTGCATAAGTCTGAGGTTGAACCGCTTATTGAGGATGATGGCAGATATAGGGTGTATCCGGTATTCCCCTATGAAGATGGCCGCCGTTTCGAAATGTATATAGTAGAGGTAGAACCAGGCGGGCAATTGAGTACAGATACTCATGGCGAGAAAACCCAGGAATTTATTACAGTTGTTGAGGGTGAATTAACTGTGCTGACGAACGATAAAGAGTATATAGTCAATAAAGGTGACTCGATAACATTCCGGGCCGATAAGCGTCATACCTACCATAACCCCGGTGCTGGGCTGGCACGGTTAAGTATGGTTATTTATTATTCACTGTGATAATTAAATAATTATTCCCGAATGTGATTTATGTCATGGAGCATTATTTGCCTATGACCTAGAATATAACAAATAGATACAAAAAAGGAACCTGTAACCATAGGGAACAGTTTTCTTTTAGAGTCTAAAGATAAATTAGTTAAATCACGGAGGGAAATATGACAGTAAAGAAAAAACTAATCATGATTTTGGCAATGCTGTTCTTATTTGTAGGTGGGCTATTGGCTGTTAATCTTTATACATTTGAAGAACTAAAAGGGGACGGGCCTACTATTAATTTATCCGGTAATCTGCGCTTTCGTGCCTATAAATTGGCATTACTTACAAACCGGTTTGCCGCTGTACCCCAAGCGGAGAGGCAAGCGCTGAAAGATGAAATTGGTCAGGAAATAGCGATGTATGATAAAATTCTGACTGGTCTGGAGAACGGTGATGCCAGCTTAAAATTGGCAGCTGTTGATTCTGATGGTGCCCGCCAACAGCTTAATCAGGTTAGGCTAATGTGGGCTGAATACAAATCTTTCATCCAGCAGGTTATTGCTGCCGAGAATCAAGACATGGCGGCAGGCGGGGTAAGGAGCGTTAATGCTTTTGTTGCAGGGTATGTAAATGAGGTAAATAAACTGGTTAATATATTTGATACCTATTCACAAAATAAAGTTACCACATCCAAACAGGTTCAAATTGCCATTTTTGCTTTATCAATATTCGTTGTTGCTATAGCCTTCTACATTGTTATTGTGCAGGTAATTCGTCCTCTGACGCAATTGTCAGCCTCTTTTGCTAATGTTGCTACAGGTCGGGGGGATTTGACGCAGCGGTTAAATTTAGGGTGTAGCGATGAGATCGGTCAGATTAGTCAATATTTTGATATGTTTATTGTCAGTGTACATGAAATAATTAAAAACAGCCGTAAGACTGCTGCCGAGGTATCCCATCTGGCCAGCGCCCTCTCACAGGCGAGTTTGGAAAGTGGCAAAGCTGTAGAGCAGGTCGCCGTCAGCATGCAAGAGGTGGCAGGCGGAGCTAGTGCGCAGAATGCCAGTGTCCGTGATTTGTCGTTTAGACTTGATGATATTGCAACCGGTATGAAGCAGGTTGCAATAAATGCTCAGCAGGCGGCCGGCCTTTCTGGCGAGTCTGAGCTTCAGGCGCACAATGGAGCCGAAAATGCAGATGTACTGGTCGAACGGACACAGGATCTTAAACGAACGGTTGATAAAATTTCAGATACTGTCACCACTTTAACAACGCATTCGAAAGATATTAGTCAGATTATCGATCTGATTAAGCAGATTGCAGGTCAGACAAACCTGCTTGCTTTGAACGCAGCTATTGAAGCAGCCAGGGCCGGCGAGGCTGGCCGTGGGTTTGCGGTAGTGGCAGATGAGGTTCGCAAGCTTGCAGATCAGAGTAATCATGCTGCTGATCAGGTAACAGAAAAGATTAAGGCCATTCAAAGGCCGGTGGATGATACTCAGGCAATTAATGTGCTTTTGGGTCGTGAACTGGAAACTATCGTAGCAGATGTAGCAAGGTTATCGCAATCTCTAAGTATTATAGTTGATAAATCCAAGCAAAGCCGTCAGGCGGTTGAAGGAATTGCCGGGTTAAATAGCCAGGCGTCAGAGCAGCTTTCCGGCGTAGCTCAGGCCTCACAGACTGTTGCTAATGTCGCCAAACAGATTGCTGCATTATCTGAGGATTCGGCTGCTGCTGTTGAAGAACAGACCGCCTCAGTGCAGGAATTTTCCGCGACGGCTCAGCAGTTGTCCGGTCTGGCAGCTAATCTGGATTCGCTGGTAAGTCGATTCAAGGTTTAGCAGATGGCTCGTGTGTTGAAATATCCTGAACCCTTATATGTGAAGGGTTCAGGATATTTTTGATCAAAGAGGTTGTTGCAATTCAGATTATTTATAGCAGGTATGCAGGATTATGGTAAGTTTATTGAGAACACACATAGTAAACCTAGCAGGTTGCTTTACTCTTAAAAGCAGAAGAAATGGAGGTCTACATAGCTGTGCTTGATTTGATCATTAAACTTGACGCTGATTTCCGGATAAAGGCAGTGCAGCAGATTGGAAAAAATCCGGCTCTTTTAGATGATAGTGTATGTACCGGTTTGATTGATCAACAAATCAACCATGTGTTAGGAGCTGCTCTAAAAGAGCAGGGCATTGTGGAGCTTAGCAATAAGTTTTTTCGCTATCAGTGTGTAGCTGACCCGGATGGAAGTGTGTTATATTTAAGTAATAATGGAGTACTGCTTGATTTTTACAAGCAGATTTATGGGCACATAGCCGAGGGTGTACAAATATATGACCGCAACGGGAACTTTTTATTTGCCAATTCCGCAAGTGAGGCCCTTGAGGGATATAACAGTCTTAACTATCTGGGAAAACATCTGCTTGATATTTACGATGTAAACGAAGAATACAGTACGGTTCTGACAATATTAAGGACAAAAAAACCGGTTGCAAACCGGTGTGACCGTTTCAAAATGAAAAATGGTACGATTTTGACTACCATCAATTCCGGCTATCCTTTGATCATTGACAACAATCTATATGGAGCTGTTGTTTTTGAAAGCGATATATCGGTATTAAGACGGCTTAAAACTCGGACATTTAATTTGGAGGCATATATTGGCAGTACAGACCCTGCAGGCCAACCGGCTATGTATACCTTTGATGATATCGTACATGAAGCTGAGAACATGAAAGATATGATTCATTTTGCCAAAAAAGTGTCTCTTACAGACTCGTCGATCCTGATTGTGGGGGCTACCGGAACCGGAAAAGAGCTTGTGGCGCAGAGTATACACTCGTTTGGCTCCAGAAGATACAAGCCGTTTATTGATGTTAATTGCAGCGCTGTGCCTGGCAATCTGTTTGAGAGCATGTTTTTTGGCACTGAAAAGGGTGCTTTTACAGGCAGTGTCAGCAAGGCCGGACTTTTTGAAATGGCAAACGGCGGGACAATCTTTCTTGATGAAGTCAATTCCATCAGCCCTGAGATACAGGCTAAGCTATTGCGGGTATTGCAGGAAAAGCGTTTTCAAAGGGTGGGTGGCAGTAAATATATACAATGTGATGTACGGGTCATCTCGGCTGCAAATGAGAATCTTACCGCTCTTATGCAGCAGCAAAAAATCCGGATGGATTTTTATTACCGGATCTCAACCATCAAGATTGATCTTCCCGCTTTAAAGGAGCGCAACCAGGACATAATTCTCCTGGCGCAAAATTTCCTGCAGAAATTGTGTACACAATATAACCGGGAGCAGCTTACTATTGCAAAAGAAGTATTTAATGCGTTTCAGCAGTATGACTGGCCGGGCAACGTAAGAGAACTTAATCATGTGATTGAATATGCCTTTAACCGCGCTGCCGATGATGTAAGCATGATAACCTGTGATTGCTTGCCTGATTATTTAAGATCTTTGGAACATGTAACTTGCATCACAGCTCGTGGGGACAGCACGAAACCTGTGTCAGCAGGATCCCCGGGGACATTTGATGAGCGTGTGGAACAGTTTGAATACGAATTAATTCGCCATTCGCTTAATGAGAATTCCGGGAATATTACCCAGACTGCCAGGGGTTTGGGGATGAGCAGGCAGAGCCTGCAGTACCGGATGAAGAAGTTTAGCATTGGTGAATAGCAGTGCAAAATAATTATGGATAGAGCGCCAAATATTTTGGCGCCTTTTTTGTTGTTGTTTTAAGGATTTTTTGCTAATCATGATAAGATGTGCCGAAAAAATCGGCACAATATAAACAGATAGGT
>NZ_DATMXX010000008.1:0-19937 GCF_035561255.1 Sporomusa sp. | reverse complement strand
GTATAATGATAAGAGTGCAAAGGAGTGATGCAAACATGACTGAGTTAGAAAAAATGAATGACCAGGCATTACAGGAATACTATTTAGAATTAGTCCGGCATTATGAGAAATTCCAGGCCCAGAAGCTAAAGCTAAATATGTCGCGCGGTATACCAGGCCCTGACCAACTGGACCTTGCTGCCGGGCTTTTAGATTGCATCAATCAGACAAATTACAAAGCTGCCGACGGAACCGATTGCCGGAATTACGGGGGCGTAGATGGTCTCCCTGAGGCCAAAGAACTTTTCGCCCAGCTATTGGAAGCCAAGCCTGCGGAAGTCATCATTGGCGGCAATTCCAGTCTGAACCTGATGAATGATCTTATTGTCCGGGCGATGCTGCATGGGCTGCCAGGCAGTGAAACCCCGTGGGTAAAACAGCCGCAAGTAAAATTTCTCTGCCCCAGCCCCGGATATGACCGGCATTTTGCCATCTGTGAGCATCTTGGCATTGAACTGATACCGATTAATTATCAGCATGATGGTCCGGATATGGCGCAGGTAGAACAATTGGTAGCTGCCGATGCGTCAATTAAAGGTATCTGGTGTGTGCCCAAGCACAGCAATCCCACCGGTATCACCTATTCTGACGCGGTGGTAAAGCGGCTGGCAGCCATGCCGGCTAAAGCCCCCGACTTCCGGATTTTCTGGGATAATGCTTACGTCGTACATCATCTGACCGATAACCCGCCCCGGATATTAAACATGCTGGAGGAATGTAAACAGGCCGGTCAGCCTGACCGGGTTTTTGTGTTCACGTCCACGTCTAAGGTCAGCCTGGCCGGTGCCGGTATTGCCGCCCTCGCCGCCAGTGAGGCCAATATTAATTGGTTTAGAAAACACCTCAGCATCCAAACCATCGGCCCTGATAAACTGAATCAATTGCGGCATGTCCGGTTCTTTAAAGACCTGGCCGGGATTGAAGCCCACATGCGCCGACAGGCGGCAATCATCAAGCCAAAATTTGATTTGGCCATAGCCATTATGGAAGCTGAGTTAGGCGGCAAGAATCTGGCCTCCTGGAGCAAACCGCAGGGCGGTTACTTCATTAGTGTCAATACCCTGCCCGGCTGTGCAAAAAAAATAGTGGCGAAAACGGCAGCAGCCGGCGTTGTCCTGACACCGGCCGGAGCCACCTTCCCCTATGGTAAGGACCCTAAAGATAACAACATCCGGCTTGCTCCCACCTTCCCGCCACTGGCAGAGCTAAAGCAAGCCATGGAGCTGTTTACGCTTTGCATTCAGCTGACTAGTGTTGAACAGGAATTAGAAAAAAGAGACCTGCGACAATAAACTACTACGCTGACCATAAGCGCTTTTCCTTCATAAAGACACAATGAGACCCCTGGAGTATAAGCTCCAGGGGTCTCACACATGCCACAGGCTAATTATAGGCGTCAGCTTGGCTTGGTATAAACACAATACCCAGATAGTCTGCAAATCGCAACAAACACCGCCCAATTTCAGCCCGCATTTGTTCTGATTGCTGTACGTCAGGCTCCCACCACCAGTTCTTAATCACCAGTGTTCTGCTCTGTTTATCTATTGCCGGCTCAAACCGCGCTATAAACTGATCGCCATACAAGACCGGCAATACATAGTAGCCATATAAACGTTTATCAGCCGGCTTGTAAACCTCCCAGCGGTAATCAAAATTAAATAACGCTTTCACGAGTTGCCGCTCCCAGAGCAGATTATCCAGGGGGGCAAGTATGGAAGCATGACATTCCTGCTCAGACTGATGCAGGACACTGTCCAGACAATAGCTATCCTCACTCCGCATATACAGTACAGGTTTAATCCCTGCCACTGCTATCTCAATAATCCTGCCCTGCATAAGCAGCCGCTGCAGTGCTTCACTACGCTCGCTGCTCTTTATTCCGGAGATCCCCAGCCACGCATCACCAGACTTATTCCACAGCAGCCCAATGCTCCCGATCCGCCGGGTAATATACCAATCGTGATACTGCTGTTCTGTTTTATTGGGATCCGGGGACTGCAGCAGAACCCGGGGAAGCTGCCGGCTGGCGAGATCATATATCTTACGGGTACGGGCCTTATGGTGAATAATCAATTCTCCCCGGAAATACAGGGTTTCCAATGCCGCCCGGGCGATCCGGGTAGGTGCCCAGGACCAGTCTATGATCTGATCATAGCTAAGATCCGCTGAAGACAAAGGTCCCCGTTTTTCAATCTCATTGAGAACCTGAGGCAAAAAGAGTTCAAGCTCGGAACTATTGCGCGGACTATGACAGGCTTGTTCTCTATTGCGGGCAAAATAAGGCCAGTCCTCCGTATAGTAGATGGACATATTCTTATCCCAGCCATCGATCAGGCTGCGATCCTGATACAGCAGCTCCTGCAGCAGGGCCGGACGAAATTCAGCCACACGTGCCTGCAGCACCAACTCCTGATTATGACCGACAATACTTAGAGGATCAAACTGAATACAGCCCACACGACGGATATAACTAAGTATCCCCTGCTTGCCGGCCCACCGGCAAGGCGGCCATAACCCCTGGTGGGTAAGCACAAAGCGCCGGGCCTGTTGCTGAGTAATCTGCACCGGTTGATGATTGGCTGACAGCATCATGGGGCCGTCTGCTCAGCCGCATCGGCACACACAAACTCATACTCCTGCAGTTCATGAATCGTAGGCTTAGGGCCGCATAGGGCACAGTTGTCTGCTTTGTTTAACCGGAGGGTAAGAAAACGGCTGAATAATCCGTCCAGGTAAACAACCCTGCCTCGTAAAAGCCGGCCCTGACCGGATAATAATTTTGCCGCTTCTGCGGACTGAATGAAGCCCATAATCCCAGGCAAGGCACCCAGTACCCCGGTCTCAGAACACGATGGAACATTACCTGCAGAGGGAATCTTCGGCAGCGTACAGCGATAACAGGGCCCTGCAGGCGTGACAATAGTCATAGAACTACCGTCAAATCTGATCACGCCGGCATCAATCATCGGTTTGCCGGCAAAAAAGCAGGCATCGTTAAGCAAAAACCTTGCCGGAAAATTATCGACTGCGACAATGACAACATCATAACCGGCAAGAATATCAAAGACATTTTCTTTAGTCAGACTGGTATTATAGACATTAACTGTAAGCTGCGGGTTTAACCTTTTCAAAAAAACTGCCGCTGATTCCACTTTCGGCATGCCAATCCGGGAAGCAGAATGCAATATCTGGCGGTTAAGGTTGCTGATCTCAACAACGTCATAATCCACCAGGCCGATTGTGCCGATACCTGCGGCTGCCAGGGCGTAGGCTGCAGGCGAACCAAGCCCGCCGGTACCGACAATCAGCACCTTACCGTTCTCCAATCTGGTTTCCTGGCAGTCTTCAGGTTTTACTGCACACAGTTCGTCTACGATCTGAGAGAAATCCTGGAGACTGGATTTTCTAAATTCCATGGACAGCAGGTTAAAATAGAGAAGGTCATCTGTTGTTTCGCCAATAGCAAGGACTAGCTTTACGATTTCCATAACAGATAATGCCCCTGAAAAGCAGCGGGCAAATACACCATACTGCAGTAAATGTTCTTTGGCACCGACGCCAGCCGGTTGCTGCCCGGCCCCTAATGCTGCCAGCAAAGCTTCTGCCGCTGCCGGGTCTTTACATACCTCAATGCCCCCTTTCCAGCCATTTTGGAGGGCTATTACGGATGGTAAAAAATCATGTGTTATATTTTCGCTCTGCCTGACAATAAATTCCGGACTGCCTATGAAAATCCGGAATTGGCTATCCTCACTGCCTGCCAACGCAATCGCGACATCGCTGTTCAAATCCCGGATGTCGGCCACAAGCGGGTCAAACCCGGTTGCCGTTTCAAACCGGCAGTTTATGCGGCCTATACCAGCTGCTGCCAGGTAATATATGGCCAGGGCTGCGGCTTCTATGCTTTCCCCACAGACAAAAACCGCTGATTCCAACAGTTTTTTCTGCCCCGGACCGCTAATCTCCGGCATAATAATATGCCGTAAATACCTATTGATCTGCTCCCTGGCAAGTATCACCAGGCTCACCTCCCTGCCTATCGACTTTAGCGTAATAATCGGCAATCGCATTGTGAAGCGCATCGGCAGCAATATTGGAACACCTTATTTTTTTGGGTGGCAGCCCGTCCAGGGCCGCTGCTACTGCTTCGTTGGTTATCTGCAGCGCTTCTTTAATTGTCTTGCCGCTAGCCAATACTGTAACCATACTGCTGGCCGCTATCGCCGCAGCACAGCCAAAGGTTTTGACTTTGACATCAGCCAGGACGTTGCCGTCTAGTTTTATATAAAGCGTTATGAGGTCACCGTCTATAGGGTTCCCTACAATACCAACCCCGTCTGCATCGGCTATTTCACCGATATTTCTCGGATTAGAGAAATGATCAAGTACGGTGTCATTGTACATAGATGCCGCCTCCTGTTAAAGTGATTACCTGGTATATACTTGCATTTAATAACCGCCGGCAACCCGGCTCTGCAATCCCGATTCAATATGATTAATAGTTAATATACTACTGTTCCAGTAAATATCCTGCTGGTTAATGCAAAATTTAGACAGTTGTGTCCGGTCACAGGCCAAGCTCGATTAGTTGCTCACCGTCTGATGGTTTATATTGACACCACCCAACGCCTGTAGTAGTATATTTGTAAAATGACTCTCGAGTCTTTGCTTAGTTGAAGATTGACAACCATTACACGGTGTTGGCAACAGCTGATCGGTAAGTACTGAAGGCTAAGGTATATCTGTTGATGTACCTTAGCCTTCAGTACTTTTAGCATACACATGGAAGAAGTGATCCAACTGTTCAATTCATTTAAATCTGTCCCAAAATCAATATGGCTTTTAGCTATCGCTCACGGTGTGGTTGATATGTCCCCCGGCGCTTTTTATGCGGCATTACCCTTCTTAAAGATAAAGTTCTCATTGTCTTATGCCGAATTAGGCTCTATTGTCCTTATGCAAAGTATTACCTCTTCCATCAGCCAGCCATTTTTCGGTTATTTATGCGACCGAAAAGCGCGCGTCTGGTTCATGCCTGTCGGTTGTCTGATACTAGGGATCTCGATGCTGGGAACATTATTATCACCCATTTATTCGCTGGTCTTTTTGTCGGTAGCCTGTAACGGGATTGGCTCAGCTATCTTCCATCCGCAGGCTGCAAAAACAGTCAACCTGTTAAGCGGCAGCGCCAAAGGAAAGTCGCTAAGCTTGTTTTCTGTTGGTGGCAACGTGGGTATTGTAGCAGGGTCATTGTTTTTAGCCTCCCTGCTCATCCATGGCGAAGGTCCTTTGTTACTCATTTATCCGGTTCCCTATCTGCTGATTAGCGGGGCATTATTCTATTTTTTGCACAAAGTACCCCGGTTAGAAACAACAGCATGTACCAGCTTCAGACGGTTGAAGGCATCTGTTAATTGGTCTTTACTGGCTTTGATGGGAACGGTTTTGACCAGGGCCACGGTATCTTCCGGTATCAGCACCTTTGTGCCTTTATATTATATGACTTATCTGCATGGCAGCGAGCTGTACGCCAGTTTTCTGTTGACAGTTCATCTGGGGGCCGGCGCTGTCGGTACGGTGATCGGCGGCGCTTTAAGCGACCGGTGGGGAAGCAAACAGATTATGCTCTATTCGATACTACCAATTGCGGCAGCATTGTCTTTGTTCAAAATTCTGGACGGACCATGGATATTTGCCGTACTGGCAATCGCCAGCATCCTGCTTGCCGCTACTGCCACCAGCAGCCTGGTTTTTATTCAAAAAATGATGCCGAATAATCTAGGCATGGCATCAGGCTTAAATCTTGGATTTAGCTCCGGTCTCGGAGCCCTGGGAATTTTGGCCATGGGCAGAGTCGCCGATGTCTGGGGGATGCCTTTGGCCTTTGATCTACTGGCCACGTTACCGGTCATCGGCTTTATCATGACACTCTTTGTTCAGGAACCTGTAGAAAAGAGAGTTGAACTGGAGGTATGATCCAAAGAGCCACGCCACACCGAATCTTTAATATCCTGAAAGGCTCAGTGGCGCCGGTTATGGGATAAATACATACTATTAGGAGGATCATGACATGAGTGAAACCTTAAAGTCAATCGTGCAGCGCAGGAGTATCAGGACTTACAAACCCGAACAAATAACAGATGACGAATTACAGACCATCCTTGAGGCAGGGCAATTTGCCCCCAGTGCCAGAAATGAACAATCCTGGCATTTTACAGTAGTACAAAAGCAGGAACTATTGAGTAAAATCAATAATGTTCTTCAAACTGTTTTTCTAAATTCAGGCAATCCCGGGCTAGTAGAACGGGCCAAAGCGGAAAACTTCAGCCCGTTCTATCATGCCCCAACATTAATTATCGTCTCTGGTGATGAAAAAGCCATTGCTCCCCAGGCAGACGGCAGCCTGGCACTAGGCAACCTGTTCCTGGCAGCCCACGTTTTAGGTATAGGGTCTTGCTGGATTCATTCCCTGCGCTTGCTATTTGATACAGAAGAAGGCAGAGCACTGAATAAGGAGTTAGGTATTCCCGCAGGCTACACGATCATTGGCTCAGGGGCCTTCGGTTATAATGCAGGTGAAGCACCAGCGGCGCCGCCGCGCCGGGAAGGTACGGTAACGATAATCAAATAAGAACTAAGCAGGGTTGAGATTTTACGTTTCTATAAGATAACGTAAAATCTCAACCCTTTTTTCACTACAATTTGGCTAATGTCAAGACTCCTGTTCACGCTCTTACAACTGCGATTTCCCGCAACTATCATTAGCAAACCTGCATCCTAACTGGATTACCGGAGTTGCCAGACACCTGTAGAATACTCTCAAATCTACCAGTTACCTATCATATTTTAGGTTTTTGGTTATGGGCACAGGCTACGTATAATTCGTTCAGTATTTGCTTTGATCACGCGTTTTACCATCTTCGTCATTCGTTAAAAGCGCTTGCAATTTACTGATATTCTCCCCGGCATGCTCCGGTTTGTGAGCATCAGAGGCAGTGAGAATACGTACGCCATTATCTTTAAACACTCTCAGGATTTGCGGATTTAGGCCAAGTTCCGCAAATCCATAGTTCAATGTCAGTCCACCGCTTTGCTCTGCGTACATGGTGGCATCATTCAAAGCTTTAGCAAGATTAATATAGGTCTCAGTCAAGTCATAGTCCGGGTAATATCCAAAACACTTGATTGAATCCGGATGGGCCAGGCCGTTAAAAAGCTTTGATCGTACCAGGTCAAACATAATCTCATAATATCGTTTATACGCCTTATTCACTTCTATGCCGTTCCAGAACTCAGCCTTGTGGTCAAATCCCCAGTCATCAATGTAGTGAACCGACCCGATTACAAAATCCCATTTGTATTGGCTTAAGATAGCCTGCAATAGACTCTCTGTTTCTGGTATATAGCATATTTCCAGTCCAAATTTTACAGTGAGGGGAAATTCGCAGTTTTTCACCTGTTCAATAAAGCGTATATATGATACAAGTGAAATCTTCATTTTTCTTGCCAGCCAGTTCCTCTGATATTCATTAAAATCAGCCACTGGCCTGTACATATCACGAAATTCACAGAATTGATGAGAATGCTCCAGTAAATAGATTGTGCTTACTCCCCGCTGCCGCGCCTGTTCCACAAAGCTTTGCAGCAACTGCCACGTATATTCGCCGCTGTTGCCATGAAAAAGATGAATGTGGGAATCAATCACTTTTTCACCGCCTTTCAGGTATTGACTTAAGTCTCTCTTGCCACTTATTTTTTTCTGGCCCTAACATATGCTCTCCGGCTGGGGTATTCAACATTCCGATATGGATGGCGGATAAATGCTTCGGCAAGCTCAAAACCGCTTTCTTCCAGGCAGCCGATTATGTGTTCATAGTTATGAAATACGTAATCGGCGAAGACTTCTTCAGCCCCAGCTTGCTTATTAACACGGATGACTTCTTGGTGCCCGATATGAAAGGACAGTAAAACAAAACCGCCAGTTTTTAAAGAGCGATGAAACTCTTTCACTAACAAAGGTATCTGAGCTGGTTCAGAATGTACAATCGCATAAAAAGCGCTTATGCCGGCAAGGTGGTTATCGCTGACGGGGAGAGCAAACATATTAGCCACTTGAAAATCAATGGCCGGAAAACAGCGTCTTGCCTCATTGACCATTCCGGCAGACAGATCAATGCCAAAGATATTGACGCCATATTTAACCAAATGCCCTGCGATATGGCCTGACCCACAACCGACATCGCAAACAGGGCCGTTATCCTTCACCAGATTGGCAAACACCTGCAAACTATATCGGTCCAGCGGCTTATTATCCAACTCATGCAAATATTTCTCGGCATATTCTGATGCCGTATGGTTATAGTACCTCACAAATTCAGCACTTTCTATTGTCATGCAGACCAGCCCCTTCATCAAAACACGCCTGTATTAATCATCCAAGCTTCGGAATCCGATATTTATGCCACAAGCTTCCTCTTGCAACCATCCTCATTATTTAAGATACAGCGAGACTACACTTTCATTATGTTGTCTGAATTCCTTAGCAAGAATATCCATCAATATCACATCATACCGCTCTACACCAATAATACGAGCTTCTCTAATACGTCCTATTTCTGTGAATCCTGCTTGTTGATAACAGTGTATCGCCCGCGCGTTGAAGGAAACTGCCCCCAGCATTACACTGTTCAAGTTCAGCAGGTTAAATGCATAATCAAGCGTCAATCGCAGGGATTCTTGGCCATACCCTTTGTTCCAATGCTGCTTGTCGCCAATAAATATGCCAATTTTGGCGCTTCTATTGACGTAATCAATGGCATACAATGCAGAACGACCGATCAGACAATCATCTGCATTTTGAATAAGGGCAAAAGTGCGTAATCCACTGCTTCGTTCCGGGGATTTTTCAATATCATGCTGTATTGTTTCCACAGTGACGTGGCTAAAAGCCTCATCCCCTAACGGCAAAGTTACTTCTAAATCATTGAGCCATTCAGCTATTTTGCCTGCGTCTGCCAGATTTAACGTCGCAAGTGATACCTTATCACCTCTAATTTTAACCATCCTATTCCCCGCCCTCGTTGAAATTCCCTTATCGGTTGGCTAATTCTTGACCTATAGCAAAAGCGGCTTGTAGAAACTGTTCGTTTTCCCGGGCTATGCCAGGTTCCCCTAAGCCGCTCCCCACCAAGGTTCCGGGGCCAGCCACAAAACCAACGCGTGCCAGTACCCGGGCAGTTGCTTCAGTCGTGCCGGTGTATAAGCTGGCGTCTGGCTGCCCCTGGGTGAATACCAGTCCAAACTTTTTTCCGGTACCAAGACTGCTGGTGGAATCAGGTTTAATATATCCATACAACCGGTCCATGAAAGTAGCTGTTTGCGCTGTAAACCGCCCAAAATAAATGGGCGACCCCAGAACAATACCGTCAGCAGTCTCAATGGCTGTGAATACGTTGGTCAAATCATCATTTATGACACATTTGCCTGCTTTCTTACAGCCGTAGCAGGCCTGACAGCCCCGAGCAGCAAGCTCATTCAAATGGAATAGCTCTGTTTCACTGCCCTGCGCCCTAGCTCCTTCCAAAGCCTTTTGCACCAGCACGTCGGTATTGCCATTTTTTCGTGGGCTGCCAACCAATCCAATAATTTTCATCATAATCACTCCTAAAGTTTAATTTCATATAGTACAACGAATCACCCAGCTGTCATTCGCTGTATATAAGCCTGTTTGTAGTAATAGAGAAAAAAACAGAGGCCGCGAGTAGAAAACTTCATACTCGCAGCCTCTGTTTTTTTGCAGTCAGCTTACATTGCCACTTTACTATTATGGCTAAATTATATCCCCGTTTCTTACAGATGTCAATTTGTGGGTTATCCTTTGATACCAGACAGAGCGCGTTTAACCACCGGTATCCAAATCTCAGAACGATAGTCCGGACTGGCCATGTCACCCTCATAATAGATTTCCAGATCAGGCCCCTCAGCCCGCTCGTAGCCGCCAGCAGGAAAGAATTCGGTATATATGCGTTTAAACAGCTCCTGGATGGCCTCCGGCATTGGGCCGGTTGCTTCAAATATACCCCAGTCCGCAGGCGGAATATGAAAGACCTCAAACCCTGCATATTCCCCTTTAGCCGTATTTTCGACGGCAATAACATAAGAAAACTCGTTATTGTCACTAAAATCTGTGCAAATCCCAAGCAGCTTTCGGTTAGTTTGACCATCTGCACCGTTCGCCGCAATATCAGCTAGTGTGCCGACAGTTCCATCCCGCTCAGCTTTATCCCAAAACCGGGGAATTATTTTTAACTGTGCTTCATTGACCGTAGATACCCGCATCGATTTGCCAACAACCTCAAACCCGTCCTTCTCAATGATTTTGTAATTCATTTCCTTATCTCCTCTCAGTGAAATATGAAAGGATAGCCGTGGGTAAGCTTTTAACCGAGCTCCTGTCGCCCGCGCCAACGAGGGAGTAATACCGTGCATTTTTTGAAAAGCACGGGTGAATGAAACAGGCGAATCATAACCATACTTGAGGGCTAAATTGATGATTTTAATATCATTATTTTGCAGATCAGCTGCGGCCAATGTCAGCCTTCTGCGTCGTATGTACTCCGATAAAGGAATCTCGGTAATAAAAGAAAACATCCGCTGAAAGTGATAAACCGAGCAGCAGGCTATCGCCGCTGCGGTTTTAAAATCAATTTCTGCCGCTAAATTTTCCTCAATATAACTCATCGCACCATTCATTCTTTCGATCCAGTCCATCATACTATCCTCTCTTTATTGCCAGTATAACAGGCGATCTATAAACAGTCGCAACTTTCCATGCACCAATTTGTTTGTAAGACTGCTAAAAGCCATCAGTCACCTTTCATCCTTTAGAAAAAGAACAGCAGAATCATATCATATGACCCCGCT
This sequence comes from Sporomusa sp., assembly GCF_035561255.1. Classification (GTDB taxonomy): domain Bacteria; phylum Bacillota; class Negativicutes; order Sporomusales; family Sporomusaceae; genus Sporomusa. Next base: position 8,975 of record NZ_DATMXX010000008.1, on the reverse strand, counting down.
GTTCTTTGCTAGCATGGAAGACTCGCCTGCCTCTACGCTGCTTAATCAAAAAGTGTGTGCTAAAGTTGTTTTCATTTAGCGGGATTATGGTTTTTGTGCTAAATATAAATCCATTGTATCATAGACATGTAATTTTCCACCGAAACTATTGATTGCATATGTTATTTCATTCTCCAATCCATTTTTCACATTTGCTGGAAGAGTCCTGTGGTCAGAATAGGTATTCAATAAGGCTATATAACCTTCTGCTGTAAAAGTTCGAGTCTGAAAAAATAATTTTGAAAAACTATTAGTAAATCCATAATGTTTGATAACCTCTGCTATTTTTCGGCAATCGTTTTTATCAAATTCAACTGGTTGTTTGTCAGATGGCTTATACTTATTGTAGACTTTCCGAATTTCCAAATGGAGCAAATCATCAGTCCGATTTACAAAAGGATGATTCCAAAACAACGCTAAAACTCCACCGTTCTTTAAAAGGTCAAAAACTTTCGTGTAGCCAATTCCTTCCGGTATCCAATGAAAAGATGTTGCAGAATAGATTAAGTCATATGTATTGTTATTGCCACAAAAGCTTTCAAAATCAGTATTAACCACCTCGAAATTACTAAAGGAAGCAAATTTCTGCCTTGAATATTCGGCTAACCTTTCACCAATTTCAATGGTGGTAAGCTTGCAATTTGTTTGAAGAATCGGTAAGGTTGCTTGCCCTGTTCCAATACCTATCTCAAGAGCTTGCTTCGTTTCGTTTATACCTGAAAATCGAATAATTTCATCAAACAATTCAGAAACATAGGTAGGTCGCCATTTATCATAATTTGCTTCATCTTCGTTAAAATTCAGTCGCAAGTCCATATGCTATACTCCTAATATCTAATAAATTCGAATTATATGTTATTCTAACACAATCCACTTGGGACCTTGTCAAGTTTATGAATATTAAACAAATATAGGCTGACGCCAAAAATATTATTGCCCATAGCACTACAAAATTGATTGACTGCAAAATTAAACATAGCAAGAGCTTAAATTAAATACTAATTTTATCACTCAACTGTCAGTCGAGTCTTACAAGTATTCAAGTATACGGTTATTGTTCTGCTACTTTTTCACCGATATAATGAAATAAAAACAAAGGGAAACGAGGTCTTGCTTTATGAAAAGCAGTTTAGGAAAAAATATCAGTAGATACCGTAAACTCAAAAACATCACTCAGGAGGAACTAGCTACTCAGCTTAATATTACATTTCAGGCAGTGTCAAAATGGGAAACCAATCAGACCTATCCGGATATCACCCTTTTGCCGCATTTAGCCAGTATATTAGAGGTAAGCATTGATAGACTTATGGGCTATACCTCACATCAAGAACAGAAACGGACCATTTATGAGGATGAGTATGCCCAGGATGGTTATTACTGGGGTCTTGCGCCCTCAAAAATGTGTTATAAAATATTATCCTTGCTGCCGCCGACTAAACTCCTAAAACTATTGGACATTGGCTGTGGTGAAGGCAAAGACGCCGTATTCTTTGCCAGAAACGGCTATCAGGTAACCGCCTTTGATATAGCCGATGCAGGCATCGAAAAAACCAAAAGACTGGCTGATAAAATTGGTGTACATGTAAATGTCTTTAAAGCCGATGTCCTTGATTTCAGGCTGGAATCTAATTACGATATCCTTTATTCCAATGGCGTTCTCCATTATATGAAACCGGAACTCCGGCAAGAGATATTTTTCAACTACCAGCAGCATACATCCCCTCATGGCATTCATGTTTTATCAGCATTTGTGACAAAACCGTTTATTCCCCCCGCACCGGAACATGAACCTAATGGACACAACTGGCTTTCAGGTGAACTTTTTTCTCTTTATAGCAATTGGCTTATCAAAGAATGTGATGAAGTAATATTTGACTGTAACTCCTCCGGCATTGCTCACAAGCATGCCATGAACATTATTGTGGCCGAGAAGCCGTGATAATACCCTCCTGGTCATACTCACAGCCTTTTTCAGTAAACGCTCATGAATAAGAAAAACTGACTCAAGAACCGCCCCCGTGAGTCCAAGCCTTTCACTGTTTCTTAGCTACTGCAAATATCGTGTAGCCGCTAAATGTTATGCCGTCTTTAGTCCGCTGCTTTTCAAGCTCAATCTCAATATCCACTTTCGCTTTATCCCGTAACGATTCGGGAACATGGTTCAGGAAATTACCAAAGGAGCTAGCCTCAATGAATTTAGTAACATCGCTGGCCGTTGGATAACTCCTCTTGATCTCCTTAATCTGGACATCTTTTACCGTTAAACCAGCCCCTGCCAACAATTGAATCAGCGCAGTAGTAGTCAAACCATGCTGATTCTGAGTACTATCCTCCAACCGAACAATCTTATTGTATGGATCCCGCTTTAGAACGTTATCTGTAATCAATTTTACTCCCGAAAAACTGCTTAGTTCCTTGGCACCTGTTGTAATGCCAACCTTTCCTCCCAGTTTAAGAACCCTGAATATCTCCTGCAAAGCGACTTCTTTATTAAGCACCCAATGAAATACCGCATTCAGGTACACTACATCAAAACTATTATCCGGTATGGAGCTGAGATCTTCAGCATTTCCAATCTGGAAGACGGCGTTAGCATATTGATTTTTCTCGTTGGCGATCTTAATACGCTCTCCCAAAGGGTCGATACCGACAAAATTACCAGACTGACCAATGACGGAAATTACATGTCTACCTAACCGGCCAGTGCCGCTGCCGATATCCAAGACCGAATCACCAGGTTCCACCTCCAGTTTCTGGATCAATATAGATCCGTTATTGAATTGGGTATTGCTTACCTCGTCATAAGTACTTGCCAAATTCTCATTATCTAGTGTCAGATGAACGGCCATAATAAACACTCCTTATTTGTATTATTTTTGCTAAACACTTATTAAAAGAACTTTAGTACAATTCTCAATGAGCGCAAATCAGGCTAAGAGTATGTGAAACTCTCAATAAAAAAAGCAAAGGTTTCCGTTATGGAATAACCTTTGCCTTCAGTTTATCTCCTGATCAGCTTTTGTTCCTACTCACTGTACTTACCCGCCAGCTTATAAGGTGACCATAAACTTGATGGGCAAGAAGAAAAGGCAGGCTTGACTTTTAGTAATCATTAATTTTTTTCATTAGCAACAATACACTTCCTTAAAATTTGCTGTAGACGTTTTTTTGTGCGCAATCATTTCAAATTCGACTTGAGTCATGAAGTTGGTATAATTTAAATGTTTAATACCATTGCTTTATCTCCTGGCTCAGAGAAATCAAATTTTCGATATAGTGGTTCTCCCATTTTTGTTGCATTGAGATTAAAGAAAATTAAAGATATAACTAAATCGGATATTCCTTTGCAAATTGTCCATATCATTCAGAACAAACCCCTCCTCAAATCAGCATATTGAACCGGTTAGAGTAAAAAAGAGGAGTGTTCTGTCAAAAATTTAAAAACTCTACAGCATAAACGCCGTGGAGTCATACTATGCTCGGCTATCATCCTGCTAAGTGAATTTTGGCATCTATATTTCCTCCCCGGAAACCCTTTCACAGGACATATGGCCAATCACATTTTGTTCATCTGCTTTGTCATCGGTTTTGGTATGTTTTTCTATGTCCTGCAGCCGGCGCAAAAACAATATTGCCCCGGCAACACAGATCAACCCGCCAATACCAACTGTTGCCGCTGCTCCGATATAGCTTGCCATAATGCCAGCCAGTAGATTGCCAAAGGGAGTCATCCCAAAAGACATGGAATACAGGCTCATAACTCGACCGCGTTTATCTTCATCTACCAGGGATTGCATTAATGTACTGGATGCTGCAATATGAACAATCGACCCCAGTCCAATAAAAAAGAGCATTAGCAGCCCGATCAACAACAAATTGGTCTGAGAAAACACGATCAATGTAATTCCCAGCAGAACAACCGCCCACGGAATCACTCTTTCCAGGCCCTTTGGATTAGGGCGGGAGGCCAGGAATGTCGCTCCACAAATCGCACCCAATCCTGTAGCCCCCATTAGGAGCCCCAATGTGTACGAGTCACCGGCAAATACATCATGAGCAAAAATCGGCATTAGCGTGATATACACCGTACCTGCCAGATTGACCAACCCCAAAAGTAGCACAGTATAGCAAATCGGTGGAAAATGGTAGGCATACAGATATCCTTCACGCATTTCACGCAACGGAGAATTTTTTTCCTTTTCCCGTTCAACTGGTGCCTGAACATGCATACACAGCAGAGCCGCCAGCACGGGAATAAAACTGGCCGCATTTAGTAGAAAACATACTCCCTCACCAACTATGGCAATTAATATGCCGGCTATCGATGGGCCGACCAGTTTTGAGACGCTAAGAATAATAGAGTTCAACGCGATTGCGTTAGGTAAATCATCCTTCTCCTCGACCAAATCGACAACAAATGCCTGACGGGCAGTCAAATCAAATGCATTAATACAGCCTAATACAAAACCTAACCCTAACAAATGCCAAACCTCGATGTTGCCGGTTATCACTAAAGCTGCCAGCAATACTGCCTGCAGCATCGCTAACGACTGGGTTATGATAATAACTTTGTGCCTGTTAAAACGGTCAGCGACTACACCTGCCACAGGCCCTAATAGTAAACCTGGCACAGAATTAAAAAAATTAAATGTGCCCAGCATAAAAGCGGAATCTGTCAACCGATACACCAGCCAGTTCATGGCAATCGTTTGCATCCAGGTACCAATTGCAGAAACAGTTTGCCCGCTGAAAAACAAGCGATAATTACGATACCGCAATGCCCTCAACATGAAATTCACATTGATAGAAATTGTATCCAATCTTATTCCGCCCTCCTCGTCTACCGGGCATTCAGGGGCCACAACTGACTGCGGCCCCTCTAATCCTCCCTACACATAATATTGAATCTCTAAAAAGCAAAAAAGACTTAGGACAATATTCCTAAGCCTTCAGTCTATCCTGATCAGCAACGGGATAACAACACTGGTAAAACTAATATTTTTAATGTTATCACATGAGTAATATAATGTCAATTAGTTGATCGCGCAACTAATTTGTGTTAGTTTCATAATTACACTAGAAGTCAATTTTCTTCTCTAGACTGTACATATCACGCTAAACTAACCTCCAATACTAGCCCTAAGCATTGCATCAAATTCGATTATTCCACTAACTTTCTTAATGCTTCTTGATACGTAAACTTATTGACCATACTGCCGGCGCTAATCCGCCCAACCTGAACCACGTTGCCACTCCAGTAAGAATTCCTCCAATTTATGGAATAAATAATTTATAGTCATTCCCAGCACTGCAATAACAATGCATGCACCAAAAGCGGAACCGCGGATCAGGCGTCCTACTCCATAATAGGCCCCCATGGATTCCGCAACAACTAGTATGAAAAATGCGTAAGAAGCACCCGACCTTATCCCGGTAAGAATGACCGGCGCCGCCTCGGGCAATATTACTTTTTTAAGGATGGCAATTCTGCCCGCGCCTAGTGACCGCGCGATTTTTATATGGAGAGGATTCACATTCTTTACTCCGGATATCGTGGCAAACAAAATCAACCAAATAGTAGACCAGAAAATGATAAAAACTTTAACACTCTCGCCAATTCCAAAGAACAGGATAAATATCATCGATAGGGCTAAAACATTCACTTGTTCCAGCAAACGGAACAAGGGCATTAACTTGCACAATAGGAAGGGAAACGCCCCTGCCAACACAATCCCCGCCGGAACTGCCAGGCTAACTGCCAGCGCTAAACCAAGGAATATCCGCTGTAAGGAGGAGGCAATATGGATAAATAGGATGCCATCAGCAGCTAATTTGCCGAGGTGCGATAACACCTGAGAGAAAGGCGGAAAAAACTGTCTGTCGACAAGTTCCAGGCGCGGAGCAAATTCCCATATTAGCAGAAGAATGATAATTCCCGAAATATCGATGCACTTATCGGCCATTCTCTTCAAACAATTGCTCATTTTCTCTCCTTTTCTTCTTAGGTCATAATATCCCATGAAGATCCAAAACAGCATAGTTTGTTAATTATTTACCGTCTATATATTTTTTTGATATGCAACAACATCTAACAGGTTCCTTGTATTCTTCTGGAATATTTTCCGTAATAAACTGATGAATTGGAAAATAGCCAAGTTCATTTACAAGTAGTAAATCTAAAAAAAATCAGAGTAAATTTTCCTCCGTACTGACAAGTCTCGCAGCTTTTACAGCTTCTCCTGCCGTGTTCCGATTCGCTAAAAACCGACTTTTTGCCGTTTGAATAAAAAGAGTCGGCAAGATACCAATGGCACATAATATGCCTGATACCAGAAACACATCGCCATAAGCCGCGATAGCCGCTTGTTTCGTTACTATTCCCTGCAGCGAATACAGTGCCAAACTTCTGGCCTGCTCCAATGTAAACCCGTTATGGCTAAAAGAATTCTGCAAGACCGCTACTGCCTGTGTTGCCGCTTGTGAACTGCTGTTAATATAGTCCTGGTAGGTCCCGATATGTAATGTTTGTCTGGTATCAAGTAATGCGCCCATTACCGCAACGCCCACGCTGCCGCCAAAGTTTTTACAGAGATTGAAGACACCAGAACCAACGCCCAGTTTATCTTTGGGCAAGGAATTCATTACACCATTTGATAAGGGTGACATAGTTAGGGCCCTGCCCACCCCCATGATGATTAATCCTGTTGCGATATAGGAATAGGACGTACCTTCATCAAGCAACCGGAAAGAAAATAAGGACACTGTCATAATTAACATCCCTAGAGTTGCCGGAACCCTCGCTCCATATACATTAGCCAATCGGCCCCCTACAGGCGCCAATACAATCAGGAATACTGTCAGCGGCAGCATGGCTATCCCGGCTTTGATGGCACTATATCCCTGAATATTTCGAAAATAGAACGGTAAAAGATAAATGCCGCCATTCATAGCCATAAACGATAAAAAACCTACCAAATTTGAAGCGGTAAACGTAATATTCCTAAACAGTGTCAAGTCAACAATCGGATTCTCAATATGCATCTCTACCGCGATAAAAATAACCATCGCCAGTATGGCAGTAATTGACAAACTCATTATATATAAGGAGGTCCAGCCTTCCTTGGCTCCTTGGTTAAGCACCACTAGCAGACAGCTCAGACTGGTAACCAGCAGCGTTCCGCCAATATAGTCAATTTTTGCTGTTTCACTATGGGTTTTTGATTCAGTTAACACGTTAGCGGCCAAAAGCAGCCCGGCAGCGGCTACCGGAAAAGCGAAAAAAAACAGCATCCGCCAATCCAAATATTCAACAATCAATCCACCGACAGTTGGCCCCAAGGCCGTACCGGATGCAGCCAAAGCTCCCCATAAGCCCAGGGCCTGACCTCTTTCCCGGCTCGAAAAGGCTTCAGACACTAATGCCATGGCGTTAGGAAACAGCAATCCGGAGCCAATACCCTGTAGCAGGCGAAAGATAATAAGTGTGGTACTGTTCCATGCTAAACCGACTAGCAGTGTCGCGAAAGTAAAAATAGCCAGCCCAATCAAATATACCCGCTTACGGCCAAATTGGTCGCCTAGTTTGCCAGTAACAGGCAGGATGGAACCATATGGCAGCAGATAGGACAGTGACACCCACACTACAGAATCCATACTAAATCCGAACACCTGCATAATATTGGGTAATGCAATACTTACCGAATTGCTTAGATAAGCGCTAAGCAGGGTACCAATTGTAACTGTAAACAACACTAAATATTTATTGCGGCTTGTAGCTTGCTCCGTTTCAGCACCTTCAATACGACTTAACATCAATACGGATTATCGCCGACATACCTGGCTTTAATTCCTCATTGCCGGTATTTGCCACTGCTATCTTCACCGGCAGTTTCTGCGTTAGTTTGGTATAACTTCCCGCTGTGTTTTCATTAGGCAGCAGCGAAAACTGCGACCGGGTCGCGGCACCAACCTCGCGTACCTTGCCTGTGAATGTTTTTCCGGGGAAGGCATCAACAGAGAATGTTGTCTTTTGTCCAACCCGAACTTTACCGACCGCTGTTTCCTCAATGTTGGCCGCTATCCATACGTTATTGTTGTCAACAATATTAAATATTGGCTGCCCAACGCTAACGCTTTCACCAACATTTACGGATTTTAACGCTACAACACCGGCAATCGGCGCAATAATGGCTGTATAATCCAGTTGCAGCTGGGCGCTTTCCAGTATGGCGGCGGCCTGCTCCATTTGCGCTGTCGCCGCTTCTATATCTTCCGAACGCGAACCCTCGGCCGCTAAGCTGACCGACTGCTTCGCCGCTGCACACTGTGCTAGTGCAACCGCCAGCGCAGCCTGAGCTGCATCCAATTGCTGCGCCGCTACGGCACCCTGAGCATATAGCGATTTTGTACGCTCATACACTTTTCCGGCATTATCTAAGCTTGCTTGCGCCGAATCAGCCAAAGCGGCCGCTTGGACAACCTGCTGCGGTCTGCTGCCGGCTTTAACCCCGGCCAGTTTCGCTTCTGCCGCTGCTAAAATTGCCTTGGCTTGGGCAACTTGCGCTTTCAAATCCCGACTGTCCAGTCTGGCAATAACCTGCCCGGCCTGTACAGCATCCCCCTCGTCAACCAGTAATTCAGCCACGCGGGCAGCCACCCGCGAACTTACCGTAACAATTGTGCCTTTCACTCTGGCGTCATCGGTAGACACAATATTGGCATAATACATCCACCACCAAATACCACTGCCAAGCAAAGCAAAACCAGTTATAGCCACTGTCACCATTATTTTCTTTTCATTTCGCAACAGGATTCGCCCCATATATATTCCTTTCTCTGGCTTAACAGCCTTACTTTATTCGATAAAAAATATTGAAGGTCGGAAAGCAATGCCTGCTCTCCGACCTTCAATATTTTTTGATCAGCCGGTATATATG
>NZ_DATMXX010000007.1:0-25818 GCF_035561255.1 Sporomusa sp. | reverse complement strand
CCTAAGTGCAATTGATAAAGGTTTTCATTATCGTTTATTGGAAGATTATTTCTGTGGTCTCAAAAATATTTGTATTTATTTTAATTTTTATGAGGAGGAAGACACCATGAAGAAAACAGCTATCTTAGCACTAACCGCACTGACATTTTCCACAGCCCACGCTTATGCTCAGTCGGTTACGCCTGATGAATTTGCCCTGGACGAGGTCGTTGTTACGGCAACCAAGACTGATATGAAGAAAAAAGCAGTCCCGGCATCGGTAGAGGTAATAAGTCAGGAAGATATCAGGGCCCGCGGCGCTCATACGCTGAAAGATGTGATCAGTACGGCCACTAGTGTCAGCTTGAACCGCTCAACCGGGCGGGATGCCATTTCAATCCGCGGCTTTGATTCCCGTTTCTCAATGATCCTTATCGACGGCAAACGCATATCCTCTGAGATTGATCAGAATTATGAGCTGGACCGGATATCACTGGAGAATGTCGAACGCATTGAGATTGTGCGCGGGCCTGTTAGCTCCCTGTACGGTACAGAAGCTATGGGCGGGGTGGTCAATATTATCACCAAACGGGCGACTGAGCCAGCTTTTAGTGTCAGCCTGGACCACGGGGCCTTCAGCGGTGACCGGGGAGCCAAAGACCGTTATCAATTTACGTATGATTCCGGGATACAGGGTAAAACCGGTGTTACCATATCCGGTTCCAGGCTGGAGAATAATGCCGTCTTCAAAAGCAATGGGACAACCTATGCGCCCTATGGCGAGCGGGAGAATATAAGCGCCCGCCTGGATTACCAGCTATCGGAGAAAGAAACTGTTTCGTTAACAGCAGGATATATGAATGAGGATACCCGTGAATATGCGTATAAGACAAATCCCTCAGGAGTGCAGATTAAAACCAATATCAATGATAATAATGAGCGTTATGAGTATTCACTAAGCTATAATAAGCAGCAGGCCCCCAATGACTCTGTTTTTTTGAGGGCGTACCTGTCCGAGTATTATAAGAAACTTGATGTGTATAATGTGGCTACTTCGAAGTTAATGAATTTTGGGGACTCCCACCGTACCGTGCCCGGTTTTGAAGCCCGGCTGACCCGGGAGGCCGGCACCCAGCATGTCCTGACCTACGGCGGTGAATACCGTCCGGAAAAATTTCGGGGTACCGGGGTTAAGACCGGCCAGGGAATTTACTCGATCACCCGTGGCGGTATAACCCAGGCAGGGTCTGGCATTGATCTTGATTATTCCGCATTATACGTCCAGGATCAATGGCAGGTATCGCCCAAGCTGCTGGCAGTCACATCCTTGCGTTATGACGACAGCAACAAGTTTGAAAGCAATCTTAGTCCGAAGGTAGGCCTTACCTATGAAGCCACGCCTGATTCAAGGCTTAAACTTAATGTTGCCAAAGGCTTCCGCAGCCCCACACCTAACCAGCTATATATTAATTCTTCGGTCAACCGGAATGGAACCAATATAACATTGTTAGGTAATGATCAGTTGCAAACCGAGAAATCTAATTCCTATGAGCTCTCACTGGAACAGGACTGGGGGAAGGCCACAGGCAAGCTGACCTATTTTGTTAATAAGCTTGATAATATGATTGATGAGGTACGGTTGCCCTCAGGCAATCAATTGACTTATCAAAATATTAGCCAAGTCACCATGCAGGGCGTAGAGGCCGAACTGAGTTACCCCCTGTCAGACACCCTCTCCTGGTCAGCTAATTATACAAACCTGGATGCTACTAATGATGAAAAAAAAACCCGGTTAGTAAACCGGGCCCGGCATAAGCTGGCCTCACGCCTGTCTTATAATGACCACGACTCAGTCAGGGCCAATCTCTGGTGCGAATTCTATGGTGATTTTTTGTATGCTGATGTCGGTTATGATAGCGGTAAAAACAAATCGTATGCACTCTGGAATGTCAACCTGGAAAAAACACTTACTAAAAATCATACGCTTAGCGTAGGGGTTGAGAATCTGCTTAATAAAAAAGATGATGACCTGTGCTTGCAGGGAGCGTTTGTACATAGCGAAATCCGGATGAAATTCTAAGCAAAATCGCAGACTCTGTGCATCCCCAAGGAGCACTGTCTGAACCCTGGAGGGTAACATGTACCGTAAAATGACGAGAGCAGCCTTATTGCTGGCTCTGATGTTTATATTTCAATCCCTGCGCCTGTTTGTACCTGTACCTGCGTTCGTATCCATGTTTGTCATTGGTAGTGCTGTCAATGCCTGCCTGCTTGCCGCTGTGGAAACCGCCGGCTGGCAGGCGGCCATGATTCTGGGGGTTACCGCCCCCGTTATTGCGTATCTCCAGCAGGCTCTACCTGTCCCGGTATTGATTATCCCGGTGGCTGCTGCGAATATCCTGTACATCACAGGGTATAGAATATTCCTGTCAACCAATCGCTGGGTAGCTATTGCCGCAGCCTCAGGGTTAAAGATGGCCGGCCTTTATTTTTCGGTGACATGGCTGTTACTGGCTGTCAATATGCCGGAGAAGTTAGCAATGATTGTTAAAATGATGCTGAGCTGGCCCCAGTTGATCACCGGGGCGGCAGGAGGTATTTTATGTTTTGTGGTATTAGCCAGGCGGCAGGGGCTCAGGCGCCAGTCTGCACAATGACACCACTGCTGCGCCAAACAGAAATCAGCGTGGTTGATCGCCAGTGCCGTACTTGTAAGGCCTGCCTGAAATCCTGTCCGCTCGGCAATAGCTATACAAATCCAGGCTGTCTGTCGGTGGAACCGATTGTTAATCAGGACTGTATTGCCTGTGGTGCCTGTTACCAGCGCTGTCCGCACAAAGCGGTTGACTATCAGGATGATATTGAACTTTTCCTGGATGAGTTGGCTGCAGGCAGAACGTTGTCACTGCTGGTGGCGCCGGCAGTGCGGCGACACTTCCCTGATTACCGGCAGCTGTTTGGATTTCTGAAGACTTTAGGGGTTAAATCTTTCTATAACGTTCTATTGCGGGCTGATATTACAATATGGGCTTATCTTCAAATATTGCGGCGCAGGAAGAACACTCCTTTTATCTCCTCCCCCTGTGCGGCAGTCAACAACTATATTATTAACCATGCCCCCCGCTTACAGGAACATCTGATGCCGGTATACAGTCCGCTCCAGTGTACAGCCATCTACCTGAGAAAATATACTGCTGTCAGAGAGCCGTTGGCTTTCTTATCGCCCTGTATCGCCAAGCGTGGCGAGATACGCCGGCACCGGACCAATCAGTATGGGATCAAATATAGTGTCACAATTAACCGCCTGAAGCAATATCTCCATACGGCCGGCATCAACCTGGCCAACTATGAACCGGTTGATTTTGCTGATTCGTACGAAGGTAACGGCCTGACGCTTGGTGCTCATGGCGGGGTTTGTGAGTGTTTTGCTGAGTATCTTCCCGCGGGGAGATATCAGAAAATCAGCGGGACCGGCTCAGTGTACAACTTTCTCGCAGACTATCAGGCGGCGCTGGTAGATAAGCAAGCATTGCCCACCCTGCTGGAGGTCTATAATTGTGCTGCCGGATGCGACAGCGGGACCGGCGTGGGTGCTTATCCGGGCAGCAGTATACTGACAGGCGGCGAAAAACCTTTCCCCAGCCAAACGCAGCAGGCAGAATCAGCCTTTCAGCGATTTGACCGCGAGCTAGACCTGGCTGATTTTATCTGGAACTATCAGGCTATTTCTATGTGAAATCTATTAAAAAATTTATTTAGCAGGATTTTAATAATATAAAACAATAAGTGTAAAGGAGGAAACTATGGAGCCGGTATTACTAATTAAAGACCGCAATGATGTGCTCAGTATAACCTTTCAGGACCTGGTGAAATACCACGGGCGGGAGTTTATCGGTGGTGTAGCAATGGCATTTAAGCTGATGGAACTTGCTTTCAGCCAGCTTTCTCCGGATGAAACACCCTCGCGCGAAAATTTTTCCATCATGATTGGCGTCCAGGGCCCTGGTATTATTGACGGCTTCGAAATGGTTACCCGCGCAAAAACGCGGTCAACGATGCTGATTGACCCCAAGACTGCCCTCACCAAAAACGCTCCTGATGCAGCCGATGGTTATGGCGGCAGATATTATTTTGAGATAACCTACAATGGCCAGAAACGTATTTTTTCTTTAAAACACGGACTCTTACCGGCGGAATTTATCACCCTTGCCTATAAAACCCATGATGATACCCTGACGTTAGCCGATGCTTTACGGCTTACCCTCTTAAAAGAAGAGATTGCCGAGTTTCTCATGTCCAGCCCGGCCGAAGCATTATTCGATGTTATGGAAATACCAAAGCTTGAGTAGCAAGCGACCAGTCGCCTGATTGCCATGTGCGCCTGGTCCGAAAAGCAGATGGCTGCAGGAATGGCGGGCGGTTACATTCTGTCAAGGTCAACTTGGGTATATATATATTAAACTGAGCCCCTGATAATGCACTTCTTTAAAAGTGTCTATTATTAGGGGCTAGTTTATTTGCTTGCAGTCTTTTTATAGTTAATTGCTTTTGGGTATGCATTTCCTGACTTTTAGTTTAATTCTTCTATGGATATACAATACAAAAACAAACAAAAATGAACAATAATAAACTGAATTCATAAAATGTGTTGACTTATGTTTGTAATTGTAATATCGTAATAAGTATAATATGGTAATTTGTCCAGTAATTTGATATTCCCTATTAACCCTCAGAAGAAGGAATTGAATAGGTATTTTGACAGTTACGGAGGCGGGGAAATGCTGTGGTCATGAAAGACAAGAACGGACGTGTTGGCTTGAATGGTAAACCGGTGTTGGTATCTGGAGTGGCGATGCTAAGTAAAACGGCCGACATTGCCCCAACAGTAATTGCTATAGAAAACAAAAAGTGGCTGCAATGATGCAAAAACGCTGGGGAATCGCACTTTGCCTGTCCGCAACTGTCCATCTGATGCTTGTTGCAGGCATTAGTTTTTTTTATTTCCGGGATAAACCGGAGGCTTTGCCGGAGCCGCTGCTGCCGATAGAAGTGGAATTGGGTGAGTATAACATGGGGAACGATCCTGCTGATGCGCCGGTACAAGCGGCAGAGCCCAATTCACCGCCAAGCCGGGATGCACCAGTTCCTGACAGCCGGCCTTCGCCGGCGCCTGAAGCCGATCCGGTTTTTTCTGATACTGCTCCCACTGCTGATCGTAATGTTGTAAGTGAAAAAATGCCGGTGCAAGAAAAAATAGGACAGGCCGGTAATGGCACTGATACGGCCAGCCAGTCTGTTAGCGGCAAGGGCAATGACGCCCAGGGGAGCTCAAGCTCACCATATGGCGGAGCAGGCCGGCTTCCCTATGTTATTGACGGTCCGCCGCCGTCCTATCCGGAAGAAGCCAGGCTGCGCGGCTGGGAGGGAACGGTACGTGTGCGGGTCTTAATCCTCGAAAAAGGTGTAGTCGGCGATACGGCAATTGTGCAAAGCTCCGGTTATGGCAGCGTGGATCAGGCGGCTGTCAACGGCCTGCGCCGCTGGCGCTTCAGCCCGGCCTACCAAGGCGGGCGCCCGGTTCCGGCTTGGGTCGTTGTACCTGTTATTTTTGAACTCGGATAATGGAGTGTGATCAGCAGGAAGCTTTGACAGGGCGGCCGGCAGCCCGGTATGGAAGCGGGTATGGAAAGCCAAACGGTTGAGGCGGGATATTTTGAACAGCCGTGATGAGGATGGCGTAGGTCTATTCATAACGGTTGTGTGGGATTGAAGGGGATAACATGGCCAAAGTAACTGAGCAGTCCGCAGAGTCAATAAAACTTTCTATATTAATTATGGTGTTAGCCGCTATATTTTTCTTATCTTTCCTGGTAGGGCGATATCCGATTGCTCCGGATATCGCCCTGGGGATTCTTCTGTCAAAAATCATTCACCTGACACCATTTTGGAACGAGGATATGGAAATTGTCATGCTAAAAATCAGGTTGCCGAGAATTATGGCTGCTATCCTGGTGGGAGCGGCCTTATCAGCCGCTGGTGCCGCTTACCAGGGGATGTTCCGCAATCCAATGGTTTCCCCCGGAATTTTAGGCGTGACAGCCGGTGCCAGTTTTGGTGCAGCCCTGGCAATCCTGTTGGCGTTTAATGCCGTTGGCATTCAATTGGCAGCCTTTGCCTTTGGTTTATTGGCCGTGTCGACAACATACCTGATTACCCTCTGGCTGGGAAAAAAAGGCGAGACGATTCTGGTCATGATCCTGGCGGGCATTATCATAGGAACGTTGTTTACTTCGTTTGTTTCATTGATTAAGTATGTGGCCGACCCCAACGATGCACTGCCGGCCATTACCTATTGGCTGATGGGCAGCCTGGCCTCTGTTAACGACCGTGATGTGTATCTGGCCGCTGTTCCGATTGTGGCCGGACTGTTCGTGCTGACACTGCTGCGCTGGAATTTGAATGTTATGTCTTTTGGTGATGAAGAGGCTAAAGCCTTAGGGGTGAATACCGTCCGGCTGCGGATTATTGTTGTGGTCTGCGCAACAATGGTGACGGCGTCGGCAGTGGCCATTAGCGGAGTCATCGGTCTGGTGGGCCTGGTGGTGCCCCATTTGTCCCGGTTGCTGGTGGGGCCTAATTATAAAATTTTACTCCCGGTCTCAATCGTTATGGGGAGTATATTTATGTTGCTGGTGGACGATTTAGCACGGACGATGTTCTCTGTGGAAGTTCCCTTAGGGATTTTGACATCGATAATCGGGGCGCCATTTTTTCTCTATCTTCTCTTACATACACGAAAAGGATGGGCTTAACAGTCGGCAAGGGGTGGCAGCATGATTCTTACAGTTGACAATATTTCCTGTGGCTATGGAGCCAAAACGGTTATTGAAGGGATCTCCTTTGAAATTCATTCCGGTGATTTCATGTGTTTGCTGGGACCTAACGGAGTAGGCAAGACCACGTTATTCAAAACTATTTTACGGTTATTGAAAATTCAGTCCGGGAAAATATTGCTGAATGGGGAGAATATTGCCAATTGGTCCCAGCCGCAGCTGGCGGCAAAAATCGGTTATGTTCCCCAAGCCCACACACCACCCTTTCCGTTTACCGTGCTTGATGTGGTCGCGATGGGCCGGAGCGCCCGCCTGGGACTGTTTGGATCGCCATCGTCCGCCGATATGAAAATAGCCGGCCAGGCCCTGGAGACATTATCCATAGGCTATTTACGCGACAGCATCTATACCCGCATCAGCGGCGGCGAACGGCAATTGGTATTGATCGCCAGGGCCTTGGCGCAGCAGCCGGAATTTCTGATTATGGATGAGCCTACTTCCAGTCTGGACTTTGGCAATCAGATACGGGTCCTGGACTATATCCGCGACTTGGTCGCAAAATCCGGCATCGGCGTGCTGATGACCACCCATTATCCCAACCATGCGCTGAGATACGGGTCAAAAGTGGCTGCAATAGGAAAGAACGGCAGTCTTACAACCGGCGCTCCCCATCAGGTGATTACCGAACAATATTTAAAAGACACTTATGGTGTCAATGTGCAAATTGTTCATTTGCAGTTAAATGATGGACAAGATGCGTCTGCTTGCATCCCGTTGTCTGCCCAGACAGCTTCCACAGCGGAAAAGGCGGGATAAAGATATATTATTTAACAGGAGTGAAGCGGTGTGAAAAAAAGTAAGATGGGAAAAACAGTTGCAGCGATTGTTTTGTCCACTATGGTCGGTGCGGTAGTGCCTGCCTGGGCGGAAGAACCAGCTGCCGCTAAAGACACTGAAATGTCGACGGTCATGGTAAAGGCACAAAAGGCAGAGGAGGAAACACCGGCCTACAGCCGTTTAGCCATTCCGGAAAGCAGCAAGGCGGCGACGGAAGTCATTACCCGGGAAGCTATTGAAGCCATGCATCCCAAAGATGTGCTGGAAATACTTGAACGCGGCACCGGGATTATTGGTACGCGCTGGGGTAATAAGGGCTATTACAAAGTCCAGGCGCGCGGCGGCGATGATATCGGGATCATCATTGACGGAGTCTATTTACCCGACACTCAGGCCTCGCGTATTTTGGCCAATCTGCCGGTTGACCTGATCGAATCCATCACCCTTGTCCGGGACGCCTCCATCCTGACACTGGGCCCTATTGCCAATTTTGCCACCAATACTGCCAAGGGAGGCTCTCCCAGCCAGGGTTTCATTATCATCAAAACCCTGGCTGTAACCGAGCCTGTCGACAAAGCCAAGCTGAGTTACGGTACTTTTGATACGGAAAAATTCAGCATCGTGCATGGCGATAAAACCGGTGACAGCGCTTATTATGCGCTGGGGTACGCAAAAGACAGGAGCGACGGCAGGTCTGGCTGGTTTAACGGCAGAAATTTTGATACGTATTTTTTTAAGGCCGGCGATAAAGGCGAAGACTGGTTTGCCGACACGACCCTGATTGTCAACAATGGCTGGAGTGGCCAGCAGGTATGGTTTAACGCGGACGGCAGCTACCTCAATCGCTACACCAGCCTGGGCAAATGGGATCCCATTAATACGACGCTGTTTACAACAAATGCGGCGAAACTTTGGGATGAAAATCACACGACGACCTTTAGTTTTGGCTATAGCTCGGTGCGGTCCAGCCGGATTGCGCTGGTATCATCGCCGTCAATAAAGCCGAGCTGGGAAGAAAACGAATACCTGCGCGAATTAAATCTTGCGCATACGCTGAACTTTGGCCGGGATACGCTGAAATTCGGCGTCCAGGCCATGTGGTGGCATTCGCCGACCGGGGTGCAGGGGCAGGCCGGCTATGAACGCCAGGAGGAACTGTACGGCTACTATTTGTACGGGGAGAGGCGGGTCAATGATAAACTGACGCTGGATACCGGGGCGCGGCTGGACAAAAAACATATTACTAAAGGCGTCGCCAAATATTTTGCAAACAACACCAGCGGCAGCAGCAACATACAATACGACACGACATACGGGGAACTATGGGATAAAGAAGCTGTCAGCTTATCCCTGGGAGCCGCTTATCAGTTGGACCCGGTCTATAAACTGTCTTCGCGTTTCTCCTACTCGCGTCAGCCATCCGGCAGGTATCTTCTTACCGAAAACAACGAGCTGCTTGATGCAGAAGTGCGTTATAAATATGAAACAGGCGTTACGGCCAGCTATAACAAGGCTCTCAATGCCTCGCTGACGGCATTTTTATATGATATCAATGATGCCCGGGTTGCTACGGGAAAAACGTATTACGATGCAGAGAATGGCATGAATGTAACTACCTATACCGGAAGGGATCTGACGCGCAAAGGGCTGGAACTGTCGGTGCATGGCCGTTTGTCTGACACGTTTGGCTATAAAGCCGGATATTCTTATTTTACTTCCAGCAACGCCCTGGATGACAGCTATATACCGCATAACAGCTACAATCTGGCGCTGAACTACAGGCAGGCCGATATCGCGGCCAATATCAACCTGCTGCACCTCAGCCGGTTTGCAAGTTCTATGGGAGACGCCACTAAGTTAGGCGGCTATACCGTTATCGACGCCAACATCAGCAAAGACCTGGATGAACGTACCAAACTCACCCTGTATGGGCGCAATATCACCGACCGGCGTTATGGCAGAGGCATGAACTATTATGATGCCGGCGCCGAATACGGGGTAGAGATCAGCAAGAAATTTTAACAGGAACAGGTGCCCGGAAGGCAAAAGCAGGGGGTGATACGGTGAAAACAGGAAAGCATACCATGTTGGGCGGCATTTTTATCTTACTCATTTTCCTAGCCGGATGCCAGAATGCTTTTAAGGCTCAACCGGCAGTAAATCCCAAACAAATCACGATTACCGATGCAAGTGGCGCAAAAGTGGCAATACCAGCGCAGATTAAACGGATTGGTGATGCCTGGCCTGCTCACAATGAGGTTGTGTGCATGCTGGGGGCGGGTGATAAAATCGTTGCGACGACGACTGCGGCGGCACAACGGCCCTGGATGAAGGTCGTTAATCCACAAATGAGTCAGGCGGTTACGGCTTTTGATACTACTGGTGTAAATCTGGAAACCCTGATGGCCGCCAAACCGGACATTGTTTTTACGCCGCTGAATAATAAAAGCGCCCAAAAAATAGCTGATTTAAAGATTCCGGTTGTTCAATTGATGTTTAATGATTTTGACAGTTTGAAAGAGTGCTTCCGGTTAACCGGTGTCATTCTTGGCGAGGAAGCAAAGCAGAGAGCGGAAAAATATATCGCTTACCTGGATTACAACCTCAACAGGATAACCGGGATAACTGCGGGGATTCCCCGGGAACAAAAACCGAAAGTGATCCATATTACCAGGCTGGCACCATTAATGGTAGACGGCAGGGATACTATCATTAATGCCTGGATAACGGTTGCCGGGGGAATCAATGCCGCGGAAACCGGCGGCGAAGTATCGATGGAGCAACTGATAACATGGAATCCCGACGTTATTATATTTGGCAATACGGCACTGGCCTTGAACGGAGTGGAAGATGGAGCGAGAGCGCTGAACGGAACCTTACAGGATGAAAAGTGGCGGCGACTTAAGGCGGTACAAACGGGGAAGGTGTATATCAACCCGGAGGGGGCTTTTTTCTGGGACCGGTACGGTGCGGAGGAAGCGTTGCAAATTCAGTGGGCGGCAAAAATTTTGCATCCGGATAAGTTTCAGGATATTGACATCGTTCAGGAAACCCGCTTTTTTTACCGGACTTTTTTAAATTATGATCTTTCGGCAGAAGAGGCAAACAGAATAATCAATGGAAAACCTCCGGCCCGGTAAGGATAAGGTTTAGCCGGTTCCGGGAGGGTTGAAAAAAATAAATCGGCTGATGTTAAAGAGGTGTAAAGATGAAGGGATTAATTAACTGGGAAGCTTTGCAAAAGTACCGGAAAATGCCATTTGCCAATATGGATGAGGCTGCTCAAGAAAAACAATGGGGCAGTGTTGCCGGTATGTATGACGGAATGGCGAAACTTGAAAAGGAGTTTACCAAAAAACAGGTGGGGCAGATGCTGTTGTCTGCAGAGGACTCGGTAATCGACATCGGCTGTGGACCAGGACGGTTGTCTGTTCCTGTAGCTCAAAAGGTAAAGAGTGTCACTGCCTTGGATGTTTCCGAGGAGATGCTGGCAAAATGCATGGAAAATGCCAGGAGCGAAGGAGTCCACAATATTACGCCAATGAGATCGAACTGGCTGGCGAAAGACGCGGTTGAAAACGTTGGCAAATATGATATTGCCATTGCCTCACGCTCAGTGGGATTTTCCGATTTAGTGAAAATCAACCAGATTGCCAGAAAATATGTCTATATTTTGGGTTGGGCAAATGCCCCCAGTCTCCGGGAAATACAGCTAGACTTTCTTGAAGGTATTGGGCAGGAAAAAATGCCGCATGATCCTGCTGCCCGCATGTTTGGCTACAACATGATGTTCAACATGGTGTATGACATGGGGGCGAACCCGAATATCGTTGTTGTGGATGACGGTTTTGAGCGTGATTATGTTTCCCGTGAACAAGCCTATGCAGATCTGCGTTTTGTCGGCGAGATTCTCCCGGAATTTGAAGAGCAGTACCGCAGCAACGTTGACCGTTATTTAATACCAAAGCAAGACGGAGGGTTCAAGCTTCTTAGGAAAACCAAAACCTTTGTCCTGTGGTGGAGACCGGACGAAGTGATTGGCTACTAGTTTATGGCAGTATAATAGCAAAAAGGTTAGGCCAGCAGGACAATTTTCCCTGCTGGTCTAACCTTTTGTTTTTTAGTCACCTGCTTCTTTGCTACTCAGAGAGCAAGTGTTATGTAAGATGCTAGACTAGTGGTTGGACCGTAGTTAATCATCCTAATAAAAAGTTGGCATTTGTGAATTTATTATCTAATTATGCAGGAAATTGCTGGAATATGTCGAAAAATATTCTTAGAAACTTAGAATTTGGAGGAAATTTAATGAGTAGTAGACGCACCCCACTTTTAGTACAGGTTATGCTAGCATTTGGTATTCCAATTTTTGTGTTTTTAACTTTACTCGGTTATTCTTTATATGTTTCGGCAGATATTGTCGACAGATTTTATGGGCTCACTACCCATACCACGGCAAGAACTATTCAGATGAAAACAGCTCAGGATGAATATCATAAGAGCATGAGTGACGTACGCGGGTTCATTGCTTATGGCAATGTAAACTTTGAAAAAGATGCCGTTGAGGCCAGCAAGAAGAGTTATGAGATTGTAAAGAATTGGATTCCTGCAACTAAAAAGCCGGAGATTAAAGCAGAAGCTGAAAAACTGGAACAATTACTGGCCGGCTACACTATGATGTCTGACAAGTTATTTAAGGCGAAAAAAGAGAATGATCCTAATCTAAATAAGGTAATCGATGACTGGACGGTAATCGCCGGGCGGGTTGATCCGCAAATGGAAAAGATGTTCCAGCTGCAAGAGGAATCTTTAAACAGCAATAACAAGTTAGTGCTTGAAGCCTCGCAGTCCCAGAGAAATATTATTATTACCGTTAGTCTCATCATCGGTATACTGATTGTGGTGCTTGCCGGCTGGTATGGACGTAACCTGGCAAACCGGATTAGAAATTTAAACAGTCAATTAACCGAAATCGGAAAACTAAACTTAACCCAAGAAGATATTTTCTCTGTCAGAAATGACGAAATTGGTGATATGGCCAAGACGATTACCGGCCTTAAGCAAGAACTCAAAATGATAGTAAGCCAGATCAGTGAAAGCGCCGGGCAAGTGGCGGCGGCCTCTGAAGAGCTGACTGCGATTTCGGAACAATCGGCGCAAACCGCCAGTCTGGTGGCTAATGCTATTACTGAGGTTGCCCAAGGCGCGGAGCAGCAGCAAAAGTCAATTGAGGATGCAACGACTACTGTAGAACAAGTATCAACAAGTATACAACAGGTAACCGAACATATCTCCACCTCGGAGAGTACGTCTGCCAAAACCGCCGGCGCTGCCAAAGAGGGCCTTGATATAGTTGCAGTAGCTGTTAATCAAATGGGTAATATCGAGAATACTGTTAATAATTCTGCGGCTGTTGTGGCAAAACTGGGCGAAAGATCAAAAGAAATTGGGCAGATTGTTGATACTATTTCCGGTATTGCCGGTCAGACTAACCTTCTTGCCCTAAATGCAGCAATTGAAGCAGCGAGAGCTGGTGAACAAGGGCGAGGTTTTGCCGTTGTTGCCGAGGAGGTTCGCAAGCTTGCCGAACAGTCTCAGGATGCGGCTAAGAAAATTGCCGATTTGATTAATGAGATTCAAGCAGAGACTAATGCCGCTGTTGTAGCAATGAATGATGGCACAAAAGAGGTTGGCGTGGGGACCCAGGTGGTAAACAATGCCGGCGAATCCTTCCAGCAGATTGCAACACTTATTAGTGAATTATCCACCCAGAGTAAGGAAATCACCGCAGGTGTACAACAAATGGGTCAAGGCAGTCAACAGCTTGTGTCCGCAATTCAGGTAATTAATGCAGTGAGTAAAAACACTTCCGGGCAGACCCAGACAGTATCTGCATCAACAGAGGAACAATCAGCCTCGATGGAACAGATTGCAGCAAGCAGCCAAAGCCTTGCGAAAATGGCAGAAGAGCTGCAACTCACTGTTCAGAGGTTCAATTTATAACAAACAGTCGCTATTGCAGTAGCAGTAATCCGCCAGAGAAACTATTCTGACGAATGCAGTTGCTAAATCGGGATTCCAATATAGGGCATAGAAATAAAGAAGCATTATTTATCATTCACGATAAATAATGCTTCTTTATTTCTGTAGCTTACAAATCCAGTAAATCAATCGCGGTCATTGCCATCGCCTTGGCCCCTACCAACAAGCGAGCCTGGGCATAATCAGAACCGGCCGCAACAGCAAAATCCGGTGTGTGGGCGACAAGGTTACAGCCAATGCCAATGTCAGGATGGAGGGTAGGAACCCGGTGGCTGACATTGCCAACATCGGTAGAACCGCCTGCAGCCTCCGGGCCAAGCACAGTCGCTGTTTCGCCTAACAGCGCCAGGTTGCTCTGGAACAGAGGCAGGAGCTGCGGGTCATTGATCAGTTCTTTGAACAACGGTTCGTAATGCAGGGCAGTTACGGTAGTGCCGGTAGCCACAGCCACCCCGTCTGCCAGTCTGCGTACAGCCGGCAGTACTGTTTCTTCCAGGTAGGCTGAGGATAATGCCCGGACGGTAAGTTTGGCTTCCGCTACTTCAGGCACAATGTTGGGGGCCGTGCCGCCGTTGATAATAATACCTGCCAGAATGGTCTCCTGTGTAAAGGTATGGCGTAATGGCTTCAGTCCCTGATAAAACATGACCAGGGCATCCAAAGCATTTATGCCTTTATCGGTTTTGCTGGCAACATGCGTCGGGCGGCCATGAAAGGTTACCTTAAGCGGGTGGGTGGCGTAAGAGGTGCCACCGATAGTGTTAGTGGCAGCCGGATGGACAATAAGCGCTGCTGTTAGGTTGTCAAAGACGCCGTCTTCGGCCATGGCAACTTTTGCCCCGGTAGTCTCTTCAGCCGGGCAGCCGATAAAATAAGACACAGCCTGATCAGCGGCCACTGCCGCAAAGGCGGCCGCTGCGCCCCAGCTCATAGCAGCAATGAGATTGTGGCCACAGGCATGCCCAAGCCCGGGCAAGGCATCATATTCGGCTAAAAAGGCAATCCTTGGCCCACTGACACCCTTGCGGGCAATGAAGGCTGTTTCATAACCACTGATATTCTTCTCCAGGGAGAAGCCGTGGCGCTCAGCAGCTTTGGCAAGGAGCTGGGCTGCCTGGTATTCCTGACAACCCAGCTCAGGATTAGTGTGGAGAAAGAGGCTGATCTCTTTAAGCTCGGGAGCCATGTTATCAATAATCGAGATCACTTGCTCTTTCAGAGTTTTTTTGTCCATTGTATCCCTCCTGTTAACAGCTCTGTGCACTATTTACCCGGTTGTTGCTGCCTCTGTGATGATCAGTCCGCCGTCTTCGGTTCGCAGTGTTGCTTTAATCCCCAGGGGCAGTGTTGCCTTGTCTGCAGTGTGCCCAAAATACAAATTGGTAAGTACCGGTATACCCAAGCCACCCAAACGGTCCCGCAGTACTTCTTCAACAGTAAAACTAGGCGGTTTGGCTTCTATCTCACAATCGGCACATACATCGAACACAATTCCGGCCGCACTCTGCAGTTTTCCGGCCAGTAGTAGCTGGGTCAGCATCCGGTCAATACGGTAGGGTGCTTCACCAACGTCCTCCAGGCAGAGGATTTTGCCAAAAGTATCAATCTCATAGGGTGTGCCCAGAGTGGCCGAAATTAGACTGAGGTTGCCACCGGTCAGGCAGCCTTCAGCTGTTCCCGGTACGATAAATTCGGGCGCCGGGACCAGGGGCGGGTTGACAATCGGCCCAAGCGGCTCAGGTGTTGCCACAGCCCGGAAAAAATTTTGCCAGGTATACAGTGGCAGTTCTTTGCCCATATCGGAGGCTGCCATGGGTCCATGGAAGGTGACAAGGCCTGTACGCTGACCAATACTGGTATGCAGGGCCGTAATATCACTGTAGCCAACAAACACTTTGGGATTTTTCCTGATGAGCTCATAGTCCAGAAGCTCTAATAAGCGCATGGTGCCATACCCGCCACGGAGGCAGATGATCCCCTGAATAGCAGGTGATGCAAACATGGCATTAAGGTCAGCGGCGCGCAGCGCGTCCGAGCCTGCCAGATAGCCCAGTTCCTGATCGGCTGTGGCTCCCAGCTGCACCCGGAATCCCTGTTCTTCCAGCCACTTAATCCCGGTGGCAGTCAATTCCTGATTACCGGGGCCGGCAGGGGCGATTATGCCGATCGTATCCCCCGGGCAGAGCCGGCGGGGTATAATCCGGGAAATAGAATCCATACATGTCATCTCCTTGTGCTATAACAACGCATTAAAGTTTTGCAGGCGGGTGGTGTGTTGGCAAAAGCGGAAGTCAAGCGCCAGCGGTGGAGCGTTGTCAATACATCACCTGCCTGCGCCTGCAAACTTCTTTTATGCGGAATATATAGCATCAGTGTAAAGGGATATGCACGTGGTAAACGGCACATCCCTGTTTGAATTAAAGACTGTTGTGTTTATCGACAAGGGCGGCTAAGTCTTATTTCTCAATATAGGCAGTCTTAAAGTCGGCCAAGCCTAATACGGACCAGAAATAGCCTTTAACATAGGGTTTGGTGATAAAGGGCTGGGTGGTGTAGTAGATGGGGATAATTACGGCATCGTCAAAGAGGATTTTCTCAGCATCATGCATAGCCTGCATCCGGACCTTCTGGTCAAGCGTGGACTGAGCCTGTTCAACCAGACGGTTATAGGCCGGGTTTGTATAATTCGCATCATTATCGGGGTCTTTAAAGACATCAATAAAGGTCATAGGATCGGCATAGTCCCCGACCCAGGAAGCCCGGGCAATCTGGTAATCACCGTGGTCTCTGGCTTCTAAGAATACTTTCGATTCCTGATTGGTTAAATTCACTGCCACACTCAGATTTTGTTTCCACATTTCCTGCATGGCCTCGGCAATTGATTTATGTAATTCACTGGTATTGAACATCAGGGTAACAGGCGGCAGTCCCTTGCCATCAGGATAGCCGGCTTCTGCCAGCAGTTTTTTGGCTTGGGCAGCATCCTCAATCGCATAATTGCCGCCTTCTTCACGGAAATCCTTGCTTGTAGCCGGGTTAGTGAGTCCGGGAGCTACCCAGGCATAAGCCGGTTTTTTTCCGCCCTTGATCACGTTCTTAACCAGCGCTTCACGGCTAATAGCCTGCGCGAAAGCCTTGCGGACCTGGGGATTATCGAAGGGAGCCGCCTGGGTGTTAAAGACATAGTAGTATATGCCAAGATATGGGGATATTTTAAGCAAGCCTGCCTGGGTGAGCCGGTCATGTTCGACAACAGGTGGTTCTACCATCATATCAACCTGATTATTTTCCACCATGGCTAACCGGGTGGTTTGGGAATCGCTGATTGGCCACTCCATTTTTGTTAGCTTAACAGCAGCGGTATCCCAGTACTGATCATTTTTAATAAAATCAATTTTGCCGCTATGAGTCCAATTGCTGATTTTGAACGGGCCATTACCGATTAAAGTGGTGACCTCATTTGCCCATTTATCAGGACTGGCGGTTACTGTTTTTTGGTGAACAGGATAGAAAGCATGAAAGGCCACTAAGCTGAGGAAATAGGCTGTGGGTTTTTCCAGTGTAACCTCCAGTGTCCGGTCATCAAGGGCTTTTACGCCTAGCTGATCGGCTGTCAGCTTTTTTTCGTTATAGGCTTGCGCGTTCTTAACCGGGAACAGCATATAGGCGTTTTCGGAAGCCACTTCCGGGCTTAAAGTGCGTTGCCAGGCAAAAGCAAAATCCTGAGCGGTGACTGGTTCGCCATTTGACCACTTGGCATTAGCGCGTAAATGGAAGACATATTTTAGTCCATCGGGAGAGACATCCCATTTTTCGGCTACACCGGGTGCCGGCTGGTCTTTGGCATCAAGCCGGGTTAATCCCTCGAAGATCTGCAGTTCCACCAATGACTCCGGAATGGCTGTAGACTTGGCCGGGTCCAGGGTTGCAGGCTCTGCTTCCAGGGCATAGCGAAATACCTGTTCATTTGTGCTGGAGCCGGATTTGCCGCAGCCTGCTGTCAGGGTTACCAGCAGTGTCAACATCAGCAAGGCTGTACAGAGTTTTTTACATGACATTGTTACTCCTCCTTAAGATATGTAATCATAGATAGTTTTGCCAATACTGGCTACCAATTGAAGACCCTCATAATTGGCAGTAAGCTCTGCAGTAAGAATACAAATAATATAGGGACCGCCAGGTACAAATAAAATTCCCGCATCATGTTCTGCCCCGGGCAAGGTTCCAGTCTTATGAGCTATAACTATGTCTTCAGGCAGGTAAAAAGGCAGTTTATCCCGGACCTGCTGCCGTTTTAGGATATCAAGCATCAGTGCGTTGTAGTGAGGCGGCATAGGAAAACTGCCACTGGCCAGGCCTGAAAACAAGCAGGCCAGATCAGCAGCTGAGGTATGGTTCTCCTGGCCCGCTTTGGCTGCTGCGAAGTCCATCATCTTGCGCCGCAGCACTGTTGAACGTAACCCCAGACCGGTTATGGTTGTATTGATCGAACTCATACCGGCCAGATCAATGAGTACATTAGTAGCGGTATTATCACTGAGGATAATCATCAGCGTAACAAGCTCCCGCACAGTCATCCTTAACCCTGAGCGCAGTTCTTTTAGAATTCCGGCGCCGCCTGTTTGCAGCTGGCTGTTTATCTCAATAGTGTCATCCAGGGAGATAATACCTAGTGCTGCCTGGCGCATAACCTCAATCATAATCGGGATCTTAATCATACTTGCTGCGGGGAATACCCTATCCGGATGCAGCTCCAGACTGGTCCCGGTGCTGTGATTAATAATCACAATGGCTGAACGGCAGGGAACCTGATCTAAGATGGTCTGGATTCTTTTGCGTAGCCCTTCCATAGTTGACTCCTTTAACAGATTACTTGTATTGTGTACTGGTGCAGCAGCTAGTAGTATGTTAACAGCGTCAGCCGCCGGCACCCTTAGTGTCCTGGGTGTAAATGACAGGCAGCCATATGGCCTGCCCCGATGTCGATAAGCGCTGGCTCCTGTTCGGCACAGCGCGGCATGGCGCAGTGGCAGCGGGTGCGTAACCGGCAGCCTGAGGGGGGATTAATGGGGTTAGGCAGGTCCCCTGTCAGGAGCAGTCGTTGGCGCTTGGACTCCACCAACGGATCAGGGATAGCGATGGCTGACAGCAATGCCTGGGTATAGGGGTGTTGTGGCTTATTATACAATTCAGTGCTGCCGGCTATTTCCACAATCTTACCAAGGTACATGACCGCCACACGCGTGCTGATATGTTTCACCATGGCCAGGTCGTGGGCAATGAATAAATAGGTCAGTCCCAGCTTTTCCTGAAGATGTTCCAATAAGTTAACTACCTGGGCCTGAATTGAAACATCCAGGGCCGAAATCGGTTCATCACAGATGATGAACCTTGGTTCAATGGCAAGTGCCCTGGCAATTCCGATTCGCTGCCGCTGGCCGCCGCTGAATTCATGGGCAAACCGGCTGGCGTAACCGGGGTTGAGGCCAACCATCTGCAGCAGTTCGGCGATCCGGTCTGCCCGCCCGGAACCGCTGGCCAGGCCGTGGATGTCCAGCGGCTCGCCGATAATGTCCCCGACAGTCATGCGTGGGTTAAGAGAGGCGTAGGGGTCCTGAAAGATCATTTGCATAGCCCGGCGTAACTGTTTTTCTGCCGACAGGCTGTCAATAGCCTTCCCGTCAAACAGTATTTCTCCGGCTGTGGGTTTATATAAATGAATAATGGTCCGGCCGGTGGTAGACTTGCCACAGCCGCTTTCGCCTACCAGTCCGAGTGTCTCCCCCCGGCTTATGTTAAAACTTATATCATCCACCGCTTTGAGGCACGCCGCAGGGCGTCCCCAGAAGTCAGTTTTAACGGTAAAATATTTTTTAAGATTGCGTACTTCCAGGATATGCTTAGATTCCATTGATCTGTACCTCCGGCCTGGGGGCGCTGGCATGCTGCAGCCAGCAGTTTACACGGTGAACCTGGGTGAGCTGTGTTGTTTCAGGATAATACTCTGTACAGATACGCATGGCATGAGGACAGCGGGGATGGAAGGGGCAACCACTCGGTGGCTGCAGGAGGTTGGGCGGCTGTCCTTCAATGACGGCTAAGTTTTGCTTTTGGCCGGCATCCAGGCGTGGTACTGATTTTAGCAGCCCCCAGGTATAAGGGTGCCGGGGGGTATAAAAGATATCTTCAGCCGTTCCTGCTTCAGCAATTTTACCGGCGTACATCACGATGACCCGGCTGCAGATGCCGGCGATGGCGCCAAGGTCATGGGAAATAAAAATAATGGACATATGCAGCTTGGCCTGGAGGTCTTTCAGTAAAGTGAGAATCTGGGCCTGAATGGTTACATCAAGGGCTGTTGTGGGCTCATCGGCAATCAACAGCTTGGGCTTGCAGGCAAGTGCTATCGCAATCATGGCCCGTTGGCGCATACCGCCGCTGAATTGGTGGGGATAGTTCCCGGCGCGCTGCTCAGGGGACGGGATACCTACCAACCGGAGCAGCTCAATGGCCTGGGCGTAGGCAGCCGCTCTGTTCATGTGTTGATGCAATTGTAAGGATTCAGCAATCTGCATGCCAACCGTAAGCACTGGATTAAGGGCGGTCATTGAGTCCTGGAATACCATACTCAGGTCATTACCGCGGATTTTTTCCATTTCAGCCTCGGTCTTTTGCCGGAGATCTGTGCCTTCGAATATGATTTTTCCGTTCGTATATTTGCCGGGAGGTGTGGTGATAAGCTGCATGACAGCATGAGCCGTTACGCTCTTACCGCAGCCTGATTCACCGACAATGCCGACAGTCTCCCCGGGAAAGACCTGAAAACTAATGTTATCTACAGCCTTTACCTCACCGGCGTATGTAGCAAAGGAAACAGCCAACTCTTGCACATCTAATAACGGATTCATGTTTTACCTCCTAGCGC
The DNA here is from genome assembly GCF_035561255.1 of Sporomusa sp. GTDB lineage: Bacteria > Bacillota > Negativicutes > Sporomusales > Sporomusaceae > Sporomusa. The sequence continues at coordinate 5,205 of NZ_DATMXX010000007.1, read as the reverse complement.
CGTACGCGGGGATCAAGCGCATCGCGCAGTCCATCCCCCAGGAAATTAAAGGCCAGCATCGTGATGCTGATGGCCATTGCGGGAAAGAACAACTGAAAAGGATAAGAGCGTAAGCTGGTCACCCCTTCGGAAGCGAGTACTCCCCAGCTTGCCATAGGCGCAGCCACGCCCAGCCCGATAAAACTTAAGAAGGCCTCGGCAAAGATGGCTTCAGGAATAGCCAGCGTCATAGTAATGATAATTGGCCCCAGGCTATTGGGGATCAGGTGCCGCAAGAGAATACGCCAGGTACCTGCACCAAGAGTCCGGGCTGCCAAAATATATTCCTGCTCTTTGAGGCTTAGAATCTGGCCGCGGACGATCCGGGCCATGCCCAGCCAATACGCAATGCCGAGGGCGATAAAAATGTTGGTCAGCCCTGGTTTTAGGACAACCATGAGCAAGATCACATAGAGCAGCAGGGGGATGCCATACAGAATATCAACAATATTCATCATGATTCTGTCGGCCCGGCCGCCTAAAAGTCCGGCTAATCCACCATAGATAACACCAATGGTAAGATTGATCAGACTGGCGACAATGCCGATGGCTAAGGAAATCCGCGCACCATACAGTACACGAATAAATAAGTCCCGGCCGAGATTGTCGGTGCCAAACCAATGCCCGGCACTCGGTGGTTTATTGGTTTGACTGAGATCCTGATCAGAGTAGGATAAACCGGAGAGCCAGGGACCAATAATGGCGATAGTAATAATCACGGCAAGAGTATACAGGCTAATCATGGCCAGTTTGTTTTTCTTTAGACGCTGCCAGGCATCCTGCCAGTAAGTCGTGCTTGGGCGGAGCGTGGTTTCGCGCAGGCTGCTGCGGTTGAGGGGCGCAAATGAATCGCTACGTAATTGCATTTCAGCCCTCCTGTTTCCCGGTTAGTTTTATACGGGGGTCCAGCAGCGGATAGATAAGATCAACAAGTAGATTCATGCTAATTACTAATACGCTGTAGAATACGGTCACACCGAGAATCACAGTATAGTCCCGGTTGTAGATGCTTGTAACAAAATGACGGCCTAAGCCGGGGATGGCAAAGATATTCTCAATGATAAAACTTCCCGTCAGTACTGAGGCTGTCATCGGTCCGATGTAAGTGACTACCGGAATCAGGGCATTTTTTAACGCGTGACGATAGACAATGACTATCTGCGGCAGGCCTTTGGCCCGTGCGGTCTTAATATAATCCTGGGCGAGGACCTCCAGCATGCTTGAGCGGGTGAGGCGGGCAATAAAGGCCATCGGGTGGACGGCTAAGGCCAGGGCCGGCATAATGACATATTCGATACCGCCCCACATGGCAGCAGGCAATAAACCGAGCTTGATAGCGAATACGTAGACCAACACGGTAGCCAGGACAAAACTGGGAACCGACACACCAATTGTTGCAAATAACATGGTTGCATAGTCCTGCCATTTATTCTGGCGCAAGGCTGCAATCGCACCTGCCGGAATACCGAGGCAGACAGCCAGGCCAATACTTACGGCGCCTAATTGCAGGGATACAGGAAAACTCTCGCTGATGATGTCATTGACCGAACGGCCTGCATATTTAAAGGACGGCCCTAAATCAAGCCGGGCTAGATTAGCTAAGTAATCTGTGTATTGTTTCCATAAAGGGTCGTTGAGGCGGTAGTGTTCTTCAATGTTTTTTAGTACTGCGGCGGGGAGGTTTTTTTCATTGGTGAAGGGCCCGCCTGGGATAGCATGCATTAAGAGAAAAGTAATTGTGATAATCGCCAGCAAAACAAGTAAAGAGCTAAAAATACGGTTTGCCATATATCTGAACAAACTCGGGCACCCCTTTCTCAAACGGATAAAAGGTAATATTCGCCTCATACACCCTTATCCCTTTTTATAGCCGGAATTCCAGTAGATGAAATCCAATAAAGAAATATTGCTAAGCATTAAAAAAGTCCTGCTGCTGGCGCTTGAATTCAGCTCATAATTGAAAAATATGGGCACTTTGGTGGGAGGAGTTAGCAATTTGCTGTAGAAATATATATTCCGCAATAAGGAAGTTTGCAGTCTGATATTTTAACGCGTTGTATTAGATGGCATGTAGTGTGGATTATTTAGGTCTGGAGGCGTATGTTAAAAATGAGGAGACAGGCAGCGATTGCAGTATTTATTACTGTCATAGTCTGGGTTAATGTTGCATTTGCTGCAGTGCTGCCGCAGGTGGAGGCAGAAGCTGCCGTTGTTATGAGGGCTAGTGACAAGCGGGTATTGTATGCAAAAAATCTGGATAACGTTATGTACCCGGCAAGTACCACCAAGATCATGACCTTAATTACGGCGCTGGAACAGGGTGATCCAAACAGCGTTATTATTGTCAGCCCGACAGCGGCAGTGTGTGAAGGGTCGAGTCTTGACTTGCGTGCCGGTGACCGCCTGACACTGCGGGAGGCATTATATGGGTTGATGCTTGTTTCCGGGAATGACGCCGCCGAAGCCGTAGCTGAGAATGTCGCAGGTTCGATACCGGCCTTTGTCCAGATGATGAATGATAAGGCTGATAAGATTGGTACAATTCGGACCCACTTCAGCAATCCTCACGGCTTGCCGGACCCGGTCAATCATTTTACCACCGCTTATGATCTTGCACTAATGACCGTATACGGTATGCAGAATCCCGTGTTTGCCAACATCGTTTCCACCCGGGAATATGATGTTCATTTTGTCAGCCGGGGCAGCATCACCCATGCCAGAAACACCAACAAGCTGTTGGCTACATATGCGGGAGCTAACGGGGTAAAGACCGGTTTCACCGATGCTGCCGGTGAGTGTGTCGTTGCTGCTGCCAAACGTAATGATGTTCAGTTGATTGCCGTTGTTTTAAACAGTGAGCGGCGCTGGGAGGATGCAACCCGGCTATTGAATTATGGTTTTCAGCAGCTGGGATTATAAAGAATCTAAACAAAAGAGATTACCTATCCTGGTTAAACGCTATCAAGAACCCCCCAGAAGCTTAATGTTTCTAGGGGGTTCTTGTAATTCAAGGATAGCCCTGAATGCGTTTAGCCAATATATAACATTAGCGTACCCGATAGATTCTATAATATGTTGCGAAATTCTAGCAGATCTGTTCTCGGTATGGCAGGTTAGTATATGCTGAGAAGATCTTCTTTTTTATATCTTGAATTTAAAGGATAAACGGACTATCCTTGTTGGAGATACAGTGCATGGCGATTGTTTTGCGAAAGTGTAACATAATGGAGTCTGTGTTATTTATTAAAGGGGATTTTTGTAATTTTTTGTTGGTTAGAAGCAAGCAGAGCAGGAAACTGGACAAAATTAGGGAACACACTATAACAAGTGTTTATCAGTTGAGTTTTAAGGTTAATGCTTGTTAGGGTGTGAATTGTAGCACAATAGGCGTTATTCAACGCCTATTGTTGTTATCTGGCAAGTTATAGTCGTGATATTGGTAATGGATGCAGGGATATCCGGGAAGTTGAGTTGAGGTGGTTTGTATGCAAGGTACATTTTTACAAGGGGCCTGGGGAATGATTATGCCGGCAGAGGATTTATTGTCAGCTATTCGTGTCTGGGGCCCCAAACCTTTTTGTTTAAATGTTGCCGCCGTATATATTACTGGTGGCGGGCAACAAACAAATATGAAGGAGGTAATAAGCAGTTATTTTGAAGCAAAGGTAGTTTCCGATGTGGAGAAGCTCAGTGCTGAGATTGAAGGCGGATTTTTATTAACCTTTGAAGAAGTAGAAACATTTTTACCTGCATTACGGCAAAAATTACAGGAGAAAAATATTGTTTTGTTGGCAGGCAATGTAGGGAAACTGGTGTGGAGTTTTATCACCCAATTGGAAGAACAGGCTTTGCAGCGGGAGGTATTTTTCCAGGCATTAAACTCTACGGTAGAGGGAATTCAAATTGCTAATGCCCAGGGCATGGAAATTTTTATTAACCAGTCCTTATTAACAATGACCAACCTCAAAATGGAAGACCGGCTGGGTAAAAGTGTGTATGAGGTTTCGCCGGACGGTGGCATGGCCCGGGTATTGCAACAAAGAACGGCAGTTAAGAATATCCGTAATCACCCTCATGGTACAGAGGTGGAGATTATTAGCAACGCCGGCCCCATTTATATTAATGGGAGTTTTTACGGGGCGGTTACTGTGGCCTATGATGTTACGGAATTGTGCCGTTTAAGCCGGGAGTTAGCAGAAAATAAGCAGAAAGTTGCGCTGCTTGATGGTAAAGTCGGGCGCTTGGCTTCAGCTAAGTACAAGTTCGAGGATATTATCGGTAACAGCTTCCAAATACAAGAGGTGATAGGAGTTGCCCGCAAAGCGGCTGTTAGTGATATGGTTATTCTTATTCAGGGAGAAAGCGGCACCGGTAAAGAAATCTTTGCTCACGCCATCCATGAGGAGAGTAAGCGTAGCACACGGCCATTTATTCCTGTAAACTGTGCAGCAATTCCCGAACAATTGTTAGAAAGCGAATTCTTCGGCTATGAAAAAGGGGCTTTCACGTCGGCTAATTCCCGTAAACCCGGATTATTTGATTTAGCTCATACAGGAACATTATTTCTCGATGAAATCGGTGACATGAACCTGGGTCTGCAGTCCAAGCTGCTGAGGGTGCTGCAAGACAAAGAGTATAAACGGGTTGGCGGCACAAAATCAGTAAAGGTCGATGTCCGGATTATTGCTGCCACTAACCGTAATCTGATGGAACTGATTGGTCAGGGAAAATTCCGGGCTGATTTGTTTTACCGGCTCAATGTGATTAACATCAATGTTCCGCCGCTGCGGGAGCGTATTGAGGACCTGGAGTGTATCACCCAATTTCTGATTCACAAAATTAGCAGCAGGGTTGGAAGTCACATTCAGGGGATTGCTGCTGAAGCAGTGGTTATGCTTAAGGCCTATTCCTGGCCAGGGAACGTGCGGGAACTGGAGAATGTTCTTGAACGGGCAATTTTTCTCTGTGAGGGTAACACCATCAAAAAAACGGATATTCGTTTACCGCAAGTATATATAAGCAAGCCACATGCGGCAAATAATGAAAAACTGATAATTATTAAATACCTTGAGACTTATGGCTGTTCTGTTGCAGGAAAACGTAAAGTCGCCAGCCTGATGAATATATCTTTGGCAACGTTATATAACAAAATTAGAAATTATAACC
>NZ_DATMXX010000006.1:0-2281 GCF_035561255.1 Sporomusa sp. | reverse complement strand
GAATTTATAAGGGGAGAAAGCCATGCAAGATAAAGACAAAGAAAACAACCGGCGCAAACCCAAGAAAAATACTCGAACAATTACAGTGATTGCTGTTGTTGTCTTCCTGGTTATGCTGACAGGCGCCGGGCTGGGTTTTTTAACAGCCAGTATTCATACAATGCCTAGCTTGAAAGGTGAAATACGTCCGGCTGTTTCATCTCAGATTTTTGACGCCAATGGCAAACTGATAACAACTATTCATTCAGTGGAAAATCGTTTACCAGTGTCAATAAATAAGATTCCTAAAGATTTACAAAACGCATTTATTGCTGCTGAAGATACCCGCTTTTATCAGCATAGCGGCGTCGACCCACGTGGTATATTACGAGCTGTTTGGTCTAATATGACAGACAGAGGTATATCTGAGGGCGGCAGTACTATTACTCAACAGTTAGCCAGAAATGCTCTGCTTTCACAAGAACAGACGATTAAACGCAAAGTACAGGAAGCATTTCTATCTTTGCAGATTGAACGTCAGTATAGTAAAAATGAAATTTTAGAAATGTATATGAACCAGATTTATTTCGGCCAGGGGGCCTATGGTGTACAAACAGCAGCCCAGATATATTTCGGAAAAAATGTTGAGGATTTGAATCTGGCTGAATGTGCAATGATTGCAGGTATACCAAAAAGCCCTAATTATTATTCTCCTTCCAGCAATCTAAAGGCAGCCAAAGAACGTCAATCTATTGTACTTGACCAAATGGTTAAATATGGTTATATTGATTCAACAACAGCCGCTAAAGCGCGGAATACGGAGATTAAACTGGCTACCCGCCCAATAACCAACACAACAACGGCTTCCTACTTTACTGATTATATTATGCAACTGCTTATAGAAAAATATGGGGCGGATGCAGTATATAAAGATGGCCTTAAAGTATATACCACTCTTGATCTTGAAATGCAAGCTGCTGCTGAGCATGCAATGAATCAGCTTCCGACTACCCGCACCGAAAACGGCATCAAGCAGCCCCAAGGTGCATTAGTAGCGATTGATCCGCATACTGGTCATATTAAAGCGATGGTTGGCGGACGTGGTAATGACCAGTTTAACCGGGCCGTTTTAGCTGAACGGCAGCCTGGTTCTGCTTTTAAACCATTTGTCTATTTAGCAGCTATTGAAAGCGGTCTTACCCCAGCCAGTATTATTGACGACAGCCCGATTAGTTTCGGCAGTTGGTCGCCAATGAACTATGATCAAAAATTTCGCGGCCCTGTTACCATGCGTACTGCCCTTGAGCAGTCGTTAAATGTTGTAGCCGTCAAGCTGGCCCAACAAGTCGGTATTGATAAAGCATTATACTATGCTCAACAAATGGGGATTTCTACGCTTGTGCTTAAAGGCGACACAAATGATCGCAACCTGTCTATGTCGTTAGGTGGTCTTACCCGCGGTGTCACTCCCCTGGAAATTGCCAGCGCCTATGGAGTATTAGCAAACAGCGGTATCCGCGTTGAGCCTACATCCATTATTAAAATTGTTGATCGCAATGGTAAGGTGATAGAACAAACTACACCTAAAGAGAAGGTTGTTGTTAATGAGCGTAGCGCCTATCTCCTTACTGATATGATGCGAGGAGTTATTAACAATGGCACAGGCACAGGTGCTTACTTTGGACGCCCTGCCGCTGGTAAAACCGGTACCACAAGTGACTATAAAGACGCTTGGTTTGTCGGTTTTACACCAGACTTGGTTGCAGCTGTATGGATGGGTTACGATAGCCCCGGATATTTGGGCGGCGTAACCGGTGGTACCATTCCGGCCACTATCTGGAGGAGCTTTATGAGTGATGTAGCCGCTAAATATGTGGCCCGTGATTTTGTAAGACCCTCAGGCATCGTAGCTGCCCGTGTATCTACCAAAGATGGCTTATTGCTTAATGATCCCACCAATCAGGATGGCCGCAATGAAATCTTTGTTGAAGGAACTCAGCCTAACAAGCTTTCGACTGCAGCAGCAACGGCAACAAAAGATGGTAAAGACGGTAAATTGGGTAAAGATAAGGACGGTAAAGATATTAAACTGGATGAAACTGGTGCCACAGATGAGACTCTGGATACAGATGAGAAAACCCCCCCACCACCACCGGTAAAAACTGATAAAAATCCGGTGACCCCATTGGCGCCACCGCCACCACCTAAACCTAATGATCCGATAAAAAAGAATTAGATAACAAAAAAACACGCGTAAAATTACGCGTGTTTTTTTCTATTGGAGCATATACATTAGTATAGG
>NZ_DATMXX010000005.1:0-3393 GCF_035561255.1 Sporomusa sp. | reverse complement strand
ACGAACAACACAAAAAGTTATTTGAGATCGCCAACGAAATTGATAAATTATTAAACAATGAATTAATTATTGACAAATATGATCACATTGTAGCTATTGTTGATGAACTACGTGATTATACAACAGAACATTTCGCAGCAGAAGAAGCCTATATGATAGCCAATAAGTATCCTAAATTCTTATCTCATAAGGTATTGCACAATGAATTTATCGAAAAAATGGGCTCAATTGACTTTGGCCAAATTGATAATGAACAAAATGCCTATTTAAAAGAAATCTTGAATTTTGTCATTGAATGGCTTGTTGATCATATTCTAAAAGAGGATAAATTCATATCGCCAGCCCCACGGTAACCCGGTCGGACAATAAAACCTCTTGCAGTAGGCAAAGCTTACTGCAAGAGGTTTCTTATGTCTCTATTATATTTTGATATCAATAATTGCTGATACTCCAACCCCCTGCACGCGGGTAAAATTGGTAGGGTTAGTACTATCAACAGGAACTAATGCTTTTACTCTAAACTTATCATTGTTAAAGCTGCCTTCCATTTGAATAACCGCCTCAGTTTTATCAACTAATTCCTGCGCTCCGGTAACTTGAGCAGCCCCTATGTAGCCATGATTACCCACAGATAGAATGGGAACTACTTTAGTAGAGTATTCACTCCCTAACTTATGTTTAAATGTCAATTGGTTGATGAAATTATTAAGGGGTGTCGAGAACTTATCTATTAGGATAGACATACCACCGACTTTTAAAATATCACCTAACCCAAAAGCCTGTGATGCCGGAACAGCGGTAACCATAAGCAGGGAAACAAGCAACATACCAATTAAAACTTTTTTCTGCATTTTAACGTCCTCCACGTCAGATTTAGTATTTCTACTATAACTTGATTATACCTAAACTGACTAAGTAGTCAATGGCGAAAAACAGGAAAAACTGCTAATTAGTACGATTTTGTCCCCAATAGATTGTTTTTACTATACTAAACCTAAACTATTTCTGTTACTCAAATTTTAAACTCAGTTACTGCCTGCTTCAGTTGTTCAGCAAGCTGGGCCAATGTTTCACTGGAAGAAGCAATCTCTTCCAGCGTGGCAGATTGCTCTTGCGTTGCCGCTGAAACCAGCTGAGTTTCAGCAGAAGTACTCCGGCTGACCTCATCAAGTTCATGGATAGACGCAAGAACAAATTGGTTACCCTGAGCGATCAGAGTGATCGCAGTTGAGATTTCCTTGCTTTCGCTTGATACCTGTTGCACCATTTCAATAATGTTATTAAATGCTGTACCTGCCAGGTTAGCAAGTTGAGAACCGGCTTTTACTTCACGGGTTCCTTCCCCCATTGCTTCAGCCGCCTTGCCAGTATCAACCTGTGTTTTATGAATAATATCCGCAATCTCTTTTGCGGCTGCCTGAGACTGCTCAGCGAGTTTACGGACCTCCTCGGCAACAACGGCAAAACCACGCCCCTGCTCGCCAGCTCTTGCCGCCTCAATAGCAGCATTTAAAGCCAGTAGATTGGTCTGACTGGCTATTCCGGAGATAGTGTCAACAATCTCACCGATTTCTTTTGATCTTTTATCAAGTTTACTAATAACGGTGGCAGAATGGTTGACAATGTTCTCAATATCATTCATCTTGCTAATAACCAACTCAATAGATTCTCCGCCTTCAACAGCAGCACCTACCGTCTTATCAGCAGTAATCGCCGCAGTCAAACTATTCGAACTGATCCGTTCTACTCCGGTTGACATTTGGCCCACGATTGCCATCGTCTTACTCACAGTATGCAGTTGCTTGTCCGTGTCTTTGGCAATGCCAACAACAGCTGTAGCAATTTGTCCGGAAACTTGGGCAGATTCCCCGGAACTGGCAGTTAGCTCTTCCGATGCGGAAGCGACCTGCTCTGATGAGCAATATACCTGTTTTACAATTGTTCTAAGGTTTTCTGTCATTACCTTAAATGCCATTCCAAGCTTGCCTATTTCATCTTGTAATCCCGGGTAGTTCTGGGGTATTTCGACTGCGAGATCTCCTTTAGCGATTCTATTGGCGGCAATCACCATTGACTCTATGGGCCGGCTAATCATTCGGGCGATCAGCACGCTAAGCCCGGCTGCCAGCAGAAACGAGAACAAGACTAATGTCCCCATAAACCAAACAGCAATCTGCGCTCTGCCTTCATTAAAGTCTGCTTTCTCCCTGCCGATATCTTCCTTGGTCTTAGCAAGCTTCTCAATAGCTTTATTAAAGTTCAATGATAATTTGGGGCCGTCATTAAGCAGAACAGTATGAGCATATTTTTTGTTGCCGGCCTTACATAATGTCACTACTTGATCCTTATGGTAATTGAAATTCTCCAGAACATTTGAGAAATACACAAAATCCTCTTTTTCAGTTTCCGAAAGCAAACTTTGCGAGAATTTCTGCATAGCTTGATCAATCTTCTGTGTATTCACTTCCATTGCACTAATATATTCGCTTATCTTCTGCGGATTGTCCTCAGCAATAATATCCCTCATATAAGCCCGGTTCTGCTCAAAACCACCATTGATAATCCGCAGTTCAAGCAGCGGCCGGGTTTGAAAAGTATATAGATCATGATCCAGCTCCTGTAATTGTAAAATGTTTAAAATCCCTACAAGACCAACAATCAGGCATACCACCGTAATTATAGAAAAACTGAGTAACAGTTTCGCGCTCATTTTCAGATTTAGAAAAAACGATTGCATATCTTCTCCTTTTAATTATCTAGTATCCTTAAAATAATTTAGGGCAAGCAAAGTCAATCGCCCGCGTATGACGGCTCCATGAGATCATTTATTCGAACCTGCCGTTTCCGGTTGTTGTATGTAGACTGTTGACAGATCGCCTGTTTTAGCCGAATTAAACGCTGCATGGGCAAATGTTTTAAAATCCCGTGAAGACATTGTTGCCCCGGTAATTGCATCTATTTGGTTTGGGTCCTGATATACTTGCAAATTCTTGGCAAACCTCGGGCAATATTCACTAGGTCCCAGTCCACTTTTACTTTTCATTTTATTGTTATATTCAGTATCCCGGGTCTTTAACTGACCTGATTGGTTAATATAATCGAAACTACTGCTCTTAATTTCGCCTGCTGCGTCTACCTCCATACTAAAAAACGCTTTCCACCCCCGGAAATCAGCTTTATCGTATTCTGCTTTATAAATGCCTGGCTTTAGTTGTGATTTTTTCTCCTGGGGTTTTTCCGCTTGAATATTACTGGCAGAAAAAGCAAAAATATAAGCCAACACAAAAATACTACACAAGGCAAAGGCACTGATTGCAACATATTTCCTCACCCTACCAACCCCTCTTTAAAGAGCTTTCTTAAACCTCAGACAAATAACAAATAGTTTATTGA
>NZ_DATMXX010000004.1:0-8541 GCF_035561255.1 Sporomusa sp. | reverse complement strand
ATGTTGTCCGGTTTCTCCATCATCGCTTTGGTAACTTCGACACTTTTCACCAAAGACATATATGCTTATACCAGTAATAAATGTATGTCCCCGACAGAAGAGAATCGGGTAGCCCGTATCACCATCATCGTCTTCTGTATACTTGCGACCGTTGTGGCGCCAATACTGCCGCCGATTGTGACTGCGATAAACTGGCTCTTCTCCTGGCCTGCACCAATAATGGTTATGTGCCTGATCGGCCTATTTTGGAAGCGGTCGACTACAGCAGCCATTACCACAATGGTCGCTGCCTGGATCGTTAATATGCTGTGGTCATTTACCAGTTTACCTGCTGCTATTGGCCTTGAAATGCTGACAACTGCAAATGTGTATGCGACCTTGAGTGTGTCTATTGTTGTTGGTGCTCTGATGACCGCCTTGTGTGAAGGAAAACCCGGGATATTTAGAGTATCTGAAGCTGTTTTGACGCAAGAAAAGGCTGAGGCAGCTCAGGCGTGATGAGAGTTACGAGATTTTTTAGGGGAGGAATTTGAATGCTTTTCTGGGACTTGTTCCTTGCCAATATGGGAGTTATGATTTTTGTTTGCTTTGTCGGGCAATGTGTCGTTTTGTACCAAAATCGAAAATAGGGAGGGTTCATTATGAATAGCGGTCCGTTGCTGGAGACTAGCTGGATGGCCTCAATTGTTGTAATGATGTTGATATTTGGGGCAATAACTGCCTATCGATCTTTTAAAAAGAATTAAGGCTTGCTTGGGGTACCGGCCTTAAAACGCAAAAGTGCATTAATAATCTATATAGAGAAATTATAAAAGGTGGGAGACTAATGAAAAAAGGTCTAATTGTAGTGGCAGCAGCAGCAACGCTTTGTTTTACCAACATTGCGCTAGCAGCAAGTGATCAATTTAGTGATGTTCCGGCAAAACACTGGGCCTATGATGCAGTGAGCAAATTGGCACAAGCGGGTATTGTCAGTGGTTATGATGGCTCATTCCAGGGCGAACGGACCCTGACCAGGTATCAAATGGCTGAAATCGTAGCAAATGCAATGACGAAAACGGATAAGGCTACTGATGAGAACAAAGCGTTAATTGTTAAGCTGTCTGCTGAGTTTTCTGATGAACTCAAGGCACTCGGCAAACGCGTCGATACTGTGGAAAAGAAGCAAGGCCCGCTTACAATTGACGGCTTTGCGCAGTATCGTTATGAATATACCAAGAACCCCCGGATGATCGCGGAGGATGCAGGACTTGCGGCTCCAGGCGCTGCGGGTAGAGCCGATGATAAGAGCGCTTCCCGTACCTTGCTCTGGCTGAATATTGCCAACCAGTTTGACGGCGACACCTACTTCCATGGCATTCTTGGCGTGGAGACTTTAGGCGGCAGAACCAATGTTACTTCCTTGCAGGCCTGGGAAGCGAACTTTAATAAGAAAATCGGCGCCAATGCTGAAGTAGGCCTGGGCCGGTTCTTCCCCAGCCTCGGCTTCGGCACAATTAGCGGCGCTCCGTATATGGACGGCGGGAAGCTCTCTTTCGGCAAAGCGGTTAAAGTGAACTTCTATTCTGCCAGGTTAGGGGATCGTTCGGAGGTGACTACTTCCAATCCTAGCGGCATCTTCCCCCATCGGACATATAATCTCGGCGATGTAAAATTCAGCCTGGATCAGGATACAGATATGGCGGTGTCATTCGTTCAGGACAAACACAAGGAAATGTACAATTCGGCTGCAATTGGTCTGAAGTATAAAGGGATTTCTGATGTTGTTCTTGACGGTGAATGGGGCCGGAATACTGCGGACTTTGCAAAATTAGCGAACGGTGGTTCTGCCCCTGAGGCGTACTTTATCCGGGCGAAATATAAGGGTGCCAATCCTTTCGTGGTGGGGTCAACCGGCTATTCTGTCCAGTATAAATACGCAGAACCTGGTTTTGACGCGCTGGCGTTTGCTTCGCCGTTTGCCTGGAATGCGCCCTTGAACTATACTACTGTGGCCTTGGGTGGTATCGCAGATAACCTCAAAGGCTTTGAAGTTGGTTTTGAGACTACCGTTGCCAAACGCACCATTTTCAACATGCGTTATAACAAATTGGACCGGGTGAAGTATTCGGCCCAGTCTATGGCCAATAATGCCACTAATGATGACCAAAGCTTCTTCACAGCTCAAGTTACCTATATTTTCTAATATTGACATTGTTTAAGGCGGCCATTAACAAACTAAGCAGGTTTTAATGAATTATCCCGTGATCACTAGGAGCACGGGATAATTCATTATGTATTAAGCAAGTTAGCAGATGCGATTTTCTAACTGCAGTTTTTCAAGCTCTTGCAGAAACAAAGGAACGGCAGGATTGGAATGCACCTCTCCCCAGGCGACAACGACATCAAAGCCGGTGCCGCCACCCTCGATGTCTAAAAAGCGCAGTTCAGGACTTGCGTATACTTGAATATGACGTGGCAAAATAGCTGCACCAATTGCAGATTCAACCATAAGTAAAGCGTTTTCAGGAAAAGCGGAAAGCTTGACGAGGTTAGGGGAAAAACCATTGGCTGCACAGAGATCGATAATCTGATTATGGAGACCGGGAGATTCATCTGGTGACAGAATAATGAAATTTTCCTGGGACAGTGTCGATAGATTGATCTTATGATTGCTTGCAGCAGGATGGTCGTGTCGCAGAACAATGGCAAGCGAATCGGAATAAAGGGTTTTCCAGCAATATCCTGTCATTTTGGCTAAATCAAAAGACAGAGTAAAACAAATGTCGATATCCCCTCGTTTGAGCGCATTGGTAAGTGCTCCCAGATTTAGCTGATTTAATTGTAAATCAACATTGGGGTAAGTACTGCGAAAGCGAGAGATCAGCGCCGGAAAAAAGTTTTTAACAGGGACGCCTAAAAAACCGATTTTTAATTGACCTGCGAACCCGGCAACTGCAAGGCGGATTTTTTGAATGCCTTCATCATAGTGAGTAAGAATAGCTTTCGTCTCTGCCAGCACCACTGCGCCAATCGGTGTTAGCTGCACACTTTGTTTATTGCGGGCAAACAACTGCACTCCGAGCGCATATTCTAAATCGGCGATGTGTCTGCTGAGAACAGGCTGGGCAATAAAAAGCTGTTTGGCAGCTGTACTAAAGTTTAAATGTTCTGCAAGGCAGGTGAATTCACGTAACAACTGGATTTCCATGGTACCTCCCGACGAAAATACTCTCTAACAGTAGTATAAAATGATTGTGTGCCAAGGGAAAGCTCTTTTAGGAAAAAAGATGCGCGTACTCAGACCGTAATACTTTTTTGTCATAAGCTTAGATATATACGGTATTTCCTGTAAAAAGCAGATTGCGGTATGATTAGGTTGCAATGATAGGCGTTATTTTGAAAGGAGAAGAGTAATATGGCATTTGAAAGTACGCAATTTTCTGTCATTCTTTTCGGGTTAGAAAAAATCCTGAAGATGACGGCAATACGAACGAACACATTCGCCCGGCGTCTGCGAGAAAAAAATCTGATTGCTCAGATAAAACTGCGGGATAACTCTCAGGGCCGGTATTTTATTTTCAAGAATGGTAAGGTTTCTTCCCAGGCAGGTATCCATGATAAACCTGATATCGCTATGATATTCGAAGATGCCGAGACTGCGGTGAGGTTAATGAGCCCTACCAAGACGCAGCTGGAATTTATCAGTGCAGCCAAGCATTTTCAAATTGACATGCAAGGCCCGGACGAACTGACACTCTGGTTTGCTGAAACCTTGAACATGACTATGAATATTGATCCTGAATATGGCGTGGATATGGGTAAGGGTGTCAAGCGCTACACAAGTAATACTAACGGAGGGCCAGTTTTTGTCTACGTTAAGGACGGCAAAATCATCCGCATCACCCCGATTGAGTTTGATGAGGAGGATGCCGATCCCTGGGTGGTTAAAGCCAGAGGCAAAACTTTTTCACCACCTAAGAAAACTACCGTTAACCCCCATACCCTAGCCTGGAAATCGATGATTTATTCGCCGGACCGTCTGCTTTATCCGATGAAACGGGTGGATTTTGATCCCAATGGCGAGAGAAACCCGCAAAACCGTGGAATATCGGGTTATGAGCGGATTAGCTGGGATGAAGCGCTGACTATTGTGGTTAACGAGATTAAGCGGGTCAAAAAGGATCATGGCCCCGGGGCCATTATGAATGGCAGCGGCTCTCACCATACCTGGGGGGCGTTAGGCTATTGGCTGAGTGCCAGACTGAGATTTTTCAATGCCATTGGCTGGACACCGGTGGTGCACAACCCTGACAGCTGGGAAGGCTGGTTCTGGGGGGCTACTCATCACTGGGGGCAAAGCGCCCGTAACGGCGGCTCGGAAACCTATAATTTGGTGGAAGACTGTCTCCAGAACTGTGAAATGATTGTTTTTTGGTCGAGTGACCCGGAATCTACCAGTGGTGTATATGGTGCCCAGGAAGGGACCGTACGCCGGCAGTGGCTGAAAGAACTGGGCATCAAGATTGTCCATATTGATCCATACTACAACCATACTGCCGGTCTGATGGGCGGAAAGTGGCTGGCACCTAAGCCGGGAACAGATAGCGCTATGGTCTTAGCGATTGCCTATGTGTGGATGACGGAAAACCTCTATGACAAAGACTATGTGGCTGAGCGCACCACTGGTTTTGAAAAATGGCAGGACTATGTCCTTGGCAAAGAGGATGGTGTACCTAAAACACCGGAATGGCAGGAGCAGGAGACCGGTATTCCTGCTAAAGATATCAGAGCCTTGGCGCGGGAATGGGGCCGCAAAAAAACCTATCTGGCAGCCGGCGGTATCATCGGCTTCGGTGGCGCTTGCCGCACCGCAACTGGAACAGACTGGGCCAGAGGTATGGTATGTCTGATGGCCATGCAAGGACTGGGTAAGCCGGGCGTCAATATGGGCGGCATGCAACAAGGCACACCTGTTGATACACGCTTCTACTTCCCCGGTTATGCTGAGGGCGGTTTTTCCGGTGATCTGTTTGCCACAGGCAACTTCCTTAACCTGTATCAGCGGATGCCTAATATCGTCACTATGAATACCGTCAATCAGGGTGTGCCGCGTCTCAAGATACCCGAAGCCATTATGGAAGGCCACTGTGAGGGGTGGTCGTCTGACGGCAAAACAATTGAAGGGCAGTTCTTCCCGATTAAATACCCGTCTCCTGGTCATTCCCCGGTCAAAATGTACTATAAATACGGCGGATCACATATCGGCACAATGGTTGATACAAACCGCTACGTAAATATGTACCGGTCAGATGGTCTGGAGTTTGTTGTCAATCAGTCGATTTGGTTTGAAGGCGAGGCCCAGTTTGCCGATGTTATCCTGCCGGCCTGCACTAATTTTGAACGTTGGGACATCAGTGAATTCGCTAACTGCGGCGGTTACATTTATCACTCGTTTACGCAGGTTAACCACCGGGTGGCAGTGTTGCAGCATAAATGTATTGAGCCGCTGGGGGAATCAAAATCTGATATTGAAATCTTCCTGGAACTCTCCAAGCGGTTGGGGCTGGGTTCGGTTTACTCAGAGGGTTCTACCGAACTGGAATGGTGCAAGCGGTTATTTGACGGCACCGACCTGCCAAACCGCCTTTCCTGGAAGAAGTTCCTCAAAAAAGGCTATTATGTGATTCCGCCCCTGCCCGAAAATCGCCGTGACCCGGTGTCTTTCCGCTGGTATGCTGAAGGCCGGGCGAAAGATACCCCGGAACCGTTCCCCGCTCCTGCCGACTATACCGGCGAATACCGGATGGGACTGCAGACCCAGTCAGGGAAAATCGAGTTCGAATCCTCCAGCCTAAAACGCTTTGATCCGAATGACCCTGAACGGCCGCCCCTTATGAAATATAACCCCGCCTGGGAAGGGCCTCATTCCCCTGAGCTGTTTGCAAAGTACCCGCTGCAACTGATTTCACCTCACCCCAAATTCACCTTCCATACACAAAGTGACGGCAAGGACAGCACTATTAACGATATTAAAGATCACCGGGTGCTGATTAACGGGCATTATTACTGGATTGTGAGAATCAATTCCAGTGATGCCGCGGCCCGGGGTATCAAAGAAAACGATTTGGTTAAGGTATTCAATGACCGTGGTGCTGTTATTTGCGCCGCCCAATTGACTGAACGCATTCCTCCGGGAACCGTACACTCTTATGAATCTTCGGCTGTCTATAAGCCGGTAGGGGAACCCGGTAAATCGCCCGATCTTGGCGGGTGTATCAACCTATTGACACCAAGCCGGATGATGATTAAAAAGTCCCATGCCATGGCGGCTAATTCCTGCCTGGTTGAAATTGGTAAATGGAGCGGAGAGGAGAGCGTTTCATGAAAAAGTGGCATTTAATTATTGATGTCGAAAAGTGTGTGGATTGCAATAATTGTTTCTTAGCCTGCAAAGATGAGCATGTTGATAATGAGTGGCCGGGATATACCCGGTCACAGCCCAGACATGGCCATCGCTGGATAAACATCATGCGCACAGAGCGGGGGCAATACCCAATCGTTGATGTGGCCTACCGGCCGACTACCTGCATGCATTGTGAGGATGCCCCCTGTATTAAGGGTTCACGCGGCAGTATAAGCAAACGTCCTGACGGTGTTGTTGTCATAGATCCTGATAAAGCAAAGGGCCAGAGAGAATTGACAAAAGCCTGTCCCTATCAGGCTATCTGGTGGAATGAAGAACATGATACTCCTCAAAAGTGCACTTTTTGCGCCCACCTGCTTGACCAGGGCTGGAAAAAGCCGCGCTGTGTGCAAGCCTGTCCTACCGGCGCACTTAGAGCCGAATATGTGGAAGACGCCGAAATGAGCCGTATCTGTCAGGTCAATAATCTAGAGGTGCTGCAACCGGAGTATAATACGCATCCCAGTGTGTATTATCAGAATTTGTATCGATTTACTAAGTGCTTTATTGCTGGCAGTGTTGCAGTTAATAGCAACGGTGTTACTGACTGTGCCGAAGGTGTTCGGATTAGCCTGTTCTCTGATCAGAAAAAGCTTTCTGAGGCAGTTACTGATAATTTTGGGGACTTCAAAATTGATAACCTGTCTGCAAACAGCGGTTATTATACTATCGAGATTGAGATGATTGGATTTAAGAAGACCACAGTGACAGTTGAATTAACTGCCAGTCAGAACATCGGTACTGTATACCTGGGATAAAATTGCTATAAATTCAATACTATACTCCAGGCCCTTTCGTTTACAGAATTAATTCTAACGACAGGGCCTGGTTTTTTACCGACAGGGTCTTGCATGAAATCCTTGCGAGCGATGATTTTATCACTTGTTGTGATCTTTTTGCTTTTAAAATAACAAATTTGGTATAATAAGAATAAAAGGATTTTTAGGAGATGAGCATCATGGGCAAGCGCGCAGTCAAAAGGGATAAGGTTTATACTTACGCCGACTACCTGACTTGGCCTGAAAATGAGCATTGGGAGCTCATATACGGTACAGCCTATGCAATGAGCCCAGCCCCTAACAGACAACATCAAGAAATATCAAGAAATCTATTAGTTGAATTTGCCGTTTATCTTAAAGACGAGAAGTGCCAAATATATGCAGCACCATTTGATGTTCGTTTACCACAAAAGAATGAGGACGAGAACACTACCACGACAGTAGTACAGCCAGATATAACGGTTGTTTGCGATGTTAGTAAGCTTGATTCTGCTGGTTGTAAAGGCAGTCCAGATCTTATTATAGAAATCTTATCACCATCTACAGCAAGCCATGATGTTATCAAAAAACGAAAACTTTATGAATCCAGTGGAGTTTTTGAATATTGGGTAGTTGATCCGGCTCATCAGATAATTACTAGATTCTATATGAATGAAGAATTGTCTGAGTACAGAAAAGCGGAGTATTTCGGTAGGGAGGGTATTATCACTCCCATCATCTTACCTCAACTTCAGATTAAACTGGAAGACATATTCCGTAACAGTATAATAGAATAATGGCTGTCATTAGACTGTTTTTCATGAGAAGACCCCCGAGTATTCGGGGGTCTTAAAATTTGTCGACCAGGCCTGAAGGGCGATTTTGCACCTGATTTGACAATTCGCTCAACCATAATGGTAGCGAAGGGTTGGTATTTGATTTTTTCCAGGCAGCTACAATGTTGAGCGAGTGGTCTTCGCCTTCAAATTCAACACAAGAACTTTATAATGAAAAGCTAAACCGGATTAAGACTGTGGTGGCACTGGGATGACAGATTGTCATGCTGTGATTCCATTTAAACGTTTGTTTAAGTGGTTTAACTCTTTCTTAAGAAGAGCAATCTTTTGAGACAAGGCATCGCGTTCAGGGCTTAAAGGCATTTTTACCCAAGAACGCTGGTCCTGATGTAATTCCTTGTTGATAGCAAGATATTTGGCAATATCAGTAGGGTTTTTGGATGGCATTATGGGGCTGGTGTTGTTATACATCAATAGATTCCTCCTCATATTACAAAACAATCTATTTGAATTACGTTCTGATTTAGGTCTATGTTGAAAT
>NZ_DATMXX010000003.1:0-19686 GCF_035561255.1 Sporomusa sp. | reverse complement strand
ATATAAAGATGAACCGCAATACAACAGGGGCTATCCCAAATAACATTGAGACAGCCCCTGTTGTATTGCGGTTAAACTGATTATACGTGGAATTTGGCCACCGCCGACTGCCGAAACCCCCTGGGACTCACCAGCTGATTTTTTGCTGAACTCATCAATCTTTTTCACAGACAGCACCGTCTGTTGACTGCTGAGGTTCGAGGGGTCAGGCTTGAGTTATTACAAAATTGACTTATTTTATTTAATTCTTTGACTATCAATTAACTCATGACAAATTCTTGTAATATTGGCCGGATCAATCTGTAATACTTTGGCTAACTGCGTCCTTGTCATTAGCTTTCTCTCTATCGTTTCATAAATCAGTCGTTTTCTAGCTGCTACGACCTGCCGTATCCGGCACTTCCCGACTAACTGCTCTCGATCTACTTCTTCTTCTACAGTAATCCACTCTACTAGCTGCTCCCACGTTAGCTCTGTCCACCTTTTTTCCTTTTCTTCTTTGAGGGTTTGCTGAGCCCCTGTTCCTTGTTCACTTTCACTGTTATATTCAGGCACATCAACAACAGCCCCTACTAATTTGAGGTATTGCCCCATTGCCTCATTAGGATTAGTACTCAATGTATCCAATATAAATTCTAGATTTACTAACCCCGGTACTCTATTAATATAAGATTGATGACTGCTCCACCTATAGTTGATTCCCTCAAGGATGTTTGCTCGTACTGGATTTTGATGAATATAGCATATAAGGGTCATTAGATAACTCTCTTTCTCACATAAAAAGGCCTTATAACGTTGTTCAAATACATGTCCGCTGTGTTTATGGTGCCAATTGTAATACTGAGTATATCTCTGTTGAATGCCTTGCATTATTTTTGCCAATGGTTCTTTCCTTACTTGAAGCAGTAAGTGGACATGATTGTCCATAATCACATAAGCAAACAATTGGAAGCCATATCGCTTTTTGTAGCCTGCCAGGAACTCTAGATATTTACCTTTTTCTTCATCTGTTTCGAATATATGTGTCCTATTATTACCTCTGGCTATTACGTGATAGATTGCATCTTCGTAGTGTACCCTTGGTTTTCTTGCCACCCTTCTCACCAGCCAATCTTTCTTTAGATCAGATTATCATATCAACCATTAAGTCAATTTTTATATAACTCAAGCCTGACCCCAGCTTTAATCATAGAATTCGCGGTAGCTTGGTAGTTCTATTGCTGCCAACCGTCCGCCAAATACACCACCGCAATCCAGACAGATCTTGTCTTGATAGTCGAGATCATACCATATCCTGGCTGATTTCCTTATTTTCGCTTTATCATAATCATATAATAGCCAGGTTGGAATATGGCCGAAAACGATAACTTTGCCGGTATAGGCCGGACAAAAGGGAAAGTCTTCATCCATCCATACCAGTTCATTCTCGGTATTAGCCTCAATAGGCTTTGCTACATTCGCCCCCGCATGGCTAAAGATGAAATTATTAATAGTGAAATAAAGCGACAGACTACGGACAAACTTCAGAATCTCTGCTAGCCGGCCAAGTGACAAATCCTTAATTTCCTCGTACATTGCCGCGCCGCCGTTATGCTTAACCCAGTTATACAAGCCCTCAGACGGCCTGGTGCGCCAGGTGTCGGTTTCGATCATTTCAACCAGGCTGCTCTCTAAGAACTGTTCATGATTTCCTTTAAGAAGTATAGCACCTTGCTTCTGCAAATTTATACAAGTTGCAAGGCAATCCAGGTTTTCCCCACCCCGGTCTATCAGATCCCCACATACCACAAGCAGGTCTTTATCTGGTTCGTATTCGCTTTTTCCCAATAGGTTTAGAAATCTTTTGTTCTGGCCATGCAGGTCTGAAGTAGCTAGGATACGATCAACGGTCCGCATTTAGTCCCCTTCTCTCATTTTTATCTCTGTTGATCCAGGTTACTTTATACCATCCTCAAACTCACTAATCTATTCGCTTTCTACAGATAATACGAGCCAATTACCTTTTCTTGTGACTGCAGTCACTATACCCAATACATTCCAAAAAAAACATTAAAATCCTGCAACATTTTAATAGATTGCAGGATTTTGATGTTGCTATTAGTGATGGCATCCAGCCAGACTATGCTAATTACCCATAGCCGTAACCTTGCTGTACCCTAAATCTATTCTTACAAACTCAGCTTGTCCCTGTTACACACGAAATTTAGCCACCGCCAGCTGCAAATCCTGAGATAGCTGGGCCAGCGCCTGACTGGATGTTGCGATTTCTTGCATGGAAGCCAGTTGTTCTTCTATAGCAGCCGAAACACCCTGGGATTCTCCTGCCGATTTTTTGCTAAAATCGTCGATCTTCTTAACTGAAACAACGGTCTGTTGACTACTGGAAGCCATTTGCTGGATGGCTGAGGATATTTCTTTTACCTGATTAGATACCTGGGTCACCACCGCCATAATTTCCTTAAACGCAACTCCGGCACCATTGACCACCGCAGTCCCGCGCTGTACTTCCTGTGTACCCTCGTGCATAGCAGCTACAGCTTTGTCTGTTTCCCCCTGGCTCTCTCCGATTAGTTCGGCAATCTTCTTAGCCGCTTCCTGAGACTGCTCTGCCAGTTTTCGCACCTCTTCTGCCACCACTGCAAAACCCCGGCCCTGTTCGCCGGCTCGGGCCGCTTCAATCGCAGCATTTAACGCCAGCAGGTTAGTCTGCCCGGCAATTCCGGATATGGTGTCCACAATTTGACCGATTTCTTTTGAGCGCTCACCTAGCTTAACGACTACCTGGGCAGAGGTGTTAACGGTTTCTTCGATCTGATTCATCTGGATAACTGCTTTTTCGACCTCTTTATCGCCAATCTTAGCTTGATCGGCAGCCTGGGCTGATTGCTCAACGACCTGATTGGCATCTGCGGCTATTTGTTGAATTCCCCCCGACAATTGCTCCATTATGGCTGATGTATCGTTAGCCACTTCCATTTGTGCGGTGGCCCCTGCAGCCACTGCAGTAATCGACAAAGCAATATGGTTAGCTGCCTGAGTCGATTGCTCTGAGTTAGCAGTAAGATGTTCGGCGGAGGTAGCTAGCAGTCCGGCGTTCCCCTGGATTTTACGAATGAGTTCTGTTAGGTTACTAACCATGCTGTTAAAGGCCTCCGCCAACAACCCTAATTCATCCTTAGATTTTAGTTCTATTTTTTTTATGGCTAAATTCCCTTCAGCAATACTTTTAGCAGCAGATACAAGTGCACTAATTGGTTTAATCGCGATACCGGCCAGGACAAAAGCAATCCCACCAGTTATCAAAATTAAAAAAATACCGATAAAAGAAATATACATTGCCTCTTTTACACTTTGGGCAATTGCATCACTATAGGGAATCTCTGTACAGATTAGCCAGCCTGATTTTTGATTTTCCATATAGCTTACCAGCATCTTCTTGTTGTCCATAGTCAATTCCTCAGCGCCGCTGCCGCCTGATAAACCACGTTTTACAAAATCGAAATTCGTAAGATCAATACGTTCTTCCGGTTTTTGAAGATTCTTCGTTGGGTGAGCAAGTAATTTACCCTCTCTGTCCAGGATATAAACAGTAATATTATCTTTTGACAAACCCTTAACAAATTCATTTAATGTAGAAAGCTCAATCGTTCCCTGTATTACACCGGTTACATTACCGTTACTGCCTTTTACCGGCGCAGCAAGAACAGAGATAAGGTGTCCATTATCTTTGCTCACAAGGACTTCAGATACAACCTCTTCTTGCCCCTTCATTGCTAATTTAAAAAAATTGCGATCTGACACATTTGTTAGCATAGCATTATCGCTTCTGGCTATTTGCGTTCCATTACCACCGGTAACGACAATCGGAGAAAGATCAGTATACACCTTCGAAGCATCAACTATAAGTGTCTTGATCGTTGCGGCGTCAAGAGAACGAACATTGGGAACTGGCAATTAATAGCGACAAAGTTAGCTTCTTCTTAATATTCATAATTACCTCCTCAATTATTTTTTAACAATATCTCTTGTACATTACCCCCTCTTTTACAGAAGACCGCTTTTCCCGAATATCAGCTCATCCCATAAGAAAAAGCGCAAAAGTGGAAATAATAAGAAAAATCATTCTATTGTTATTTTACATGTTCACTAATAATTGTTAAATCAGTCAAAAGTCCTATCATCTAACAATTCCTCATTTAACATTCGCTTCGGTCATTGGCACATGCACAAACTGGCAAATGGCTAACTGCCGCCTTAAAAATAGAGACGTTCTTACTTGTCATCATCATTTTGTGACAGGTAAAAACGTCCTTATCGTCTATCGAGACTGTCTATTTATTTAATAAGTCAATTTGTTTTTGCAAGTTGTTAATCTGGTCTTGTAGTTTTTTTACCTCTACCTGCAATTTTTCGGCAGACTGTTGTTCTTCTTTCGCTTTTGCAGCGGCTTGCTTATCCTCCTGTTCCTGGATGACGTCATTAATTAACGACCGGTGGGAAGCAATGACAAACATTACCTGAGCTGTTTCAAACAGTCCGTTTGCCAGAAGATTAAGTTCATCAATGGATAGTGATTGCGAAGCAGCCAGACCCAGAACATAAAAAAGTAAAGCAGATTCTTCCGGCGTTAAATCAAAAAATATGGATTCTTCCGGAACTAATTTAAACTGCTCCACCATATCCCACTCCATTAATTCAATCTACATCTCTACAACATATGTGTTGTGGGTTGAGTCTATGATTGTTGCCATCAGACTCAGGGGACGGTTCTCTTGAGTCAAAAAACTCCGGATCATCATCCGCTCTTTATGTTTAAATCACGTGCCCAAATTAGCAGATTTGTGGCAGGAAATCGCTGCCAATCATAGAAGTATTATATTATAATTACCCGCCAAAGGTGCGGAAGAGACAGGGCGTATAATGCAAAATGCCGCCAGCCGGACAGCCGAACTCAGTGAGCTGTCCGGTGCCGTTACCCAGGAAATGCAGGTATTAAACCAGAATGCGCAAGCCATCGGTACAGCGGCGGAAAAAGGCCAAACTGCCATACACCGGGCAACCGAAGTGATCCAGGGCATTGCCGATACTACGCAAACCAAATGCCGCCCTGGCCGGCAACCTGAGTACAAAATCGCAGCAGGTAACCAGCTTTAATGACATCACAAACTAACCTGATTGCAGCATAAAGAAACAAAAAATCCGCCGTTATGCCGATGACTACGGAAACGGCGGATTTTTTGATTAGGAAATATTACGCTTACAGATTACAAGGAGGAACTACCATGGGGCATCATCAAGATCACAGCCATGAGGGTCGTGCTCATGGAAACAACAGTCGCTCCGCACTCACCATATCGCTGATCATTACCGCAGGTATTATGGTTCTCGAATTTTTCGGAGGATTGTTTACAAACAGTCTTGCCCTGCTCTCTGACGCCGGCCACATGCTCAGTGACACTACCTCCCTGGGGTTAAGCTTATTTGCAACTGTTTTGGCACTTAGACCATCATCACCCAAAAAAACGTATGGGTTTTACCGGTTTGAGATTCTGGCTGCTTTTTTTAATGGCCTGACTTTATTTGTTATCGCCGGTTTTATTGTGTGGGAGGCCTATGAGCGTTTTTCCCAACCGCCGGTGGTAAATAGTGTATACATGATAGGGATTGCAGGGATCGGCCTGCTCGCAAACCTGTTGAGTGCCGGGGCACTGACCAAGGGCGGAAATATGGAAAAAAGTATTAATCTCCGCAGTGCTTATCTTCATATTCTTGGTGACGCACTAGGCTCTGTGGGAGCGATTATAGCAGGGTTGCTAATGTATTTTTTCTCCTGGTATACGGCAGACCCTATTATTAGCGTAATTGTTGCCCTCCTAATTCTACGAAGCGCCTGGGTTGTGATCGATGAATCGGTAAACATACTCCTCGAAGGAACGCCACCTACGATCAACTGGGAAGAAGTGAAAGCGTCCCTTCATACTATTGATGGAGTCCGGGATGTCCATGACTTACACATCTGGACAATAACCTCCGGTCTCGACTCCATGACCTGCCATCTTTTAATTGAGGGAAATAAAGATCCACAGGCTATCTTGCAAGAGGCAATTGGCCTAATTAGAGACAGATTTCAGATTAACCATACAACAATACAGCTTGAAACAGCAAACTTTAATCATGAAGCATGTCTGCCATTAGGCCGGTTCGACAGCACCGGCCACGGAAAAGGTAATCCTGAAAGCAGTACCGGTGGGGGTTGAATCGACATAAATCCCGGCGTCATGCCGTTCAGCGATACGAAAGCAGACAGGCAACCCCAGTCCGGTTCCTTCGTCCTTTGTTGTCATAAAGGGTGTACCTATTTTTTCGAGAATCTCTGGCGGAACGCCACAACCTTGATCGGTGATTTTAAGTTCGATCTCTGCCCCGTTAAAAGCAGTATTGATTGTTACAAGGCCGCTTGTTGCCATAGCTTCAAGGCCATTTCGCACTAAATTCAGGATGAGCTGCCTGATTTCATTCTCATCAAAATCAAACTCCGGCAAGTCAGCCAGGGTTACATGCAAATCATGTCCTCTGCGCAAGGCATCGGCTTCCAGCAGTGGAGCAAGCGCATGGATGACATCATTAATGTTTGCGCGCCGGGTCTCGATCTTCTTATTTTTGGCCAACGACAAAAACTCGGTAATAATCGCATTGGCACGGTCAAGTTCTTCAATCATGGTATCTATTTGCGAATGATATTTAGCCAGCTCTGCTTTTCGTTGAAATAGCTGGAGATAACCGCGTACTGTTGTCATCGGGTTTCGTACTTCGTGGCCTATCCCGGCAGCCATTTCGCCCACCATATCAAGACGATCAAGGCGGGCCATTTCATATTTATAGCGTTTTATATCAGTAATATCGGTAAACATACCAAGTAAGCAATGCTCATCCTTCCAAAAAATTACATCACTGGAAAACAGTACGGTCCTGACTTCTTTGTTGCTTGTGACGATATCAATCTCAAAGTTCTGGTATTTGCCCTGCGCCCTGAGTAATTCGGTGTGTAGTTGTTGTAAACAGCTTTCGTCTTTCCATAAAGCGATTTGCGAGGAGGTTTTACCCACTACCTCCTCATAGGTACGATCAATGACAGTCAAATACGCCTGATTTACATCAACAAGTCTCCAATCTTTCATCGAAACAATACACATCATCAGAGGATTGGAATGGAAGGCTTTTAAAAACCGTTCTTCACTAAAGCGCTGTCTTGTTATGTCAATTAGGGTGATTAAATACTGCTCTTCTTCACAGTAATCAGTCTTGATGACGGAAATTATGCCATAACGATTCTCACCCGCAATGGTTTTAAATTCCACAAAGCCGGTAGTATACCCGTTTACCGCCAATTCTTTCAGACGTGCGATTATGCTCGGCGATTCTGCATTGCCCAAATTTAAATCATGCGCGCTGCGCCCGGTAATATCATTCCGGTTAGACTGCATAAGCATCTCAGCGGCATAGTTAACATCAACGATCATAAGATCTGTCTGCCGGACGATAGCCATCGGGGCAAGATTCCTGGTGAAGAAGATTTTAAATATCCGCTGCCGCTGATTTAACACCAAAAGCTCCTGGTTCAGGTGTGTCTTGGCAATACACTCTTCTTCCATCCCTTTTCGCAAAGAGATAATGGCCGTAAGCAGCGGCTCTAACTCAGGAAACCGCTGCAGTTGCTCAGAACTGTCATCTTTAGATACAACCTGTGCAGCCATATTACTCAGCGAGGTTTCAAACTGGCGAAAGGTATAGCGCAAAATCAGCATGGCACCAACCCATAATAGAAAGAAAGTGACACATGATTGCCAGACAGCAGCCATAAATGTGCCATTAAGATATTCTAATTTAGCATTTGTCCAGGTAAACCAAGCAACTTCACCATCGACAATATGAGGATATAATACACTAAGGGTCGGGCAATTCCAGAGGGTATTTTTGTTATTTGTGAATATCACTATTTTCTTGGTTGCATAGGCTTGCTCAATGGCAGTCAGACCGGCATCGGCAAAAGGCCGGGTCAGGATCTCCGGCCTTGGCGGATAAACGGCAAGCCGCTCCTCATTGATGCCATATC
Source organism: Sporomusa sp. (assembly GCF_035561255.1). Taxonomy (GTDB): domain Bacteria; phylum Bacillota; class Negativicutes; order Sporomusales; family Sporomusaceae; genus Sporomusa. The sequence goes on along the minus strand of NZ_DATMXX010000003.1, from coordinate 11,573 downwards.
CCAGGCCGCAGTTCTGATATTCCTGGCCTACTTTTGCCAAAACTGCCTGAAGCTGAGGATTCAGTAAGCCTACCTTCTCCTGATGCGACAACTTTCGTATTACCGCATCTTTTAGCATATCCTCTACAGCCTGTGGTATCTGCTGATCCAAAAAAGAAGCAATCATTAATAATTCGCGCTCTTTTTGCTGAAACATCTGTTCTTTCATCATTTCAGCATTCCGGTAGACAAAAAAGAGCATAAGCACAGTAAACATAATTGTCGTGAGAAGATATGTCCGTTGAGCCACAGATGCTGGAATCATTCATTATATCTCCTATCAAATTTTATAATTGGTGTTATCCATCTTCTTTCCAGATATTTATAAAATAATTTCGCCATATTCTTACAGCATCCTTTTAATTTATCTATACAAATGCATCAGATCTGGTATTTTTTCTTATAACTTAAGAAAATTGGCTGGAAATGTAAGAAAAGGGCCGGCATGTTGTAACCATGCAGCCCTCCAGATCAACCGGAAAAGATGTAGTCCGAAACTGTGTTATCACTAAATAACCGTGATTGTCTGCCATAGGGCGGTAAAGAGAATAAGCCCCTGCTGAATTCACAGAATCCGGCAGGGGCATTTGTTCCTTATAAGGTATTGGTGCCAGCCGCTTTATTGGCGGCATCAATGGCCTGATGGGCTAAATCAATCGCCTGTCCCAGGGTGTTAAGCTCCTGTACAGGATTGTGGAAACCCATACTGTTGGCCGCGGCAACATAATCCCAATACCACTGGGCACGACGCAGCAGTTCGCGGGCATTGGTCAACTCAGCCTGATTGGCGGCACTGCTGGCACCGGCCTTTTTGATGGCTTCATGCGCCCTGGCATTCTGGAGCCCTGCGGTATGCTGAAGCTGCCATACGTTATCCTGAAAGGCCTTTACCTGGCTAAATAACAGCTCTTTGCCCTGAGAATGGCAAGGAGAGCAGGATTCATCCAGCGTCTTGAGCGGACTGGTTACCCAATGCGAGGTGTATTTCTGACCATTGCTGCGCATATATGGCATGTGACAGTCGGCACAGGAAACGCCAAACTGGCCGTGAACACCGTTTTGCCATTCTTCATAGTCCGGGTGCTGTGCTTTGAGTACAGGCACCTGCGAGTCCGGGTGGATAAAATCCTGGGCAAACCCGTTCGGCTTAGTGGAATAGTGTTCATACATCTGCTGGGGTGTCAGCCCTTTATCCCAGGGGAAGATAACCTTAGCCGTACCTGGCTCAAAATAGTACTCAGAGTGGCATTGCGCGCAAACATAGCTGCGCATTTCCTCCCGGCTGGCTTTACTGAGATCAATCCCCCGCTTCTGCATGGCTTCCGTGAAGGCCGGATTAATGACCCGCAGGCCCATTGTTTCCGGATCGTGGCAGTTCGCACAGGTAACAGGATGCTTAGCCTTATCCATTAATTCGGTAAGCGGCTTATTGGCATAACCCCAGCCCATCTCTTTATAAAACTGTTCTACGTAAGGGGTTTTACAGGTAATACAAGCCCCCTTGGCAGCAGGGGCAATCCGCTTGGACTCCCGCAAATCCTCCAGGGCATAGGGGTGGCCCCGGTCTTCAGTATAGTCTTTACTAAACGGATTACCCTTAAAGTTAGTGTACAGCTCTGGCTGCATCTCGGCTTTTTGCACTTTAACACCGCCGCCATAACCGGTCGGGGACGGCGCTGTTTCCAGATTCTTTTTATAGCTGGCATACTCTAACGGATAATTCTTCCCCCATGTCTCGGTATCATATTCACCAACAGGAATTTTAACAAGTTTAATTGTCGACTGTGGTTTAAAAACCCACACCCGGCAGAGCACGGCCCCGGTAAATAAAAAAATAAGCGCTAAAAACGCAATCAGCAGTTTTTGTGTCCTATTCAACGCGAACCCCCTCCTTAATAACAAGTTGGTTGTGAATCATACCCTTATGGCATTTCGTACAGGATTGTCCACCTGCTGCCATGGCGGTATTGGCCACTGTATAGGCATGGCAACGCAGGCAGTTGCGTTCGACAATGGCTCTGCCTTTGGCACTGATCCGGATTGTGTCAGGATAATCACGTAAAAATTCATGATATGTATCATGGATGCCGGTTTGGTTTTTGACAAGCATTTTTTCTACAATATTTTCCTGGGGTAAATGGCAGTCACCACAGGTAAATTGGCGGTGGTTAGACACCTGCCATGTGGCTGCAACATGCTGCATTGAATGACAGCTGCTGCAAAACGAGGTTTTATCCGCATACGCGATCCCCCCGCCGGCGATGGACAAACCAACAACGGCGGCCAGAGCACCAAGCAGCATCAGCTTAATACTGTTTTTTTCCAGGTAATTTCTCCACCCCAACAGATTAACCTCCCCAGTCAATGACTACCGGTCCTCACTACTTATTTGCTTTATAGATTTCCACTCCTGGCATTGTTTATACACTGGACTTGATAGCCTCAACAGAAAATGATTGCTCCCTCCTATTACTGAAAACAAGAAAAGGGCTACCGGCAGGTAACCCTCAAAAATTAGCCTCTATCGTATAAAAGAGAAAGCCGGTAAAACGGCTTTCTCTTTTATGCTAAAACTGTTTTATTCCAGCGGCCCTGTTGGCGGCGTCAATGGCCTGATGGGCAAGTTCGTTGGCTTGCCCCAGCGTATTGAGCGCCTGGGACGGGTTATGGAAGCCCATGCTGTTTTCGGCAGCGAGGAGATCCCAATACCATTGCGCCTTGCGCACATGCTCGCGTGCCTGGGCGAGGTTGGATTCGTCAGCATCAGGCTGGGCGGCGGCGTTCTGAATCGCCGCATGGGCCCTGGCAATATTTTGTCCTGCCATGTGCTGTAATTCAAACGTCTGATCCTGGATGGTCTTTACCCGTTCCTGCAGCCAGGCTGAACCCTGATCATGACAGGACGAGCAAGAGGCATCCAGTGTTTTTAGCGGGCTTGTCACCCAGTGTGAGGTATACTTTTGCCCGTCTTTCCGGGTATAGGGCATATGGCAATCGGCACAGGAAACCCCTGATTTCCCATGAACACCTGTTGAGAATAACTCATAATCAGGGTGCTGGGCCTTAAGCATCGGGGCTTTGGAATCAGGGTGCTGCCAGTCCTGCACAAACCCGCTTGGTTTTTCGCTATAGTAAGCGTACATATCAGCCGGTTTGAGGCCCTTCTCCCATGGGAATACAACCTTTGTTGTCCCTGGTTCAAAGTAATACTCAGAATGACACTGGGCACAGACAAAGCTGCGCATATCTTCCCGTGAGGCCTTAGTCACATCGATGCCACGCTTAGCCTGAGCTTCAATGAACGCAGGGTTAATGACCCGCAGGTTCATGGTTGCCGGATCATGACAATTGGCACAGGCCACTGCATGCTTTGATTTATCCAGCATCTCGGTTAGTGGCTTGTTAGCATAATCCCAGCCCATTTCTTTGTAGGCCTGTTCAATATAAGGCGTCTTACAGGTTATGCAGGCCCCTTTACTAGCCGGCCCAATCCGTTTGGACTCACGAAGATCTTCCAGCGCATGCTCATGGCCACGATCTTCGGCATAATCTTTGCCAAACGGCATCCCTTTGAACAGCATTGTCATCTCTGGCTGCATCTCGGATTTTTGGATCTTGATACTGCCGCCATAGCCTGTCGGTGACGGCAGATCCTCTGCTGTTTTCTTGTAGCTCGCGTACTGCAGGGGATAATATTGCCCCCACACCGCCGGATCAACCTCTCCTGCCGGAATCTTAGCCACTTTAACAGCAGCCGCAGGTTTAGCAACCCCAATGCGCACGACAACAAACCCAAAGAACAGCAAGAATACGGCGAGCAAGGCGATTAAGGATTTCTGCGGTCTATTCAACCTTTATCCCTCCTTTGCTTTTACTCATGCCATGGACCAGGCCGCGATGACATTTCAGGCAGTCCTGCCCGCCTGCTGCCATCGCGGTATTTTCCACCGACGATTGGTGACAGCGCAGGCAGTTATCATTCACAATAGCCTTGCCTTCAGGAGATATTACCATTGTCGCAGGGTAATCCCGCAGTACCTCATGATAGGTGTCATTCATACCGGTCTTGCCTTTAACAATCAGTTTGATTGCTAAATTCTGGTGCGGCAGGTGGCAGTCAGTACAGCTAAACTGCTTGTGATTTGACGCCTGCCAACTGGCTGCGCTTTCGGTCATTGAATGACACGAGCCACAGAACTGCGGGCTGTCAGCATACGCATATCCAGCACCGCCAACCAGCATGCCCACCACCGCAAACGCCAAGACTGCCAGCGCAATCTTCAAAGCGTTACGGTTAAGGTATTGACCAGTATCCAAAAGCATCCCCTCCCTATAAAATTAGTAGCGGGTTCTACTATTAGTCCTGACAGCAGGACTTTGACCCCTTTGTAATAATTGACTGTGGCCGGCCAGTTTTTTCACCCCGGCCCAGCCAGTTCCGGCAGTTATCAGAACCGCACCCAGCCACACCAGATTGATGAGCGGTTTATTACTGACTTCTGCTGTCAGTTGCTCCGGCCCGGCGGCTAGTTTCGCTGCCTTATTATCAATAAACTCAACTGTAACCTTGCCCTCGCCGGGTCTAATGCCGGTTATATGCAGCTGATACCGCTCAAAAGCAGTTACTGTCGAGCCAATAATCCGTCCCTCTCTGTTGGTAAGTTCAGGTTTTACCTGCTGAGTCTGTCCCCCGGCAGTCACCTCAATGATGGCCTGGACGCGCACTTCCGAGGTTCCATCCATACCAGCCATAGCAAATTTAATAAAATTCAGGCTTACGTCATCCTGGGAAAGCGGCAGTCCTTTAACCAGCGTCAGCTCAGGCCCGACGACCTCTTCTTGTACAATAGGCGTAATATATATATCTGAGAATATATCCCGGTAAATGCCAGGCTCCCGGGCTGCCGGCATCCCCTCTTTATTGAGCTTTGTTACAGACCGGACAACCTCATTAGTCCCCAGCTGAAAGACATTATAAACTGCCTTTCCTCTCAGATCGTCCTCTGTTCCAGTATAACTGACCTGCTGCCCAAATACGTTCTGCGGCTGGCCCTGGACAAAAGCCACCGTTGCCGACTGGCTGGCTGCACCGGAGGCAATAATGCCGGCAAGCATGACCGCCACGCCAATATGGCTGCAGGCAGCTGACCTGGACATAATGCGGGTAAACGCTGCGTAAGCATTAACAGCTACAGCCGTTGTCGTCAGACACAGAACAGCAACAAAAAGCGGCTGCTGCAATCCAAGCCAGCCGGCAACCGCCAGCCCGGCTGCCAAAAACAAGCCAAGCCACCAATACTGCCTGATCCCGCCATAAGAGCCACCACCCCACTTAAGCAGCGGCCCGGCGGTAAGCGCAGCCCCGATGGCTGCCGCCAGCGGCAAGGTGGCATTATTATAAAAGGCACTGCTTACACTCTTGGGACTGCCAAAGGCCATGGTAACAAGCGGCGTAGACATACCGGCCAACACCAGCACACCCAAAAATCCCAGAATGAGTGCCGTAAACGCCAGGACAAATTCCCGGCTGGCCGGCCGGGAGTACAACTCCCCGGACGGCATGCCAGGCCATTTAATGATATAGAGCACAAAAGCAGCAAACGCAGTCACTAGTACCGTCAGGCCCAAAAGGGCCCCCATGCCCTCATCTGCAAACGAGTGGGTGGAAAAATCACTTAACACACCACTGCGGGTAAGAAACGTACCATAAAGCACCAGGATAAAGCTGCAGATCACCCCGGCATAGGCCGGTTTAACAGCACCGGCCCGCACCTTGGCCATAACTAACAGATGGACCAGTGCCCCGGCAGCCAGCCAGGGAACCAGGGAGGAATTCTCAACCGGGTCCCAGGCCCAGTAGCCACCCCAGCCTAATACCTTATAGGCCCAGAAACCGCCGATAAACATCCCGGCACCCAGGGTTGACAATGCCAACAGTGTCCAGGCCGATGCCGCGTCAAGCCATTCCTGGTGACGTCCTGTCAGCATCACCCCCAGTCCATAGGCAAATGGTACCGCCAGTGCTGCATAGCCGAGAAAAAGAACCGGCGGATGAATCACCATCCAGGGGTCTTGCAGCAACGGATTGAGGCCAACACCATCCAGGCGTGGTTCAGCCAGCATCATGAATGGACTCTTAACAAGCAGCAGTCCCAGCAGAACTGCCTGTATCAGGCTGTACACGGCCATAACCGGTATTGGTGCCCCTGGTTTGCGTAAAAGCATCAGGCCGAAAACTCCATGAAACACCAGCCAGAGCATAAATGACCCTTCCTGTCCGGCCCAGAAAGCGGAGACCTTATAGGCCAGCGGTAAATCCTGCGACGAGTAACTAAAAACATAGGCATAGTCAAACCTGTTGCCTAAGAGTAAGTACAACAGGAATAGAGCCGCCACACCAATCAACCCGGCTGACAAACAATACAGCAGCCGGGCATTGCCAGACAAACTCTGCCTGCCTGTTTGCCTGGAGCTTGCCGCTGCTGAATAGCAGATAGCAGCAACCAAGGTAACAATCAGCGCTAACACCACTGCGCCATAGCCAATCATTTGTTCACACTCCCCTGATATTTCGACGGGCATTTAACCAGCAGCTTGTCTGCCAGAAATTGCCCATTGCTGTATTTACCAATAGCCACAATACCGGTGGCCTCATCCAGTCCCTCAGGCTTGGCGCCCCGGTATACCACAGACACCTCTTCTCCGGCATCATCCCGCAGCATAAACTGGGTTGATCTGCCACCTTCGGTAAGTGTTATCCTGGGAGCAGCCAACGTTCCTTTGACCTGGACAGCACTTTTGGCACTTTTCGCCTGAGAAAAGGTGACATAGGGCGTAACTGAGCTCTGGAATACAAAAACGCTATAGGCAATAAAGCCGGCAATCACAGCCAGACAAATCAGACGGTACTTTTTCATAGTGGCAGCCCCTTTCCGGACTGCGCCGTGGTTCTGACAACACTACGGGTAAGAAGCAGGGCATAAAGCGCTGTCACCCCGCCCACAGCAGCCAGCAGTACATATAGCATTACCGGCTCCATAGCGACCTGGCCGGCACTGTTCAGCACAGGCTCCGGGTGTAGGGAAAAGTAGCTGCGCGGGATAATAAACATCAGAAAGGGTACAGTCAAAAAGGATAACAGCGCATACACAGCACTTACTGCCGCCCGCCGTTCCTCCTCTTCAAGGGCTAGCCGCAGTGCGAGATAGGCACCATAAATCAGCAGTAAAATAAACACGGTCGTCTGCCGCGGGTCCCAATTCCAGTAGGCCCCCCAGGTCAACTTGGCAAAAACAGCCCCACTCACTGTGGCCAGGAGGCAAAATACCAGGCCCAACCGGGCTGAACAGGCACTCAGACAGTCATACCAGAGCCTGCGGGTTCTAAGATACTGTCCGGCGGCAATAGCTGACACCAGAAAAGCCAGTACCGACACCCAGGCAACAGGGATGTGAAAAAAGGCAATCCGGGCCAGGTAACCCAATCCAGCCACAGGCGGTATCAGGTAAAACACGGCAACCACCACCCCCGCCAGCCAACCTGCAATTAATAATGCGACAATGCTAAGGTTCATACATCCTCCTAATCCTGCCAAAGGTAGTCAAACAAGAGTATGCCGGCAGCCACAACAGCAGCGTCATAGCCTACCATAAACACCCACTCGCTAAATTCAGGTACACCGCCTGATAATATCCGGGCGGTCGCGCTGATTACACTTAAAAACTGCGGCAGCAGTACCGGAAAAGTAAGTACGGTAAAGATAGCATGCTTGCCTTGTGCATACATGACCATAGCGGCTGTCAGGGTGGACACAATCGCGATACCGGCGCAGCCTAATACCAGTACGGCAACAAACGGCAGCCACTCCGTGATCTCAACAGCAAAGAACATGGAAAACAATGGCACCACCAGACAGGTCAAGCCGCTTAAAAGAGCCATATTAAACAGCATTTTACCGAAAAAGACAGCCTGGCCAGAGGCATATAACCGCAGCCCCAGCAAAGTACCTGCTTCCTGTTCCTGGACAAAAACCCGGGCTAAGCCAGCCATCGCACAGAAAAACAGGACAACCCACAGGAGCGCGGCAGCCAGTTCAGGCGGTAAAGCTGCTCCGGCCATTGCCATACTGACACTCGATAGCGCTGTTAACGCAAACATAACCAGCGCGCCGGCAGCATACCTGGTTCTGATCTCACATACTGCATCTTTGGCCAGAACAGCCCATACCGAGCTACGAAAGCTCAATTTTATTATTGCCATATAAAGCCTCCTCACCCTCATTGGTCGCTAGGATGATGGCAATATTCTGTCTGACTGCGTCTGCAATCAGCTCTTTTACCATGATTCTGCCACCGGCATCCAGGTTGGATGAGGGTTCATCCAGCAGCCATACCGGCGGATTAATCGCTTTAATCACCGCCAGTTTTAGCCGCTGCCGCATGCCTGTGGAGTAAGTGGCTGCCAGGTCACAACCAGCGCTGCCGATCCCCACCTGGCAGCATAGATTCCCGGCCTCAGCACTGGAACAAGCCCTCCCGCGCAGCTTAGTCCAGAAGATGATGTTTTCGATTCCCGTAAGCGCCGCATACATCGCTATATCGGGTGATATAAGACCAGTATAAGCGGTTTGCTCGCCGGGGCTGTTGTCTACAGTCAGGTTAATCCGGCCTGTGCTTGGCCGGACCAGCCCGGCAATGATTTTAAGCAAGGTAGACTTACCAGAACCGTTATCTCCTGTTACTGCCAGACACTGGCCACTAGCTACTGCGGCACTGATATTTGAAAAAAGTAACCGCTCACCAAATCTTTTGCTGATATTATCTATCTTAAGGCTGATATACATATATTCTACTCCAGTATCAGGAATATTTACGCTATTATACCATTAATTTAATATAATTAGTATAATATGCCTAAATTTTCATATTAAACAGAAAACACCCCTGCCACCATCCCCGGAAGATAATAAGCACCCTTCACATAATCATGCGTATTATATAGTAGAGCAGCAGAACAGGGGGTGGATACCATAGCGGTAAACGATGATTATGTACGGCGGGGACCGGTAGATGCTTCAATTCTTGAAAAATTAGACAAGATTGAAGCTACCATAAAAAACCAGAATCGATCAGTCAATATTCCGTCTAGCCCCGACGAAAAACTTATAAACAATCTAGTTCTCAAATTAGGTGATAAAATAGACGCTTTAGACCAAAGAATCGATAAGCGAATCGATAACCTCGATATTAAGGTGACGAAACTAAATGATGATATCACCCAAATAAAAATCGATGTTGGGGCATTAAAAATTAATCAGACAGAGACAAAAACAAGATCTGAGGCTAAAGGCACCAAGGATCGGTGGCGCTATAGTATCATAGCAGTTATAGGTGTAGGTCTCGTTAAGTTATTGTTCGATTTTGTAGTCAAATAAAATATCCTTACCCTTTAAACCGGCACAATAAAGAAACCCGCAGAATCGCGGGTTTTCGCCCCAAGACACGGGGACGGTGGTTACGTCTTCCAGGTTAACCATTAGACGCTGTCTTTAACCGCTTAAGCCCAGGGGATGTGTGGGTAATAGTGTGTTTTTCAGAATTACAGATCATCCAAGCCTTCAAACTGCATATGATAGTATTTGGCATACAGGCCGTTTTGGGCCAACAGCTCGCCATGATTTCCCCGCTCCTGAATGCCGTTGTGGTTTATGACAATGATCTCATCGGCGTTGCGAATGGTGCTGAGCCGGTGAGCTACCACAATTGTGGTTCTGTTTTTCGAAAGACGTTCCAGCGAGGCCTGAATATACCGTTCACTTTCGTTATCCAGCGCCGAGGTGGCTTCATCCAGAATCAGGATTTGTGGATTCTTCAGGAATACACGGGCGATGGCAAGCCGCTGTTTTTGCCCTCCGGAAAGGCGGGTGCCCCGTTCCCCAACATAACTGTCATACCCGTCGGCAAGGCCTATGATAAACTCATGAATATTGGCGTTTTTCGCTGCCGCAATAATCTCTTCATCGGTGGCAGCCGGCTTGCCGTAGGCGATATTGTCCCGCACTGTGCCGGCAAACATATAGACATCCTGCTGGACAATGCCGATAGCATTGCGGAGGGACTTGAGCGTAACATCCCGCACATCAGTACCGTCGATCAGAACAGCGCCCCCGCTTACATCATAAAAGCGGGGCAACAGGGAACAAAGGGTTGTCTTACCGCCGCCGGAAGGTCCCACCAGGGCCACTGTTTTACCGGCCTCAATGTTGATATTCACACCGTCCAGCACTTGGCTATTTTGATTGTACCGAAAGGAGACATCCTGAAAAGTGATCTGGCCTTTGATATCTGTCAGCGGCACAGCAGACGGTTTTTCTAAAATCTCCGGCGCTGTGCCAACGACCTCCATAAACCGTTTAAAGCCCGAATACCCTTTTTGAAACTGCTCCGTAAAATTGATCAACACATCAACGGGATTCATAAAAATCCCGATATACAGCGCATATACAGCCAAATCGGCAACCTGCAGTGTGCCGTCGGCAACAAAAAATCCGCCGCTGACCAGCACCGCTGTATACAATAATCCCTGAAAAAGACCGTTACCGGCATGAAAACTCCCCATAATGCGATAGCTGTTCACCTTCGAATCCAGAAACTGCAGATTGCTGCTGCAGAATTTTTCCCGTTCCAACTCTTCGTTAGCAAATGATTTTACAACCCGAATCCCGGACAGACTGTCCTGAACCCGCGAATTTACCCCGGCAATCTTTAGCCGGTTATCCATAAAAACTGCTTTCATTTTTCTGTTTTTATAAATGCTGAAGAAGATCATAACCAACGTAACCCCAAAGAGAATCAAGGTCATTTTGACATTAAGGAACATCAGCAAGGCAAAAGAGCCGATAATCTTCAAGGTACAGATAAAAACATTCTCCGGCCCATGATGCGCCAGCTCGGAAATATCAAATAAATCGGACACCAGCTTGGACATCATCTCACCGGTATTGTTGCGGTCATAATAAGAAAAAGACAGCCGCTGGTAATGGTCAAACAGATCCTGACGCATATCACTTTCCATCCGCGCGCCCATAATATGTCCCCAGGTGGTAATATAATACTGACAGGCATAACGAATGCCATACAGGGCAATCATGCCGACAGCGACAAGACCCAGCACCTGCTTAATCTCTGCCGCACTCCGGGTAAAAACACCATGGGTTAGAAAGTAAAGAATCTGGGGAAAGGTGATATCCACCAGGGAAACCACCGAGGCGCAGGCCAAATCGGTAAAAAACAGCCAGCGATAAGGCTTATAATATTGAATGAATTTTGACAAGATCGACATAAAGGGCCTCCGTTATCTAAAGTTGCTACCTACTTTATACATTCCCAAATAGAACATAAAAATCCTGCAAATTAGACATAATTCACCTGAAGTGAACAGATAATGATCGTCTTACCCAGGTCTTACATGATAGTAATGCAAGTTAATAAAAGGAGCTTTGTTAAAAATTAGTTTTTAGCATAGCTCCTTTTAAC
>NZ_DATMXX010000002.1:0-28820 GCF_035561255.1 Sporomusa sp. | reverse complement strand
AAAATGGAGTATATCTCCATTTATTTTTTTGGTAAAAAGGGATTTAGGGCGGGCAAAGCGAAGTAACAGTAAAAATCTACGGGTTAAAATTGTATTATTCGTCAATAATAACCATACGCAAAGGAAGGTGCCGTTTTCGTGCTAAAAAGTATGACCGGATTTGGCCGGGGTGAATATATTGATTCGACCCATCGGATTGTTGTCGAGATTAAAGCAGTAAATCACCGGTATAACGAGATTGTTATTCGACTGCCCAAAGCGTTAGGCAGTCTTGAGGACAAAGTCCGCCGCGGTATTGCCAATACAATTTTACGCGGACGGATAGACGCTTTTATCACAGTCGATGAATATGGTGAAAAGAAACGGACAGTAAGGGTTGACAAAGAATTGGCAATGGCTTACCATAATGCAATGAGAGAATTAGCCGGTATTTTTGAAATGCCTACCAGCGATAATATCTTTCACCTTTCCAAATACCCTGATGTGCTCAAAGTGGAGGAAGTAGCAGAAGACGTTGAGCAACTGTGGCCTAAGCTGGCATCGGCCATTAATTCAGCAGTTATAAATCTCATGAAAATGCGTGAGGCAGAAGGAGCTAATATTGAGCAAGACCTCTTAGAACGGGTTGGCAAACTGTACACTTATATCGCCACTGTGGAAGAGCGGGCGCCACAAATCCTTGTCGAATACCGTGAGAGACTGCTAAACCGCATGCGGGAGCTGTTAGCCGCGGTAGGGTCAGAACCTGATGAAACCAGATTGCTCCAGGAAACAGCTATATTTGCTGATAGAACTAATGTTACTGAAGAAATTGTAAGATTAAAAAGCCATTTATCACAATTTAAGGCGACTGTTTCAGCACCTGAAGCGGTTGGCCGAAAGCTTGATTTTATTGTCCAAGAGATTAACAGGGAAACAAATACTATAGCTTCTAAAGCAAACGATTCCACAATTGCCAATGTGGTCGTTGAAATTAAAAGTGAGATTGAGAAGGTCAGAGAGCAAATCCAAAACATAGAGTAATATAGGAGCTTACGTCTATAGCCTATAAACATATAGGAGGAGTCTTAATGGATATAAAATTGATTAATATTGGTTTTGGCAATATAGTATCGGCAAATAGGATTATTTCTATTGTCAGCCCAGAATCTGCTCCCATCAAGAGGATTATCCAGGAAGCGCGTGACCGTGGGATGCTTATTGACGCTACATATGGACGTCGGACCCGCGCAGTTATCATTACTGACAGCGACCATGTCATTTTATCGGCTGTACAGCCAGAAACAGTAGCCCACCGTCTAACCAGCAAAGATACCAGTGATGAAGCTGCCGAATAACCATTTGAAAGGAGATTGCCTATGGCGCAGCAAGGAATTTTGATTGTTATTTCCGGTCCATCAGGCACCGGTAAAGGGACTATTTGTCGTGAGTTGCTGCGTAGCAATCCCCGTCTGAAATACTCTATATCAGCCACTACACGCCCGCCGCGAGTGGGAGAGGTAGATGGGGTAAACTACCTATTCACTGGCAAAAATCAATTTAAAACCATGATTGAGAATGGCGAGTTACTGGAATGGGCCGAAGTTTACGGAAATTTCTATGGAACACCACGCCAATATGTACTGGATCAGCTAAAATGCGGCTATGATGTCGTATTGGAAATTGATACCCAGGGAGCCATGAAGGTAAAAGATAATTTTTCGCAAGGTGTTTATGTGTACATTGTCCCTCCCTCACTCGATGAACTGGCTGATAGAATTTATAAACGCGGTACTGACAGTCCTGATGTAATCCAAAATCGCTTAAGTTGTGCAAGCGGTGAACTTAAACTAGCGCACAATTATCATTATATTGTGGTTAATGACCAGGTAGCTGCAGCTGTACAAAGAATTGAAACCATAATTACGGCCGAAAAATTTCGGGCAGAACGTAATTCCGATTTAATTGATAGCCTCTACCATTCAAAATGCATATGTACCGAGCACGTGGCACCTTCAAGTAAATAGGCTAGGGGGAGACATAATGATTAATCCGTCTTTAGATGTTTTAGTACAAAAAGTTGATAGTAAATACACACTGGTAGTACTTGCTGCCAAACGGGCCAGAGAGATTATGGATGGGAAGCCGTCTTTGATTGAATCCAAATCCAACAAACCGGTAACAATTGCCCTGGAAGAAATTGCCCAAGGAAAGATTACGTACGAACGCACCAAAACTGGTATTAAATAGGAGGAGACAATGTCCGCAGGTCATACTATTGTCATGGGAGTTTCCGGCGGTATTGCAGCCTATAAAGCCGTAGACGTTGTTAGTCGTTTAAAAAAAGCCGGTCATAATGTTTATGTCATTATGACCAAATCCGCCACTGCATTTGTCACGCCGCTTACCTTCCGCGAGATAAGCGGTAATCCGGTAATTACCGACATGTGGGAAGAACCTAAAACATGGAATGTTCAACATATCGCACTGGCTTCTCGCGCAGATTTATTTATTATTGTTCCGGCAACAGCCAATATCATTGGCAAAATAGCAGGCGGTATTGCAGACGACATGCTTACCACTACAGTAATGGCTACTACAGCACCCGTTGTGCTGGCACCAGCCATGAATACGAATATGTTTCTTAATCCGATTACTCAACAAAACTTAGCAAAATTGAAGGGCTTGGGGTATCATATTATTGAACCTGCCACCGGCATGTTAGCTTGTGGGGTCGAAGGTCCTGGCCGCTTACCAGAACCAGCATTAATTGTTGAAAACTTAATTTCTCTCTTACATACCAGACATGAACTGACCGGCAAACGCCTGCTGGTTACTGCCGCTGGCACGCGGGAACCCATCGACCCTGTCAGATATCTCGGCAACCGTTCCAGCGGCAAAATGGGCTATGCACTGGCCCAGGCTGCAGTTGCCCGCGGTGCCGAGGTTATTCTAATTTCCGGCCCTTCAGCGTTACCCTCACCGCCTGGCGTTACCATAAAACGGGTAGAAACAGCCGCAGAAATGCACGCTGCGGTTTTAGCTGAGTTTGACACTGTTGATGTTGTAATTAAAGCGGCCGCCGTTGCCGACTATCGCCCCGAATTGGCGGCTGAGCAAAAGATAAAGAAAACCGGCAACACTCTAACCCTGAATCTCATTAAAAACCCGGATATCCTGCGCGAGTTAGGCCAACGAAAAAAGCAGCAGCTATTGATTGGCTTTGCAGCTGAAACCGAAGATCTTATTGCACACGCCCACAAAAAATTGCTTAACAAAAATCTTGATATGATTGTTGCTAATGATGTCACATTACCTGGCGCCGGCTTTAACCTTGACACTAATATTGTCAAGGTTATCCACAAAGACGGTATGGTGGAAGAATTGCCTCAGCAAAGTAAATATCAGGTGGCAGAGATTATTATAGACAAAATATGTGCAATGCTGACAAATTCTACTTGATTTTTTTTCAAAATTAGATTAAAATTTTTCTGATGTGAAAATTGAATATCTTATACTCATCAAGAGTGGTGGAGGGACTGGCCCGATGAAACCGCGGCAACCATTTAGCAGTATTCTGCTGAAAACGGTGCCAATTCCGGCGGCAAGACCGTAAGATGGGAGTGAAAAATCACGCCTCCCTTGCGGGGGTTTTTCTTTTTTAGATCAAACTAGGAGGGATTGTTATTTTGGAAAAAAAACGTGTGCTCTTTACATCTGAATCTGTAACTGAAGGCCATCCTGATAAGATCGCCGACCAAATTTCTGACAGTGTTCTTGACGCTATTCTGGCTCATGACCCGTCAGCCCGGGTAGCCTGCGAAACACTGGTAACTACCGGTATTGTGCATGTAGTGGGAGAAATTACTACTACTTGCTATGTAGATATTCCCAAAATTGTCCGGGAAACCATCAAGGATATCGGCTATACTCGCGCCAAATATGGTTTTGATGGCGAAACCTGTGGTGTGCTGACCTCAATTGATGAGCAATCACCGGATATTGCTATGGGGGTAGACAAGGCCTTAGAAGCCAAACAGGGCGACATGGATACTATTGAAGCAATTGGTGCAGGTGATCAGGGCATGATGTTTGGTTATGCCACCAACGAAACCCCCGAATATATGCCGTTACCCATCGCTTTAGCCCATAAACTGGCGCGCAGGCTGTCTGAAGTCCGCAAAAACGGTGAACTCGGTTACCTGCGTCCTGATGGCAAAACCCAGGTCACTGTTGAGTACGAGGATGGCAAACCAGTGCGTATCGACACCATCGTTGTTTCTACTCAGCATAGCCCGGAAGTAGACCGTGAAACAATTGAGAAAGACCTTATTGCTAAAGTTGTCATCCCCATCGTTCCTGAGCAGCTCTTAGATGCCAAAACAAAATATTACATCAATCCTACCGGCCGCTTTGTAGTCGGTGGTCCGCAAGGTGATGCCGGTTTAACAGGCCGTAAAATCATTGTAGATACATATGGTGGTATGGCCCGGCATGGTGGCGGCGCTTTCTCGGGCAAAGACCCAACAAAGGTTGACCGTTCGGCTGCTTACGCTGCCCGCTATGTAGCCAAAAATGTTGTTGCCGCAGGCTTAGCTGACAAATGCGAAATTCAGTTGGCTTATGCCATTGGTATTGCCCGTCCGGTTTCTGTAATGGTGGAAACTTTTGGTACAGCTAAGATTGCTGAGCTGAAAATTGTCGAACTCATTAATAAACACTTTGATTTAAGGCCGGCGGGTATTATTAAATCCCTTGATCTTAGGCGTCCTATCTATCGTCAGACTGCTGCCTATGGTCATTTTGGCCGCACTGATGTTAACCTGCCCTGGGAACAAACCGACAAAGCTGAGGTTCTGCGTAAAGAAGCTAATATATAACTAATTAATTATCGACCAATGGTAATACTAACAATGCTGGACATTCACTTCAGTAAAAAGGGGGGTATTCCGTTGGCTACACAGAAAAATACCAAACAATCCATTTACCGTGTTGGGGGCCTCAAAGGCGACCACTGCCGGGATCGTATTGAGCATACATTGTCCCATCTTCACGGTGTTTCCTCAGTTAAGGTGGACTTAACTTCCCATCAAGTGGCGGTCAACCATGACGAATCAATTACCTCTAGCGGATATATTGAAGAAACCTTACAATCACTTGGCTACTCCATCCAGGGTTAGGAAGTGCGCTTAATGAAGCTCCATTTTTCGCCGCTGCGAAGACACCGTACCAAACGTTTTTTTAAGCGTTTGCCGATGGACACCGGGCTTGAATGGGAAATGGCCGCTCATTACCCCGAAAACCGGTAGCAGGTATTTGACAATTAAAAAGCGAATATATAACTAAAATTAAAGAGGGGACTGCACAGTCCCCTTCTCTTTATTCGAATAAGTGGTGAAAACATGTCAAATACTGCCCAGGTTATTGTCAATATTCCGACCCGTAGCCTTGATAAGCCATTCTCTTATATTATTCCCGCCCACTTACCCGGTATTGGAGTGGGCTCACGGGTTCTTGTACCTTTTAGCAACCGTAAGGTTGAAGGCTTTATCATTGGCTTGGCACTTGAAAACACTGAAGGCTTAAAACCCATCCTGGATGTTTTAGATGATTATCCCTGGTTTGACAGCAATATGCTGGAAACAGCCAAATGGCTAAGTGAATATTATCTGTGTTCATTGGGTGAAGCCATGCGGCTATTTATTCCCGGTCAGTCCGGTATTAAAACACAAAAGGCATATCAAGCTCCTGACGGCGTTGATGTTGAGCAGACCGCCGCTTTACTAAGCAATAAACCGGAAGAGTATCGTACTGCGCTTACCTACATATATGAACATGGCCCTGTCACACTAACTGACTTTGCTAAACTGGCAATTAACCCGGACACCATGATAAAATTCTTTTTACAGCATAAACTAATTGTCAATGCCGACACGGTAAGCAAACGTGGTAAGGCCAACGAAACAACACTGATTAATTTAGCTGTAAGCAGGGAAGCAGCCGCGCAAATTGAGCAAAACCTCCCCAAAACCAAGGGAGCACAACGCCGGTTGCTCAGCGCGCTGTTACATACGAAGGACGAGCTCAGCGCCACTCAATTACGCGACCTCAGTATTACCCAGGATACTGTAAAAAAATTGGCAGAGCAGGGTCTCATCACTACCCGCCGTGTACCATTATTCCGGAACAGCTACGCCGGAGGATGCCTGAGATCGCCTGAAGTCAACCTGACACCGGAGCAGTCTCATGCATTAAGTTTAATTGTACCGGCAATAAACACCGGACTTCACAGCTCATTCTTAATCCATGGTGTTACCGGCAGTGGTAAGACATTGGTCTACATCAAGGCAGTCGCCGAGGCAAGGCGGCTTAAACGCCAGGCGATAGTCTTAGTGCCGGAGATCGCGCTGACAAGCCAAATTGTCGCCCGTTTCAAAGCTGCATTCGGCGAAGACGTTGTTGTCATGCACAGCAAACTGGCTGTAGGTGAACGGCATGATGCGTGGCGCCGTCTGCAGGCAGGCCACGCTGGAATTGTCATTGGCGCCCGTTCGGCATTATTTGCCCCAGTGAGCCATCTAGGTCTAATAATCATAGATGAAGAACACGAATTTACTTATAAACAGGAAGAAACACCCCGCTACCATGCCCGGGAGGTGGCGTTAGCCAGAGCGAGACTGGCCGGAGCTGTTGTTGTGCTTGGCAGTGCTACACCTGCCGTTGAGACCTATTACAAGGCACTCCAAGGGGAATATACACTAATTCCTATGAATAAGCGGGTGGACAATACACCGATGCCGGCGGTTACAGTTGTGGATATGCGTCAGGAACTGGCACAAGGCCGCCGCAGCGTCATCTCGCAGGCCCTGCAGGATATGCTGACTGAAACGTTAGCAAAAAGCGAACAGGCCATCATCCTGCTTAACCGTCGCGGCTATTCTACATTTGTCCTGTGTCGTGAATGCGGCCATGTTCTCAAATGCCGCCACTGTGACATCTCGCTGGTTTATCATGCCCCGGCTAACGTTTTGCGCTGCCATTATTGCCAAGAACGGCACACCGTACCCGATACCTGCCCGGAATGCAGCAGCCGCTATATTCGCTATTTTGGCGCCGGTACGCAAAAGGTAGAAGAGGCGCTGGCCGCCTCATTCCCGGCAGCTAGAATTGTGCGTATGGACCAGGACACTACTGGTGGCAAAATGGCTCATGACAAGATACTGTCTGCCTTCGCCGCCGGAACGTATGATATTCTCCTCGGCACCCAGATGGTAGCCAAAGGGCATGACATCCCCAATGTAACGGCAGTTGGCATTATCTCGGCAGATACTGCCCTTAATTTACCCGATTTCCGCGCAGCTGAAAAAACCTTTTCCCTGCTGACTCAGGCGGCTGGGCGGGCCGGGCGTGGCACCAAAACCGGCCGGGTAGTCATGCAGACCTATAACCCGGAACACTATGCCATAACCGCCGGCGCAGACCATAATTATCTGACATTTTATCAAAATGAAATTTCCTTCCGCCATCAGTTAAACTATCCACCTTACGCAAATTTAGTAAAAATAACTGTTCATGCCGCTGACGAGGTAACTGTTCACCGTAATGCTAACCAATTGGCAGCAGAGCTTACTCAGGCATTAGCTATGGCAGATACTTCAATTATTGGTCCATTTCCGGCTTCTGTTAATAAAATAAAAGATGTCTTTCGTGTTAATATCCTCATAAAAACTCAGGTTTTGTCCAAAGTAACCCACCAGCTAGCCATCTTAAGTATAGCCTGTCGCCGCGACATCATAGTCGACATTGACCCGGTTAATGTTCTTTAGTCTGAGCTAGCTACTTTCCCGACAAAAGAAACTATGGTAAAATTTTTCTAATGGTCTGATAGGTAAGAGGAGGTATACACATTGTCGGTAATGGAAATTAGAAAAGCAGGCGACAAGATATTAAAAGAATTGGCAGTGCCTGTCGACAGGATTGACCGCAAAATTAGACACTTACTTAATGATATGGCCGAAACCATGTATGACGCTGATGGCGTAGGGTTAGCCGCGCCACAGGTCGGAGTGTCTTTACGCATCGTCGTTATCGATGTTGGTGAAGGCCTAATTGAGCTCATTAACCCGGTCATTGTTGCCAAAGAAGGCTGTGAAACCGGTATAGAGGGTTGCTTAAGCGTCCCCGGTATGTGTGGTGAGGTTGAAAGATATGCTACAGTTACCGTAGAGGCCTTAAACAGGAGCGGCAAGCAAATTCAGATTAACGGCTCAGGTCTTTTGGCCCGTGCTCTACAGCACGAAATAGATCATCTTAACGGTATTTTATTTATTGAATTAGCCAAAACCATGCGCAAGGGGTAATAGAATGGGAAAATTACGTGCATTATTTATGGGGACACCGGATTTTGCTGTACCGTGTTTAGAAATGCTGGTTAAAGAAGGTTATTATATAACCGCTGTTGTCACTCAGCCTGACCGTCCGAAAGGCCGCGGTCAGAAGCTTGCTAATTCACCGGTTAAAGAAACAGCGCTGGCATATAATTTACCGGTTTTGCAGCCTGAGAGCATTAGGACAGATGACTTCTACAACCAGATAACCGCACTCGCTCCTGATATAATTATTGTTGTCGCTTTTGGTCAGTTCCTCCCTAAGAGAATCTTAGATATTCCAGCCTATGGCTGCATTAATGTGCACGCCTCATTATTACCCCAATATCGAGGATCAGCGCCTATTCATTGGGCCATCATTAACGGAGAGACGATAACTGGGATTACCACTATGTATATGGATGTCGGTATGGACACCGGTGACATGATTTTAAAGGCCGAACTGCCAATCCTGCCCACAGACACAACTGGCAGCCTCCACGATAAACTCAAAGATTTAGGCGCTGCGGTACTTGCAGACACCTTAAATCAAATAGCAGCCGGCCATGCGCCACGTCACCTGCAAAACGAGGCTGAGGCTACTTATGCCCGAATGCTTGACCGGGCTACCGAACGTATTGACTGGCACCAGCCGGCAGTTGCCCTCCACAATCTGGTGCGTGGACTCAATCCCTGGCCGGTAGCGTACTGCAGTTTTCAAAATAAATCAATGAAAATCTGGAAGACTAATGTTTATGATGAGTCACAGCCTTGTACAGAACCAGGCCGCGTTGTGCAAATAACCAAAGAAGGGCTTGTTGTCGGGACTGGTAAGGGAACCATAGAACTACTTGAGGTACAGCCTGAATCTAAACGACGAATGAAGGCAAGTGACTGTGTTTGCGGCTATTGCCTGACCGTAGGCAACCTATTTGAATAGAAGGTGGCAAATATGATTGATGTAGTACATAGGCCCCGCAAACGACTTTTTTTAGCGCTGATTCTCATTAGCCTGTTTTTGACAATTGTATCCAGTTACGGGCTGTGGGTTGTCAGTTTACCCGGATTAACTAATATTAGCAGCTATTTACCCCTGTTACTAGGAACACTGCTGGCAGCAGTTATTCTAGCCGCCGCCTGCGGTGTTACAGGTATTCTTCTGGCAATTCTTGGATTTAGAACACCTGGAATTTTTCAGGGTTTGGCCTGGTCTGCCATTAACCTCTTGTTTCCTATCGCCATCTGCATCGGGAAATTGTTTGATGTTGACAAAGAACGGATTGAACGTTCTTTTATCGAAGTGAGTAACCACCTAATCAAACAAAAAAACATCACGGTACAGCCAGCCAAACTGCTAATTATGACCCCGCACTGCCTCCAGCATGAAACCTGCCCCCATAAGATTACGCGTAATGTGTCCAACTGCCACCACTGCGGTCAATGCCAAATTGGTGATTTAGTAACACTGGCCAATAACTATGGTGTCCACCTGGCAGTCGTGACTGGCGGTACCTTGGCTAGAAAGGTGATAAAAAGCATCCGGCCGCACGCCGTATTGGCTATTGCCTGTGAACGTGACCTAACAAGCGGCATCCAGGATGTTTTTCCTTTACCTGTAATTGGCGTCCTCAACAGCCGGCCATTCGGGCCTTGCTGCAATACACGGGTTGACCTCGCAAAAATTGAAGAGGCTATTCAAAGCTTTTTAACAAACACTCAGTAACGAAATCTTTAAAGATGGTGGCATCGATATGAATGTAAAAAAATTTGACGCCAGGGAAATAGCACTAAAAATACTTAATGACATCGAAACAAATGGTGCTTATGCTAATATTGCCCTGACACGCGAGATAAACCGTCAGCTGTCCCTAGGGCAGCTTTCTGATCAAGACCGGCGGTTTATAACTGAATTGGTATACGGTACCGTCAAAGCCGGCGCTACTTTGGACTGGATGCTTAGTAACTACCTGAGCCGTCCGCTTACTAAAGTAGCGCCTATTATTAGAAATATCCTGCGATTAGGTATATACCAATTATTTTTTTTGGAAAAAGTTCCTGCTTCTGCGGCCTGTAACCAAGCAGTTGAATTGACCAAGAAATATGGACATGCCGGTACCGTCAAATTTGTCAACGGGGTTCTGAGAAATGCCGCCCGCAGCCCGGAAAAAATAGTTTACCCTGACCAGGACAAACAACCTATAAAATATCTGGCCCTTAAGTACTTTCATCCCGAATGGCTTATTGCCCGCTGGGTTAAACGCCTGGGTGCCACTGCATGTGAAGAATTGTGTCAGATTAATAATAATAATCCGCCATTGTCGATACGCACTAATACAGTTAAAACTAACCGTACTGAACTCCTACAGCGTTTGAAAAACGAGGGAGTCAAGTGCCAGGCCTCCGACTGGACTCCAGAAGGTATAGTATGTTACGAGCACCCGGGCCTAAGCACCCTTGCCTCACTGCAAGAAGGCCTTTTTCAGGTACAAGACGAGAGTTCCATGCTAGTAGCCCATATCCTTGATCCTCAACCTGGCGAGTTTATTATTGATGCCTGCGGCGCTCCCGGCGGTAAAACCACCCATATTGCCACCCTCATGAATAATACCGGCAAGGTATTATCTACCGACATTTATGAACATAAGCTGACTCTGACTAGAGAAAACGCCAGCCGCCTTGGCTTAACCAATATTGATACCAAGGCACTTGATGCTGTCAATTTAGATAGCTTGTATTCGCTTAAGGCTGATAGAGTCCTTGTTGACGCCCCTTGTTCCGGATTGGGTGTAATCAGGCGTAAGCCTGATTCCCGCTGGCGTAAAACGGAAGAAATCCTGCGGGATTTACCCAAATTGCAGGCAGCCATCTTAACCAGTGCCGCCCAGTGTGTAAAACCTGGTGGTGTATTGGTCTATAGTACCTGTACGACCGAGCCTGAAGAAAACCAGAATATTGTCGATGCATTTCTCCAGGAGCAGCCTATGTTTGTCCTGGAAACAGCAGGTCAATACCTGCCTGGCCAAAAGCGGCCAGATGCGATGTTGCAGTTTTGGCCGCACACCGACGGTGTAGATGGTTTTTTCATAGCTCGCATGACACGGCAGAAATAAGGCGGTATCTATTATGATAACTCCAGCAAAAACCGAATTATTTGGCTTGTTTGCCGCTGAAACCGCCGAGGCCTTGAAACCGCTGGGCCTTGAGCCGTACCGCGGTAAACAAATTGCTGAATGGCTGTATAAACATGGGGTACGTGAATTTGACACAATGACTAACCTGGCTAAAGACCAGCGCACTAAGCTTCGTAATAGTTTTACCATTATGAAGCTTAGCCAAAAGGCCGCCCAGCACTCCAGGGACGGCAAAACGAGTAAATTTCTCCTGGCATTTCCTGATGATATGGCTGTTGAAACTGTTCTCATGCGCCAGCACTATGGCAATAGTGTCTGCATTTCTACCCAGGTAGGTTGTGCCATGGGCTGTTCTTTCTGCGCCTCAACACTGGGCGGACTGGCCAGAAACCTCACTGGTGGTGAAATCCTGGCCCAGGTGTTATATATTAATGAATTATTAAAACAAGAAGAGCATAAGATCGATTCCATTGTGATCATGGGATCAGGCGAGCCCTTGGCCAATTACGATAATGTTATGAGATTTATTCGACTCATCCATGAACCCTACTGCCTTAACCTGAGTTATCGCAGCATAACACTGTCCACTGCAGGACTTGTTCCCGAAATCAACAAATTAGCCGACGAAGGGATTCCAATTACATTGTCGATCTCCTTGCATGCGCCCAATAACGAGCTTAGAACCAGGCTTATGCCTGTCAATAAGCGCTATCCACTTGAGCAGGTGATAGCGGCCGGGAGTAGATACGCCCAAATCACAGGCAGGCGAATTACCTACGAATATACCTTGATTGCCGGTATCAACGATCAGCCGGTACATGCCCGCGAACTGGCGATGCTCCTCAAAGGGCACCTAGCCAGCATTAATTTAATCCCTATCAACCCGGTTCCTGAACGGGGCTTGCTCCGCCCGGCACCGTCAGATATTAGCAGGTTTGAGCAACTATTAAAAAACGAACATCTTAATGTCACCCTCAGACGGGAGATGGGGACAGATATTGACGCCGCATGTGGCCAACTGCGGCATAAAATACTATCGGAATAATGGTTAATTTTGACTAGCCTGGCGATATCGCGTATAATTAGACTAAGTTTATAAATTATTAATTTACGCAATAATAGCGGGAGTGTTACAAGTTGAAGTTTGTCCGCAATATCGAAAACTTTTTTGAAAAGTATATTGAAGGCTTTTTTAATAAGCAATTTACCAGCGGGTTACAGCCGGTAGAGATTGCCAAGCATTTGGGGCGAATGATGGAAGATGAGCGTACAGTGGGGGTTTCCCATGTCTATGTACCTAATCATTATTCGGTATATCTAAGCCGCGAAGACTATGATCGGCTGGATCCCTATGCTTCAGCCGTATGTAGTGAATTATCAGCTTATTTGTCTGAAGAGAGTCGGCGTAAAGGCTATACCATGTCTGGCGGCCCCCAAATCGAGCTTTTTGCTGATGATAAGCTGGCTAAACAAGCGTTCCGGGTCACATCAAGTTTTACGGATGCCCCCTATGAAGAACACTGCAATCAGGCGGAAAGCGCGGCCAGCGATACCAGGGTATTTGATAAACTCGATCCTGCTCTCCAGGAGTGCTCCCCGCCGCAGCTCCTGCACGGACTTTTGACAGTGTTCGAGGGGCTTGATGCTGGTCTCAAAGTTGACTGTACCACAAACAGAATCAATATTGGCCGCCGAAACACAAATGAATTACCGCTAACAGACATGAATACCTCGCGGTTACACGTATATATTGTTTATGAAGACGGCTGTCATGTACTTCATGATGCCAAAAGTCTTAATGGAACTTATGTTAATGGCCATCGCATTACTCATAAACTACTAAAAAACGGTGACAGAATAAAAGTAGGCAATACTGTAATTTTATATGAGGTGAAGTGAATTGCCTGCTAAAATACATTTGTTCAGTATTGTTGTAATGGCCTTGCAGTATAGTCTGGTCCTGCTGCTCTATTATTTTTTATACCGTGTAGTGATGATTGCAGCTAAAGATTTAACGAAACTTGCAGTGACGCCGCAAACCCCAATGGTTCTCTTTCAGCAAGGGGAGAGCACTACGGTGAATGGGCCTGCTAAACTGATCGTTATCGATGATAGCAAAGCTCTATTGACACAAACTGTCTATCCTATAACAGAAAGCTTAACCATAGGGCGCAGTCAAGATAATGATTTAATTATTAATGATACCATTGTTTCCCACGAACATGCCTGTATATCTAAATCGAAACAAACGTACCTTATAGCTGATCTACACAGCACTAACGGTACATTGCTCAATGGTCAACGGATTGAAGAAGAGACTGCTCTGGCGGACGGCGATGTAATACAAATCGGGGCAGTTACTCTTAAGTTTGAGAGGTGACTTCCATGCTGGCATTTGCACAGACAGACATTGGTATGGTACGTAAAACCAATGAAGATAGTTTCATTTTTTCGCCGCCGCACTTATTTGTAGTTGCCGACGGCATGGGCGGCCATGTTGCAGGAGAAATTGCCAGCAACCTAGGGGCCAGTACCATCCAAGAGTATATTAAAAATTGCAGAGAGCTATCTGATTGGGAATATAATCTAAAAGAGGCAATTATTCAGGCCAATACTATTATCTATCAGATGTCGCAGGCTAAAAGCGAATGCCTGGGTATGGGCACTACGGTTACGGCGGTATATGCAGACGGGTCTGACATATACTGGGGACATGTAGGTGATAGCAGGCTTTATCTGATCAGGGAAAATAAACTCCTTCAGATAACTAACGACCATTCGCTGGTTGGAGAATTAGTGCAGAGTGGCAGTATCACACCTGAGGAGGCGCTAGTGCATCCTCACCGAAATATCTTGACTAGAGCAGTAGGTACCAGTGATGCAATTGCTGTGGATTCAGGCAGGTTTTTGCAACAACCTGCAGACCGTTTGCTGTTATGCACAGATGGACTAACGAACATGGTGTCTGAGGAAGATATCCTTAGCATCTGTTTACAATATGAGAATCCGCAAAAAGTTGTTAACAAACTCGTCGAACAGGCTGGTCAAGCAGGCGGCTACGACAATATTACTGCAATTATTGTAGAGTATAGGGATTAGCCATGAATCACACGAAATTGACCGAGTTGGGGTTGCTGGTTCTGGCTGGCCTGGTGCTGCTAAACGGCTATCTCGTAGTTACGTTAACAAATAATCAATTTAGTTACCAGGGCCTGGGAGTAATCACCTGCTTAATTTTTCTGTGGATGATGACGGCTGTTGTCATTCGCCGTTCTGCAGGCAGCGCAGATCCGGTGCTATTTCCTTTGGCCGTATTTTTAGCATCCATTGGGTTAACAATTATCTTAAGGCTTCGACCTGATTTGTTTTTTCCACAAGCTATGTGGATGATGGCAGGACTAATCTCATTTACCACTACTGTATTTGTTTTTCGTCAGGCCGAAGCAGTTGCAAAATATAAGTATTTATGCGGTATAACAGGCATCGCACTATTATTAATCACCATCACCTTTGGCGTAGATATTGGCGGCAACAAAAACTGGGTTATTTTAGGCCCAATCCGATTTCAGCCGTCTGAGTTTGCGAAACTATTTATTATCATATTTTTAGCTGCCTACTTAAGCGAACGGCAACAACTTTTAACTTTTGCAACTAGGCATTATGGTCCCTTTGTCTTGCCGCATCCTCGTTTTATCGCACCGCTGCTGGCGCTGTGGGGGTTAACAATGGCCATGCTCATTGTTCAACGTGACCTTGGCTCAGCACTGTTATATTTCGGCACTACAGTAACTATGGCTTATATGGCAAGCGGCCGGCTTAGTTATGTTGTAATAGCTCTTGGGCTGTTCTTTGTAGGATCTACTATCTGCTACCTGTTGTTTCCTCATGTCCAGGTCCGTATTGACATCTGGCTTGATCCCTGGACTGATCCTACCGGGCGTGCCTATCAGATTGTCCAGTCATTGTTTGCTTTCGGCTCAGGCGGAATCCTGGGCAGCGGTCTCACTTTCGGTTATCCTAATACCATACCGGAGGTGCATACCGATTTCATATTTGCTGCTATCGGAGAGGAGCTGGGATTAGCCGGCTCAGCTGCCATAATCATTGCCTATATACTTATTGTATATAGGGCCTTCCGTACAGCACTGACATCGCAGACGTCATTTACGATGTTGCTTGCCGGTGGACTAGCTATCCTTACAGCGCTTCAGATTTTTCTTATAATTGGCGGAGTAACTAAGTTTTTGCCATTGACCGGTATAACCCTGCCGCTCATTAGCTATGGCGGAAGCTCAATGGTCTCAAGCTTTATCCTGCTGGGTATGTTATTTGCCATATCGGAGGCGACAGTGCCCAATGAGCAATAAAACCATGCAAGATCATTCTATTCGCCGGAATATCCATAAGGTAGCACTGTTTTCTATTGGGTTGCTGGTTACGCTGCTTGGCTATGTAACCTATCTGCAGGTTGTTGAAAGCAATAGTCTTAGCTTTAACCCGCTTAATCGACGCACAGCCAAGGCTGCCCTTAAAGTCGAGCGCGGCCTAATCACCGACAGCCATGGCAGAATAGTTGCCTTAAGTAAACCGACGGCCCAAGAGGAATACAAAAGAGAATATCCTTATGATGTATTATTTGCTCATATAGTCGGCTATGACAGCCTTACATATGGCAAATCCGGGATTGAAAGCTCCTATGACGGCTATCTGTCCGGGCAGAAAAATCCTGAGCACCAATTAGGTGCTATCAGCCAATTATTTAAAAATAGCGCAGGTAACAATGTTACACTTACAATTGATGCACAACTTCAAAAGGTTGCCTATCAGGCCCTTGGAGCTAACCGTGGTGCCATTGTAGTCATATCACCAAAAACTGGCGCAATTTTGGCCATGATCAGCCGCCCCAGTTTTGACCCGGGCAGCCTTGACGCCAACTGGGATAATGTTTCGCAAGCTGCGAACAGCCCACTCCTTAATAGAGCGACACAAGGCTTATATCCACCAGGCTCAATTATCAAAGTACTTATAGCCGAAGCAGCATTAGCTGAACAAATTGCTACAGGCAAGAGCGAGTTTAATTGTACTGGAGCGCTTAAAATCGGGCCAGATTATGTACTGCCTGAGTCTGGTAACAGGGCTCATGGAAAACTTAACCTGGAAGAAGCCCTGGCAGTATCCTGTAATGTAACCTTTGGCCAATTAGCGCTGGACCTGGGACGTACCAAAATGTCCAAGAGCTTTGAGCGTTATGGCTTTTCTCAGCCGCTTGGCGGCGACATCTTGGAAAATCCAGGCAAACTGCCGGATTTCAGCAAACTAGGCGATGGCGATTTGGCCCAAACAGGTATTGGACAAGGCAGCCTTCTGGTCACACCACTAAGGATGGCCATGCTGGCAGCAACCTTTGCCAATAGAGGAATTATGATGAAACCATATTTAGTACAAAAAATTACTACACCTGATGGAACAGTAATTAGTGAAACCTCACCGGAAAAATGGCTGTCGCCAGTAGAAGCTAAACTTGCTAATCAAGTATCCCGTATGATGGTCACTGTAGTTAAAGAAGGAACAGGAAATAAAGCTGCAATTCAAGGCATAGAGGTTGCTGGCAAAACCGGCACTGCCGAAAACCCGCATGGCTCTCCTCACGCCTGGTTTATTGGTTTCGCACCAGCTGACAATCCGCAGATTGCAGTAGCCGTAATTATTGAAAACTCCGGTTCTGGCGGCAGTATCGCCGCTCCGGCAGCTCACGAAGTCTTAGTACAGGCACTACGTTAAGGGGGTGAATTAATGCTCAATCGCACACTTGATGATCGTTACACAATACTGGAACGTATTGGCGGCGGGGGAATGGCCGATGTATATCGTGCCCACGATAAGCTGCTTGATCGGTCAGTAGCCGTTAAAGTACTTCGCTCACAATTTACCGACGATGAGGAGTTTGTAAGCCGGTTCCGGCGTGAAGCGCAGGCAGCCGCCAAACTTTCTCACCCCAATATCGTCAATATTTATGATGTTGGCCTTGATGAACAAGCCTATTATATTATTATGGAGTATATCTCAGGCGAAACGCTGAAGGATAAAATCGAACGAGAAGCGCCTTTACCTGTCGAAACTGCGGTTCGGATATCCATCGAAATAGCGGAAGCACTTGAACACGCTCATCAGAATAATTTGGTACATTGTGATATTAAACCGCATAATATTTTGGTTACCCGTTCAGGCCGCATTAAAGTAACTGACTTTGGTATTGCCAGGGCAGTTACTTCGTCCACGATGACTAACTCCGGCACAATTATCGGATCAGTTCATTATTTTTCTCCCGAACAAGCCAAAGGCGCTGCCGTGGGAGCTAAATCAGATATCTATTCTCTCGGTGTCGTGCTCTATGAAATGCTGACAGGCCATGTGCCATTTAGCGGTGAATCCCCTATAAGCATTGCCTTGAAACATCTACAGGAAGAGCCTAAACCGCCCCGCGAACTCAATCCGGACATACCGCCCCTCATTGAGGCAATTGTACTTAAGGCGATGGCTAAAGATCCTGCAGCCCGATTTAGTGATATCGGTGAAATGACTGCCGATTTTAAATTAACTCAGCATTATCTCAGGGATGACAGCACCCGCCGGTTGTCCCGCAATGACTTCCCCACACAGGTTCTACCACAGATAACACCATCGGCAAACCCGGAGAACTCGATCAAACCGGTGCAAGCCCATCCCCCCACGCCTAATCCGTCCGGATCAAAATTTAATAAGTCCTGGATGTGGGGGATATTACTTTTTCTTTTAATCTCTTCAACACTTGCCGCTTTTTTAGGTTTTGGAAAATTCTGGAGCTTAAATGAGGTTACAGTACCGGACATTGTCGGCAAACAGGTAGATACAGCCCGCAATATTCTAATTAGCAATAACCTTCGTGTGGTAGTTTCTGATGCCTTTAGCGACAAAGTCCCGGCAGGCTATGTCATTTCCCAACAACCAGAGCCTGGGACAACTGTTAAAGAGCAGCGAACCATCACGGTCATTGTTAGCAAAGGTGGCGAGGTGACTGTAGTCCCCGACTTACGCGGACTTAATCGCCGTGATGCTGAGCTGCAGATTAAAAATTCCGGGCTAAAACTAGGCCGGGTTGACGAACAATTCGCCGAGGATACTCCTCAGGATACTGTTATCAGCCAGAATCCCCGGCCGCCAGCACAAATCACTAAGGGCACAGCCATTGACATTGTTATAAGCAAAGGGGCTGGTCCTAAAAAAGTGATACTCCCTGATTTCCAGGGATCACTATTGAGTACTGTTACTACCCAACTGGAAAGCATGAAACTAAAACAAGGAAAAGTAACAGAAACTCTTAATGACAAATATCCACCTGGAACCATTATCGGCCAAAATCCGCCCCCAGCAACTGAAGTAGCTGAAGGTACGGCCATCGACTTTTCTGTCGCCAAAGGCGTACCCGGGGCTGTTAAAAGAGCAATGGTTCAAATAACAATACCTGATGGCCCAACCCGTCAACCCTTGCAAATTGTCGTAACAGATGCCAATGGGCGCCGCGTTGTCTATGAGGGTACACATAAACCTGGCGAACGAGTAGAGAAAACAGTAGAAGGCATCGGTCAGGTTCGCGTTCAGGTATATATAAGCGAGAAATTATTACAGGAACAAACAATATAGGAGGCCTACCATGTGCTGAAAGGTATTGTAGTAAAAGCCTATAACAGTTACTACTATATACAGTCAGGCAGTAAGCTTGTAACCTGCAATCTGCGCGGCCGGTTTAAGAAGGAACGTTTTTCACTCCTTGTAGGGGATGAGGTTACCTATACGTTAACCGGCCTGGATAAAGGCGTCATTGAGGAAATACTGCCCAGGCGCAGCATGCTAAAACGCCCAATGGTAGCCAATGTTGATCAGGTTGTTTTAACCTTTGCCGCTGTTAATCCTAATATTAACCCTGTTTTAGTGGACAAATTCCTGGTTATTGCTGAGTTCTCCGAGCTTGAAATCGTCTTATGTATTAATAAAATTGACCTTTCAGACTCAGAATCAGTAACAAAATTGGCAGAACGTTATGAGCAGGTTGGTTATAAAATACTTGCTGTATCTGCCCGGCTGGGAACAGGTATTGATGCTCTGCATGCGCTTCTATATGATAAAATCACAGTATTTGCCGGTCCTTCAGGCGCTGGCAAATCTACAATACTTAACGCCGTTCAGCCGGGCTTAGAGCTCATGACAGGTGAAGTCAGCCATAAGATTGGCCGTGGCAAACATACTACGCGGTTTGCCGAGCTGTTGCCTGTAACAGGCGGGGGTTTTGTCGTCGACACTCCAGGGTTTAGCTTCACGGAGTTTAACGATATCGAAGAAGCTCATTTAATGGACTACTTCCCTGATATATCCAGGATCGCGCCGGAGTGCAAATTCAGCAGCTGCCTCCATTACAAGGAACCACGGTGTGCTGTTAAACAAGCAATGGCTGAAGGCCGTATCCATCCGGAAAGATATCAGTCCTATCTTGAGATACTGACTGAAATTAGAGAAAGCAAGAAGGGGTACTAGATGAATCATCCGATTAAGGTTGCTCCATCCATCTTGTCTGCTGATTTTTCACGGTTAGGCGATGAAATAATTAAGATTGAACAGGCGGGGGCCGACTGGGTACATATTGACGTTATGGACGGCCATTTTGTACCTAACCTAACATTTGGTCCACCGGTTATCGCAGCCATTCGTAAAGTAACCAAACTACCTTTTGATGTTCATTTAATGATTACCAATCCGCAGGACTTAATCGAACCGTTTGTAAAAGCAGGAGCCGATATTATTACTGTTCATGCAGAAACTGCGCCACATCTGCACCGCCTAATTCAAACTATTAAAGAACAAGGCAAAAAAGCAGGCGTATCATTAAACCCATCTACACCGCTAAGCATTGTAGAAGAAGTGCTCGGTGATATTGATATGGTGCTTATCATGAGTGTTAATCCAGGCTTTGGCGGACAAAAGTTCATCCCAGGTGCTATCGATAAGATTACCCGGTTAAGAGATATGCTTACTGCCCGCAAACTTACCGTTGATATTGAGGTGGACGGTGGCATTAACGCCGCTACTGCCCGTGAGGTAACAGCCGCCGGCGCCAATATTCTAGTTGCCGGTTCAGCAGTGTATGGTGCACCCAATATAGCTGAAGCAATTAAGGCAATCCGTGGGGCTTGATTAATTTGCCGCTTAATGGTAACATATGAAGTAGCTAATAAATAATTACATAGTGAGCCTTTGGGGCAAGGTGAAAAAGAGAAATCTTTTGATTCCTGACCGGCGGTACAGCCCGCGAGCCGTTATACGGCTGATCTGGTGTAACTCCAGAGCCGACAGTATAGTCTGGATGGTAAAAGGCGTATTGTTCTGCCATGACGGCATTTCCTAAATTTGCCTATTTAACTGTTGATAGCCCCAAAGCTACTCAACAGTTTTTTTATTTTATCCTA
Source organism: Sporomusa sp. (assembly GCF_035561255.1). Lineage (GTDB taxonomy): Bacteria > Bacillota > Negativicutes > Sporomusales > Sporomusaceae > Sporomusa. The sequence goes on along the minus strand of NZ_DATMXX010000002.1, from coordinate 7,847 downwards.
TCGATATTGGGGGACTTCTATGGATGAATACTACATGCAACAGGCCCTGACTATTGCTCAGTATGCCAAAGGCCGTACCAGTCCTAACCCGCTGGTGGGTGCTGTTATCGTAAATGCGGGACGAATCGTAGGGCAGGGCTGGCATCGCCAAGCCGGCACACCACATGCTGAAATTCATGCTTTGGCTCAGGCAGGCGAGTTAGCAAAAGATGCCACTATCTATGTAACTCTTGAACCATGCTCTCATCATGGGCGGACAGGTCCCTGTGCTGATGCTTTGATACAGGCCGGTGTTAAGAAAGCCGTTGTTGCCCTGACTGATCCTAATCCGCTGGTTGCCGGCAATGGTATCAACCGGCTGAGAGCAGCTGGTATTGAAGTGGTCGAAGGTGTCTTGGCACCAGAAGCAGCCAAACTCAACGAAGTGTTTATCAAATGGATTGTTACAGGAATGCCTTGGGGTGTTCTCAAAACAGCCATATCACTTGACGGCAAAATTGCCGCTTATACCGGTCATTCTAAATGGATAACCGGTTTGGCGGCAAGAGAACATGTCCATAGACTTAGAGATACCTATGATGGCATCCTGGTAGGTATCGGTACAGTGCTTGCGGACAATCCTGAGTTGACAACCCGTTTACCGGAGGGTGGCCAAAATCCGGTGAGGATCATTGTCGACAGTATGGCCCGCACCCCATTAAGCGCCAAAATAGTGACAGACGGCCAGGCACAAACAATTATTGCCACCAGCAGGGAAGCACCGGCAGATCGGATTGCAGCTCTGAGCAGTAGAGGCATTGAAGTGCTAACCCTTGAACAAACACCCACAGGTATCAACCTGCGCCAGTTGTTTAAAATATTAGGAGAACGCCGTATTACCAGTATCCTGATTGAAGGCGGCGCTACCATTAACGCTTCTGTACTTACAGCCAATCTAATAGATAAGGTACACTGCTTCATTGCTCCGAAAATAATTGGTGGCATCAATGCACCTAGTCCGGTAGGGGGTATGGGCATCCCCGCCGTAGATCAAGCGATCATGCTTGAGGATATAACGTCTGAATCAATTGGTACTGACATATTAATTACCGGCTACATAGCCGGACGGGAGGGACACGATGTTTACCGGACTTGTGGAAGAACTCGGCAAAGTTAAACAGATAGCACGGGGAACCAAATCTGTGCGCCTGACTGTGGCTGGCAACAAAGTGCTGTCAGATGTTAAAGTTGGTGACAGCATTGCCGTTAACGGAACCTGTCTCACAGTCGTTGATTTTGGCCGGGATTGGTTTACCGCCGATGTCATGCCGGAGACGGTTGACCGAACAGCCCTGTCTGGACTTAAGCCAGGCGATACCATCAATCTGGAACGTACACTCCGGGTCGGTGACCGGCTCGGCGGTCATATTGTCAGCGGTCATATTGATGGAGTCGGCCTGATCTTAGCCAAAGAACAAAATGATAATGCTGTTATTGTCAGAATTGGTGCCGGACCCGAAGTCATGCGCTACATTATCAGTAAGGGTTCTATTGCAATTGATGGTACAAGCCTGACTGTTGTCGACTGCGGTCCAGACTGGTTTACGGTTTCGCTTATTCCGCATACTGCAGCCCTAACTACTGTAGGGCTTAAACCAGCAGGTGCACCAGTAAATTTAGAAGCAGATATCATTGGCAAATATGTTGAGAAACTGCTTGGTTTGGCACCAGATACCAAACCAACTGATAAGATCACACGCGGATTTCTCGAACAGCACGGGTTTGCATTTTAAGCTTTGTTATATGCCGCTAGGCAACGAAACGGAGGATTCTATATGAAATTCAACACTATTGAAGAGGCTATCGAAGATATAAAAAATGGCAAGATTGTTGTGGTTATCGATGATGAGGACCGGGAGAATGAGGGTGACCTAATTATGGCCGCCGAAAAAGTAACACCTGAAGCCATCAACTTTATGGCTACTCATGCCCGCGGCCTTATCTGCATGCCGATTATAGGCAGCAGACTTGACGAGCTTGGTATTGGTGCTATGGTTCTGGAAAACACAGATAATCATTGCACTGCTTTTACAGTCTCTGTTGATGCCAAATCAGTGACGACCGGCATATCAGCTCACGAAAGATCCATAACTGTACAAACAGTGCTTGATTGCCAGACAGTTGCCAGCGATCTCAGACGGCCTGGTCATATCTTTCCGCTGAGGTACTGCGAAGGTGGCGTGCTGCGACGGACAGGCCACACTGAGGCGGCTGTTGATTTGGCCATGCTGGCCGGCCTATATCCGGCTGGCGTAATTTGTGAAGTCATGAATGAAGACGGCACAATGTCCCGGACACCGGAACTAATGGATTTTGTGAAAAAACATGATCTAAAATTGATTACCATTGCTGACCTGATAAAATATCGCAAAAAACACGAACGGTTTGTCACCAGGGCAGCAGAAACTAATCTACCAACTAAGTACGGGGATTTTAGGCTTATTGCCTACGAAAGTCAGTTAGATAATCAATGCCATATCGCTCTGGTGAAAGGCGATATTACCAATAAACAGGCTGTATTGGTACGCGTTCATTCTGAATGCCTGACAGGCGATGTTTTAGGCTCGTTACGCTGCGATTGCGGTGATCAATTGGCTCATGCCTTAAAACGTATTGAAAAAGAAGGCTGCGGCGTACTGCTCTATATGCGACAGGAAGGAAGAGGCATTGGTTTAGCCAATAAAATTCGTGCCTATGCACTGCAAGATAAAGGTAAAGACACTGTCGAAGCCAATGAACTGTTAGGTTTTGCCCCAGATCTCAGAGATTATGGTATTGGTGCCCAAATATTGGCAGATCTTGGCTTAACCAGCATCAAGCTACTTACTAATAATCCCCGGAAACGGATCGGGCTTGAAGGCTACGGCTTAACAATTACCGAACGGGTTCCGCTTGAAATACTGGCTAATAAATTTAATAACCGATATTTATCTGCAAAAAAATCCAAACTGGGACATTTACTCAAACAATATGAGGAGGCGCAAAACTAATGGAAAATATCAAAACTTATGAAGGAAATTTAGTTGCTGAAGGATTAAAATTCGGCATCATTGTAGCAAGGTTCAACGAATTTATTACCAGCAAGTTGCTTGGTGGCACCTTGGACGCACTTAAGCGTCATGGCGCTACCGCCGAAAACATGGAGATTGCCTGGGTTCCTGGCGCCTACGAGATTCCTCTTATCGCGCAAAAAATGGCAATGAGCAAAAAATATGATGCTGTCATTTGCCTTGGCACAGTTATCAGAGGCAGTACCAGCCATTACGACTATGTTTGCGCCGAGGTATCTAAAGGAGTAGCCCATGTCGGCTTAAACAGCGGTGTCCCTACCATATTTGGCGTACTCACCACCGATACCATTGAGCAAGCCATTGAGCGGGCCGGCACCAAAGCAGGAAATAAGGGCTTTGACGCCGCTGTATCAGCCATCGAGATGGCTAACCTTATCAAGGGACTATAACACTCAATCTTACCTTTGGCGGAGGTTCATATGAAAGTAGGTATAATCAGTGATACTCATGGCTGTCTGGAAACCTGGCAAAAAGTATTTAACAGCTATTTCCATGATGCTGATTTAATTATCCATGCTGGTGACGTACTTTATCACGGCCCGCGTAATGCCATTCCTGACGAATATAATCCCAAAAAACTGGCCGAAGTTCTGAACAGCTGCCCTGTACCGATTGTTACGGCCTGCGGTAACTGCGACTCCGCGGTTGACGGTATGGTGCTTAAGCTGCCCATCCAATCGCCGTACACCTATCTAATGCTGCATGGCTTAAGAGTAGCCGTAACCCATGGCCATAATCTGACGACAGAAGAGGCCCGGCAAGAGCTTGCGCTGCGGCTAAAGGCCGATATTTTCATTACCGGCCATACCCATATTGCTGACATGACAAAGAATAATGGCGTTATTTATCTAAACCCAGGCTCACCCGGGATGACCAAGCGTCCAGACGGCCGCAGTACCATTGCCTGGATAAAAGATAATAAAGTCGAAATAATAGATATAACAACAGGCCAACCCCTTGCTTCAGAAGTACTGGCCTAGTTCCGGAGGTTACAACTCTATGCACGACCATCTAATTCGGGCTACAGCGCCTGGAATTCGCGCCTTTGCGGCTGTTACTACCAATCTTGTAGAAGAAGCCCGCCGGCGTCATGATTGCTTCCCTGTGGCCACCGCAGCACTTGGCCGTACCATGACTGGCGCCCTGTTAATGGCTGCCAATCTAAAAACCGCTGAAAACCTGACTATCAGAATTTCAGGTAATGGGCCGCTCGGCGAAATAGTAGCTGATGCTTCCCCTGATGGATCGGTGCGCGGCTATGTCAGAAATCCCTTTGTGGATTTACCACTAAAAAACGGTAAATTGGCTGTTGGCCAAGCGGTAGGCAGCGGTCACATCTACGTTACCCGCTTTGCCGGCCTCAAGCAGCCATTTACCGGCAGCGCGGCACTAGTTTCAGGTGAAATAGCCGAAGACCTGACTCACTATCTGACAGTTTCAGAGCAAACACCGTCAAGCGTCGCTCTGGGCGTACTGATTGCCCCTGATACAACAACGCTAGCAGCTGGTGGATTCTTTATCCAGGCTTTACCAGGTGCTGAAGAAGATGCGCTTATAAAGTTGGAAGATAATCTGCGCCATATATCACCTGTTTCGCAGATGGTTCATAACGGCCAAGATGCTAAGGGAATCTTAGAAACCGTCTTTTATGGACTGCCAACTACAGTCTATGATACATTGAATGTTAAATTCAATTGTCAGTGTTCACGCGAAAGGGTACAGGGGATGCTGGTCAGCCTTGGTGCTGACGAGATAAAAGCAATGGCTGCCGAAGGGCAAGCAGAGGTATGCTGCCACTTTTGCAATGAAAAATATCAATTTGACTCCAGGGAGCTTACCAACATCTTAGAACAATTTGCAACAAATTAAAAATGTTCAAAAAAACAGCGTTCCAAGCGACCGCTGTTTTTTGAACATATAAATAAAAAAGGACTTGAATTAATCAAGTCCTTCATTAACTGCTTGCCTCGGTTGTTACACTGCGCGTTGAATCTTACCAGAACGCAGACAACGGGTGCATACATTCACGCGTTTAGTGGCACCTTTAACTAAAGCTTTAACTCTTTGTATGTTAGGCTTCCAGGTGCGCTTGGTTTTAAGGTGGGAATGACTGACATTGAAGCCGGAACGCTCACCTTTACCACAAATCTCACAAACATTTGCCATCTATTTCCACCTCCTGTAGGACAATCCTCATGTACTCAACGTGACTATTTTAGCACAATTTACTTATAGTATGCAAGGCCAAATCGAATTTTCTCCAGATATTTCATAAAATATCCGGTATTTGGTGTGCATCAGCAGGAATTGTGCGTATAATATTGAAATTAGAAATAAGTAAACGAAGGGGGGCTAGCTATGTTCACTAGAAGCACTCCGATAATTGAAGCTCTACGCTTACATTCCCAAGCTTGCAAAATTTTTGCCAAATATGGTATGGGTTGTATTGGTTGTATGGGATCGACGACAGAAACTATTGAAACTGGTGCTACTATGCACGATATTGATGTTGAGGCTCTACTGGCTGAATTAAACGAGTTGCTGGCAGGAGCAAACAAAGTGTAAGGTGATGGTTATTCAAAAATTATGGTCTGCTAAAATACAATTTTTAAAAGGTGTTGGACCAGCCAATGCGGCTAAATTAGCAAAATTAGGTATTTTAACGGTTGGTCAGCTCTTAGAGCATTACCCGCGCCGCTATGAGGACCGGAGTAACCATAAGCTGATTGCTGAATTAACCGATGGGCAATATGAAACTTTCCGGGCAGTAATCATTAACATCGGTGAATTAAAATCACACCGTGGTCTTAAGATTGTAAAGGTTACCGTCCGCGACCAATCCGGGGTGGCCCAGCTTACCTGGTTCAATCAATCATATATTAAAAATAAATATAAACCTGGTATGGAGCTTATTATTTCAGGCAAAGTGCAGCGGCGCCTGCAGGCGATCGAAATAAATAAACCTGATATCGAGCTTGCAGCTGAATTTAATGCTGACTCTGGACAGATTATACCGGTATATCCGACTACTGAGAATACTCCCCAATGGCAATTACGCGCCCTCACGCGGCAAGCGGTGGAACTCCTCCAGACTTCACCGGCACCTGAGGAGGATTCGCTACCTGCTGAGATAGTCTCCGGGCATAATCTTATGAATCGCCAACAGGCGCTGACTACTATCCATTTTCCGAAAAATATGCAAACACTGACAGAGGCCAGGCGACGCCTGGTATTTGAAGAATTATATTTATTACAATGCGGCCTGGCATACCTAAAGCAAAAAAACAAGTACAGATGTCGAGGGATCAAGCATGCTCCTGACGCTCAATTAATAGCTAAAATAGAAAGCAACCTACCCTTTTCACTGACCAGTGATCAAACTCAAACCCTGTGCGAAATTAAAGCCGATATGGAAGACACCACACCGATGCAGCGTCTGTTACAGGGGGATGTTGGCTCAGGTAAGACAGTTGTTGCCGCTATAGCTCTGGCCAAAACCGTGGAAAACGGTTACCAAGGAGCCATGATGGCGCCAACCGAGATTCTAGCTGAACAACATTATCATACTCTCGCAAAACTACTTGCTCCACATGGCATTAAGCTGGCTGTACTGACAGGTAAACTTACCCGTAAGTCTCGCGATCAGTTGTTAGGCCATATTAAAGACGGTGGAATTGATATCGTTGTCGGCACCCATGCACTTATCCAGGACGATGTCGAATTCAAACATTTGGGCCTTGTTGTAACTGATGAGCAACATCGGTTCGGCGTTCAGCAGCGTGCTCGACTAGAAGCCAAAGGAGGGCAGCCTGACGTATTGGTTATGACAGCAACGCCCATTCCTCGAACAATGGCACTTACAGTGTATGGTGATCTTGATGTATCAATTATTCGCGAACTCCCACCCGGTCGCCAGCCAATTGCCACCTATTCCCGTGGCAGCGAACGCCGGGCAAGAGTTTATGCTTTTGCCGTGGACCAAATCAAGGCCGGGCGGCAGGTTTATATTGTCTGCCCGCTTGTCGAAGAATCTGAAAAGGTGGAAGCCCAGTCAGCAGTAAACATTCATGAAGAATTATCGTCTACATTTTTTAAGAATTACCACTGCGGGCTGCTGCATGGTAAGATGAAACCACAGGAAAAGGACGCTGTAATGGCGGCCTTTTCCTGTGGTGAAATTAAGGCGCTTATCGCCACAACAGTAATTGAAGTAGGTGTAAATGTACCTAATGCCACTGTTATGATTATCGAAGGTGCCGACCGGTTTGGTCTTGCGCAATTGCATCAGTTGCGTGGCCGGGTAGGCAGAGGAGTGCATAAGTCTTATTGTGTTCTGTTATCTGATAGCACTAACGAAGAGACGGTTGAGCGGCTCAGAGTTATGACCGAGATTAATGATGGGTTTATTCTTGCTGAAAAAGATTTAGTCTTAAGAGGGCCAGGCCAGTTTTTTGGTACTGCCCAGCATGGCATGCCTGATTTAAAAATTGCTGACATCATCAGAGATACTGATATTTTACTTGAGGCTCGCCGTGCCGCTCAGCAGACAGTCTGTTCACCTGAGTATTTAGAGAGGGTATGGAAAACCCTCAAGAGCTGGTTTGGCGATAAATTCAGTATGGTATTCTGCAGGTAAATAAACAAAAAAAAGCGGCGGCTTTTGAAGGCCGCCAATTATGGGAGAGGAGAAAATTTACACTACTAATATTGACATTCCAGACAGTATTTATACATATT
>NZ_DATMXX010000001.1:0-6033 GCF_035561255.1 Sporomusa sp. | reverse complement strand
AATATGTAGCATCTAGATTCTACAATAATTATATGAAGGACAAGGGCCAAATGTGTGCCGAAATCGTTTATTTATTAAATAATTCGGCTATTTTCCATCGGACTTGAGGAACAGGATCGACTTTCTGCTCAGTTTCTTTTGCATAGCTCAGCGGTGCCAGTGCGGTGTTAGCTCCATCAATAAAACATAGTGGCGGAAACAGTACACACCACCAATTTTGTCCGGCTGCCTGCCCCAATAGAATACGAACAGCCTGATACTCCCCAGCAGGTAACTCTAAACTTCCATATGTGCGAACAGGAAACTCAAAAGTACCCATTTGCACAGCAACCGGATAATTAACCCCGTTTTCGCCCAATACTTTTTTAGCTACCATGATAATATTTTCCTGGTGGCTTGCAATAATGTTATTGGCCTCTTGGGCATCACTTACCTCTTGGACATAAGGGGTTAGATAGGCGATAACTGCATCACGCACTTTTAGTTTAAGCCGTTGATCTTCAGTGCTGTCACTGTTAGCCAGAATATGCAATCTAACATAATCCCCACGTTGTGGCATTACAGGTATTCCACGGTTTGCATCAGAGAGTAACAGACTCCAGCCGCCGGCGACAAAACAAAATATCAGTGTCATTATCATAAGTTTTATCTGTAAATTTTTCCTCATTTTTTACTGCCTCCCAAACACTTGCATGTAAAGCTTATATATATTTGCGCATATGCCCCAAAGCCGCTTTCTCCAATCGCGACACTTGCGCTTGAGATATACCAATTTCGTCAGCAACTTCCATCTGAGTTTTACCTTCAAAGAATCTAAGAGTAAGAATATGCTTTTCCCGTTCACTCAGTTTTCGCAATGCTTCTTTAATTGCCACACCTTCAAGCCAGCTTAAGTCAAGATGCTTATCATCACTAATTTGATCCATAACAAAAATCGGATCACCGCCATCATGATAAATCGGTTCGAACAGTGAGATAGGTTCTTGAATAGCATCAAGGGCAAAGATTATTTCTTCTCTTGGCACTTTGAGTTCGTCTGCAATCTCATTAATGGACGGCTCTCTTGAATATCGGCTGACTAATGAATCACGGACCTGTAGCGCTTTATAAGCAATATCACGCATTGACCGGCTCACCCTGATAGGATTGTTATCTCTTAAATAACGCCGGATTTCCCCAATAATCATTGGCACCGCATAAGTAGAAAACTTAACATTCTGCGACAAATCAAAGTTGTCGATTGCTTTCATTAGACCTATACAGCCTACTTGAAACAAGTCATCTACATATTCACCCCGATTGTTAAATCGCTGGATTACACTAAGTACTAAACGCAGGTTACTATAAATCAACTGCTCCCGGGCCGCTCTTTCGCCAGCTTGCATTACCTCGAACAGCTCACGCATTTTAGTGGCAGAAAGCACCGGGAGCTTTGCTGTATTTACACCACATATCTCTACTTTGTTGATTATCATGTTGTACCTCCCCAGTTTTTCCAGGCTACTAAAACTACTTACCCTACACAAGCATTATTGCCATGGCTTGGAGGTTTTATACTCTAACTGGCAACACGCCAAACCCACAAACAATAAAAATGGCAAAAAAAAAAGCCGTAGGATTATTCCATCCGGCTAATTTCTTTGCGTAACCTCTTTATTATTCTCTTCTCAAGTCGCGAGATGTACGACTGGGATATCCCCAGCATGTCGGCAACTTCCTTCTGAGTGCGCTCGTTACCATCATCATTGAGGCCAAACCTGAGCTCCATAATTCTCCGTTCCCGCCCTGATAACTTACTCATAGCTGTGTACAGCAGAGTTTTATCAACTTCTTCTTCAACTGATTTATAGATTATGTCATTGTCGGTTCCTAATACATCAGATAGCAGCAGTTCATTACCATCCCAATCGATATTAAGTGGCTCATCAAATGACACCTCAGCCCGGGTTTTACTATTGCGGCGCAGGTACATTAAAATCTCATTCTCGATACACCGTGAAGCATAAGTAGCAAGTTTAATCTTTTTAATAGGATCAAAAGTATTTACTGCTTTAATAAGTCCAATTGTGCCAATGCTGACCAAGTCTTCGACACTCACCCCTGTATTCTCAAACTTACGGGCAATATAGACAACAAGCCGCAGGTTACGCTCGATGAAAACACTTTTGACAGACTTATCGCCTTTTTGTAATCGATTAAGCAAAAATACTTCTTCATCGCCAGATAACGGCGGAGGTAAAATTTCTGCACTACCTACATAAAATACCTCATCTGGCTTAAGCCAGCCTATGCGTTGAAGAAATGCTATCACCTTAAGCTTAATATATAATTTAACTATCGGCCAGGTAATGCGCATATCCCTGCCTCCTCTGTCATATTTACCCCGGTTATTAGCGCAGGGTGTAAAAGCGCCTGGCAGTCGCTACCGCCAGAAAGTACACCACTATAGATGCCGATGAGCACATTAGCAGTCTGAGCCGGACCATATTCGGTCATGATCGTAATACTATCCGGCCTAAATCCTAATAAAACACTCCGACTACCGACAGACTGATAAGGAATAATTTCTATCCTGGATAACCATGTTGCATCCAAGCATTGATCCAGATTAGTCAACCACGCATCAGGACTATTTGTAGTCAAATATTCCCTTGCTTGCGAGCTAAGCAGGAGAAGTGATGCCTGGTGATCTAAAAGAACAACAGGCTTGCGCCCCAGCAATGAAAAAAGACCATTACCAGTATCAAGCATACCTGTCACCTCAACATATCGTCCATCATATTCAATTTTTGCCTGATAAAAAGTCTGTCGACGATACATTCTTCCAAGCATTTGTTTTACGATAAGCAAGATAAGTACAACCGCGATAGCACTGCCTATTGCTAAATTACCCCAGGATAGACTAATTATTTGGTTAACCGCGTGCGGCGCCTCGGCCTGGGCAAAGTACAACCACCCCAATACGGCCCCGCCTAAAATAAACGAAATAATAAAGAAAGTAGCAACAAGTATTAAAGTTATCTTTAATGTTTTACGCCCAAAAGCCAATAAGATAATCATTAGTGAGGCTAACAGCTTGCCAGGAATCGTATACAATACCGCCATTTCCGGAAAAATCCCGACAAGTGAATATACTCCTCCCATTAAAGCTGCAGGCAATATGCGTCGCCATCTGAACGAAACGCCTGAGGCATAAGCTGTTAAAACTAAAATGACACTATTCATTATAAAATTAATCAATAGTACCATATCAGCGTAGATGTACACTGGTCATCCCTTCCTGACATGGAATTTTATACCAGGAGAAAAACTGATACATAGCAATATATGCTATCGCCAAAATCACTATGCCAATTATACCAAGGATTTTTTTAAAATAATGTAATTTTTTGCTAAAAGAAACCACTAAAAACAGACAGAAAACCCGGCTCAATAAAGAGCCGGGTCAGAACTTATCGCAAGTGTTTAACGGCGCATCCAGGCCGGAATATCTAGATCTCGACCTTTAAACGGTTCGATAACCGGGCTTTCATGCCTGCCTTCACTTGCCTTTATCAATGGCTTAGGATCAAAACCAGTGGCAATAACAGTCACTCGCACTTGATCTTCAAAACGCTCATCAATAGTTGCACCAAAAATAATTGTTGCTTCCGGATCAGCAGCCTTAGCAATAATATCAGCTGCTTCATTTACTTCAAACAAAGTGGTATTAGGACCACCTGTAAAGTTTAACAAGACTCCTTTGGCACCATCAATCGACATTTCCAGCAGAGGACTCCTAATAGCGGCTTCAACAGCTGCTATTGAGCGATTATCACCGGTGCCAAAACCAATACCCATCAGTGCCGAGCCAGCATCGCTCATAATGGTCTTTACATCGGCAAAGTCAAGATTTATCAGGGCCGGCACGGCAATAAGGTCAGAAATTCCCTGAACCCCTTGCCGCAATACATCATCAACAATTTTAAAAGCATCCAAAATCGAGGTTCGTTTATCGACCACCTGCAGCAAACGATCATTAGGAATAGTAATCAGCGTATCTACCTTTTCTTTAAGCTTAGCGGTCCCTCTTTCTGCCTGCTGTTGACGCTTGCGGCCTTCAAAAGTAAACGGTTTGGTAACAACGCCAACCGTAAGTGCGCCTACCTCTCTGGCACATTCGGCCACTACCGGTGCAGCGCCGGTACCGGTACCACCACCCATACCGGCAGTGATAAATACCATATCAGCACCCTTAAGCACTTTAATAATATCGTCACGGCTTTCTTGGGCTGCTTTTTCACCAATTTCCGGATTAGCCCCTGCCCCTAAACCCTTTGTCAATTTTTCACCAATTTGAATACGATAGGCAGCCTCTGAGCCAATTAACGCTTGTGCGTCTGTATTAATAGTAATAAATTCAACGCCCTGCAGGCCAGCCCCAATCATACGATTTACCGCATTATTGCCACCGCCGCCTACGCCAATAACTTTTATCGATGCAAATTGATCTAAATCCATATCAAATTCCAGCATTAGTAAGTTTTCCTCCCTTAATATCTATCAAATTTTCAATAATTTTTTAGCTTTATGAACCAATAAACTCCAGGCGCTGCGCCCAGCAACTGGCTCATTTGCCGAAATTCTGGAACCGTGTTTTAGAATCCCATAGCACACTGTGTTGGCAGGATGCACATATTCAGCAGCCAAACCTTCGGGTTTTACCGTTTCAGTATGTATTTGAAAAACCTTGGTTACACAAGTCGCTACACTAGGCATCGCTCCGCAACCGCCAGTTAAGTAAATCGCTTCAAAAGCTTGTCCCTGATTTGTTAAATATTCTTCCTGCAGTGGTTTGAGATAACTGTAGACTAAAGTAACAATTTCATCTACCCGGCTTTCAATAATATCATATAAGAAGTCAAAAGGAATATGTTTGTCAACAGTTCCATAGTCATTGCAATCTAAGACTATTCCCTGATTACGTAAATTAGGAGATAGTCGCGAATAATAACGCTTAATTTCCTCAGCATGAGCCCGGCTAACGCTCAGGCCCTGCATTAAATCATTTGTTATGTAGTCACCACCCAACGGTAATGAAGCTGATGAGCATAGGCAGCCGCCCACATACATAGAGATATCGGTAACCCCTGCACCAATATCTATGAAGATGAAGTTAGCTGGCTGACCAGGCAACTCTTTATTCATTCCCTCAGCAGCCATAATACCGCTGGCAACAATTCCATTTAACTGAATTCCACTCTCGCTAAGTGCATTGCTAAGACCCTGCAGTATGCTTTGAGGAGCTGATACTATATGAGTCTCCACTTCAAGAGCCGCACCAAGCTGAGTTATAACTTCCTTTGCCGGAAATACATGCAATACCTCATACTCACTATTTGCAACTGAAAAGACAGCTGCTTTACAAGCACGCTCCACATCAGCGTTGGTGACACTTCCAGATGTTGCCGTCGCAACGGTGCCCATACTATTTTGCGCAACAAGCATCGAGCCACTAATGCCTAAATACACTGATCCTGCAGCGTGGCTATCAGTTGCCATAACAACACATTCTATCGCTTGCCTGATAGAATAGGCCAAAGCACTAACGTCAGTGATAACGCCTCTGACATATCCGGCAGTTGGAGCAGCACCACTGCCATAAAGCTCTATGCGGCCATCGGTTTCTTGCCTTCCAGCCAACACTTTGACCATACCTGTGCCGACATCAATAGCTAATATACTTTTTTTATCCATAACTCCCTCGCAGCACAGTATTATGTTTCTTCCCAATAGTTTCAACATAAGTAGCATTTTCCCTTTTTTTCAAGGGTAAAATTCGCTCTTTTTTTTAAAAAAATCTCTACATAAGAAAAGCCTCAAAGCCGCAACATATTTAGACAGGCTTTGAAGCTTTCCGACTATTTTTTCAAGAAATATCGACGAATTATCGCCAGGTTTTGGAATATCCTTAAACCGAATGCCAAAAGTGAAACATAATATAAATCAATTCCCAGCCGGTCTCCAATATATACTAATCCGGCAGCTAATAAT